>DASYPH010000258.1:0-3963 GCA_036006925.1 Gaiellaceae bacterium
GATCTCGCTCACGAGCGTGCCGCCGTCGGCAAGCGGCGTGGCGCCGTTGACGGCGCCGAGGTATCGCGGCGGATCGTGGCGGCACACACCTGTCGTCCCGTACTGGCGGACGATCCGGTGCGCTTGGGAGATGAAGAGGACTCGACAGTTGTAGGCGTCTGCGACCGAGATCAAGCGGTTCGGCAACAGATAGGCGTCGTCAGGGGTGTTGAGGTAACCGTGGGCTCCGCTCTTGACGTCGACGTGGCCGTAGCGCCAGATGACGTGGCGGCCCGGAAAGGAGATGACCTGAATCGTGTCCTGGTCCTCCTGGTTCGAAATCACCGCGCGGTGGTCGGGGCTGAAGAACGTGTCGTCGTCGAAGACGAACGGCATTGCTCGGGGGCCGCTTCCGGGATAGCGCCAGAAGACGTGGTGCGCGCCGTCGACGAGCAGCATCCGGTTGTTGCCGCGGTCGGCGATCAGCAGGTACCCGGGGATCGGGCCTGGGGGATGGAGATGCAGGCGTGGCGAGCCAACACTCGAACGAGCACGGGAAGCGGTTGTTGTCCCGCCCACACCGCTTCCCCAGATCACGACAGCGACGCCGGCAGCGAGCGCGAGCACCAACGGCCCGACTGCGCGACGGCGACGCCGACGTGCGGAACTGCGGCGCGACCTGCTCGGCGGCACGCCGCGAGCATGCGCATCGTGTCTGAGAGGGCCGTGAGCAGCAGCGAGGGTACGGCCGGGCGCTAGGCGCCCGACATCGTGCGCGGCCAGCCGAAGCCCTCGACGTCGTCGAGCGGCGGAGCCGGCCGCGTCTGTCTCGGGCGCTCGCGCCGGCTCTCCCTCCTGCGTGAGCGGGGCGCTGCCGCGGTGCGCCTGCGATCGTCTCGCGCCTGCAGGACGCGCACCACGAGGACGGAGGCCGCGAACGAGGCCAGGCAGACGAGACCGTTCACGAGCCCGACCCCGAGCCACAGACCGCACAGCACGAAAACGATCGTGGCTGTCACATAGCGTTGACCAATCGACTTCACGGTCGACCTCCTCGGCTCCCTAGGCCTGCCGGGAACGACCAGTTCGCGGCCGAGGCGCCGACTCCTTGCCTCGGACGCCGACCGCGACTGCGACGACGAGGACAGTGGCGGGCACCAGTTCCCAGACACAGACCAACCGCCAAGCGACCACACTCGCGAGGAAGAGCGATCCACCCGGATCCAGGGCCACCACCGGCACCTGACGGGCCCGGCCAAGCTAGGGCCGACGCGGTTCGCCGTCGGTCCAGCGGCGGAATGCAAGGACACTGTTGTGACCGCCGAACCCGAACGAGTTCGAGAGCGCCGCGTCGACTTGGGCGATGCGTGCGCCGTCGGCGATGTAGTCGAGTCCGCAGTCCGGGTGCGGGTCGGTGTGGTTGAGCGTGGGTGGAAGCACACCGTGCTGGAGCGCAAGCACGGTGAAGACTGCTTCGACGGCGCCTGCGGCGCCGAGTGTGTGTCCCGTTGCTCCTTTGGTGGAGGAGACCAGCGGCCGCGTCGAGCCGGCGGCGTCGAAGACGATCTTCAAGACGCGCGCCTCGGCCGCGTCTCCGGCGGGGGTAGAGGTTCCGTGCGCGTTGACGTAGCCGATCTCCTCCGGCAGAAGGTCGGCGTCGGCCAGCGCCATTCGGACGGCGCGCGCGGCGTTGGCGCCGATCGGATCGGGGTCGGAGACGTGGCTCGCGTCCGAGGAGACTCCGTACCCGCCGACCTCCGCGTAGATACGTGCGCCGCGCGCGCGGGCGTGCTCGAGTTCCTCCAGCACGAGGAGGGCGGCGCCTTCCGCGATCACGAACCCGTCGCGTCCGCGGTCGAACGGTCGCGAGGCGGCAGGAGGGTCGTCGCATCGCGTGGAGAGTGCCCGCATCGCTGCGAACCCCGCGACCGACACGGGCGTCACCGGGGCTTCGGTGCCGCCGCAGAGCATCACGTCGGCTCGTCCGAGGCGAATCGCGTCGAGCCCGTCGCCGATCGCCATGCTCGATGCCGCGCAAGCGGTGCTTTGAGCGAGGAGGGGGCCGCGCGTTCCGAGCTCGATCGATACCCAGCCGGCCGCGAGGTTCGGAAGCGTTTGCACGATCGCGAACGGGCTGACCCGCCCAGGGCCGCGGTTCGCCAGCTGCCGCACCGTGTGCTCGAAGGAAGCGACACCCCCGAGCGCGGTGCCGATCGCCGTTCCCGACCGGTCTGCCACCGATCCGATCTCGAGCCCGGAATCGCGTTCAGCCTCGCGGGCGGCTGCGAGCAGGAGATGCGTGCAGCGATCCATGCGCCTCGCCGCCCTGGGCTCCAACAGCTCCGCTACGTCGAAGTTCTTCACCTCGCAGGCGAACGTGACCGGGAAGTCGCCCGCGTCGAAGAGCGTGATCGGCGCTGCGCCCGAGCGCCCCGCCAGCAGCGCGTCCCATGACTCCGACACCGAGTTGCCGAGTGGGCTCACCATTCCAAGTCCTGTCACCACCACACGGCGCCGCGGCTGTCCCACGGGGCCAGCGTACGCTGCGACACCGCCGGCGGCGAGGCGGGTCGCTATCGTGCCTCGACATGACCTCGGGCGCGCTCTCCACCCCGGATTCGAGTCGTTCTTGGAAAGAAGCGCTTGCCTGCTACAGCAAGCCGCGGCTCGGGCGAAGCATGCTCGATCTCACGACGTCGGTCGTGCCGTACCTCGCGCTGGTCGCCGCGATCTTCGTTGCGCAGCGCATCTCGCTCGTGCTGTCGCTCCTGCTCGTGCTCCCGGCGTCCGGGTTTCTGCTGCGCGTCTTCATCGTCTTTCACGACTGCGCGCACGGCTCGCTGCTGCGCTCCCGGCGCGCCAACGATCTGCTCGGGGGGGCCCTCGGGCTGCTCGTGTGGCTGCCTTTCCGGTGTTGGCAGCACGAGCACGCCGTTCACCACGCGACGGCCGGCGACCTCGAGCGGCGCGGCGTCGGCGACATCACCACGCTGACCGTGGCCGAGTACCAGGCACTGCCGAGAATGCGCAGACTCGCCTACCGACTGTTCCGCAACCCGGCGGTGATGTTCGGTCTCGGGTGGCTCCTCGTGCTCGTGCTGAAGCCCCGGTTCGTGCCGCACGGGGCGCGCCCGCGTGTGCGGAACAGCGTGCTGAAGACGAACCTCGCTCTCGCCGTCATCACGGCCGGGCTCTGCATCGCCGTCGGCTGGCGTGCGTACCTGCTCGCCCAAGTGCCGATCTTCCTGGTCGCCGGCGCAGTCGGGGTGTGGCTGTTCTACGTGCAACACCAGTTCGAAGACACCTACTGGCAGGAGCATGCCGACTGGCGCTACGACCAGGCAGCCCTGCACGGGAGCTCGTACCTCAAGCTGCCACGCGTCCTGCAGTTCTTCACCGGCAACATCGGCTTCCACCACGTCCACCACCTGAGTGTCGGCATCCCCAACTACAACCTGCAAGAGGCGCATGACAACACCGAGCGCCTGCGAACAGTCCCGGAACTGACACTCCTGGATGCGCTACGCGCAACCCGACTGAAACTCTGGGACGGACACCGCGGCAAACTCGTCACGTTCCGCGAGGCACAGCTCGAACCGGAGCACTCGTAGCCCGCGCCGCGTCCGAGAGTGCGCGGATCTCATCGTCGTGAAGAGGTAGGTCGGCGGCGGCCGCGTTGGACTCGACTTGCTCGACGGACGATGCGCCGGGAATCGCGACGACGTTCTCGCTGCGGATCGCCCAGGCAAGCGCCACCTGGCTGGACGAGACCTCGTGTGCGTCCGCGACCTCCCGGAGAACTGCGAGCAGCTCTGCGTGACGCTCGAACGACTCTGGACGGAAGAGTCTGCTTTGCCGTCGCACGAGTCCCGACGGACGCGTCGAGGCGTCGTAGCGACCCGAGAGAAAACCCTGCGCGAGCGGGCTATACGCAATCACGACGCGGCGCGCAGCCTCGGCGTACGGGATCACGTCGCGCTCGGC
>DASYPH010000259.1:0-9044 GCA_036006925.1 Gaiellaceae bacterium
GGGAGGGCATCGACTCGTCCAGGGCACGCCAGCCGCCGCCGAGCTGCGAGAAGATGCTCTGCACCGAAAGCTGATGCTCGGATGGGTCCCCGTCGTCGCTGATCCCTTGCGTCGACCCGGAGGTCATCGCGACGTAGTTCGGGAGGCTCGGATGTGACTCGGCCGAGAAATTGGCGGCCAGGCCGCACTTGTGGGCGAGCGAGTTCAGGTAGGGCGCGTCATGTGAGCCGATGATCTGCCCGTAACTGTGGTTCTCCATGACGATCCAGATCACGTGCCGGAACGTCGCCGGCGGCCTGCGAAGGCCGGCGCACGGCCTTGATCCGGCCCGCGTCGCGGCAGCTCGATCAGACCCTGCCCCCGAAGCCGCCGACTCGGCGACAAGGCAGAGGCCGACGACGAGAAGAGAGGTGAGAGCGAGGCGACGGAATGACCGGGAGCGGTTCAGCTCGCAACCCTATCGAGCAAGCCGTGCAGTTCGGCCCAGCGCGACGCACCTGTGCGGTTCGAGACCCCCAGCTTCTCGTAGGTCCGTGACAGGTGGTACTTCACCGTCGGCTCGCTGATCCAGAGCCGTTTGGCCACCTGTGCGTTCGGAAGCCCCTCGGCGACGAGACGGAGCACCTGGAGCTCGCGCGTCGTGAGCCTGGGAGCGGAGTGGTGGTCACCGTTCGAGTTGCTCGAGGGCCGGACGAAGAGATAGACCGACCGATCCATCGCCTGCCGGATCAGGATCGACAGGTCGAGCGGATGCACCGTCTTGAGGACGTAGCCGTATGCGCCCGAACGGAGGCACCGCTCGACGAGCTCGGGATCGTCGTCACTCCCGACCACCAGCGTGGTAAGTCCCTGGACCGAAGCGGCCACGTCCAGCAGTTCGCTGATGACGGCCGTGTCCATGGATTCGGGCTCCAGGCCGAGGATGAAGAGATTCGGCTTTCGCGCGAGGAGAGCTTCTGTCGCCTGCTGCGGGCTCGTCGTCGTCGCGACCGCACCGATCCCGGCCGCTTCCGCGAGCCGCTTGACGGTCTCGAGCCACAGGGAGTACTGGTCGAGGATGATCGCTGTCGATTGTCCGGTCCTGCGCCTCTCAGATTGGTGTAACTCGACCATGCAGCCCCCCTCTCCCGTCTCCCGGTAGATCCTTTCAGCTCAAGGCGTTTTCCACAAGTCTTTCCAGGTGGTTTCCACAGTTCACCGAGCTGCTTCCACAGGGTGCGAAGGGCGGGTCGACAGGTCTTCTCCGCCTTCCGCCCGGGCCGTCGCCTCGACGTTGTGGCCGGCCTCTTCCGTCCAGCGTGCCGCGGCCGTTCGATTCGAGACGCCCAGCTTGCGGTAAAGGCGCCACAGGTGTCCCTTCACCGTCTGCTCGGTAATCCCCAGCTCCTTGGCGATCTCCGCGTTCGACCGGCCCTTGCCGATGAGGTCGAGCGCCTCGCTCTCTCGACGGGTGAGCCCGCACGGCCGTGGCGCGCCGTTCTCAGACCACTTGCGCGACCCGACGAACGGCCAGACGAGATACATCGCGGGCGCGAGTACCTGGCGGATCGCGAAAATGAGGTCCTGAGGCTCGACGCGTCGCGTGAGGTATGCGTCCACGCCGGCCTCGTGAGCGCGGCAAACGAACTGCTCGTCTTCGTCGTCGCCCACCAGGATGAACCTGGCGTTCGGAGCAAGCTTCTTGGAGCGCGAGAGAAGCTGCGTCCAGCTCCGACTCTCCCCGTCCCCGTCGACAGCGAGCATGAAGACGTGGAACCCGCCACGCTCGAGGAGCTTCAACGCCTCGCCTTCCGAGGTCGTCGTGGTCGTCGCGAAGCCTGCGTCGGCAGCGATTCGCTCGACGGCGCGCAGCCACACCGACTGCGCGTCGAGCACTAGGAGGGTGGGTTCTGGGTTCGAAACGGTCGGCATAGCTGCGGTCGCGGCGCATGGGACTGCGCCCACCTAGATAAATAGGTCTAGGCGACGGGGGCCGAACAACCAGCGGAAGGCCGGTTCCGGCCGGGACCTCCGTCGAGTACTCGCCGTGGGTTACGACAAAGGTTTCAAGTCGGCTCTCAGAACCATCCGTTCGACGGGATGAACCCCAACTTGCCCGCGCCGTAGGATCCTCCCAGGACGCTGGGGGAAGGGGATCGGAGGAGATTCTGCGAGGGCGGCAGCGTATGGAGGAAGGTAGACGTCGAGGCGCGCAGCGCACCAGCTACCTGGCGCTCGCCGACTCGTTCACGTTGTTCAGGTTCGGGCTCCGGATCGTCATCGGCGAAGCCCCGGATTTCGAGGTCTCCGAGGCAGGAAGCTTGGAAGACCTGGAAGCTCTGCTTTCCGCCGGGTATCGGCCCGATCTCGCTCTGGTCGACCTCGACCTGCCGCCGTCGGGCGCAACGGACGCTGTCACGCTTCTGCACCGGAACCATGTCGCTCCGATCGTGTGGGCGAGCCGACACCGCCTCTCGTCCGACCTCGTGTTCGACCTCGTCCGCGCCGGCGCCGTGGGGGTCCTGCCGAAGGAGATCTCGCCGACGGGACTTCTTCGCGCCTTGCGCGGAGTGCTCGATGGTGAAGCGCCACTCGGGCGGGACGTCGCGTCGATGCTGGTCAGCGGACTACAGAGCGCAAACGCAACAGCCGGTGTGGCGCAGCAGTTGACGATGCTTTCGAGTCGTGAGCTCGAAGTGCTCGACCTCGTCGCGGACGGCCGAGCCAACAAGGAGATTGCGGCGCGCCTCGAACTCTCGGAGTTCACGGTCAAGCGACACATCCAGAACATCCTGCGCAAGATCGGAGCCCGCTCGAGATTGGAGGCCTCCGCCTCCTACCTGGCCCAGCGGCGGGAGGCGCCTGCGCGGATCCCCCTTGTCGTCTCCGGGTTCGACGGAGGGCCCTCGACTGAGCCCAGCGGCTGAGCGCGACCCCGCAAGCGGTCGACCTAAGGTGGTGAGTGTCGAGTCGTTCGGTTGAGGGCGCCGTCCCGCGCGGTCGCGACCTTGACGGCGATGTTCCGCAGACGCAGCCAGCCGCAGGTCGGGTCTCGGCTTCCGCCGACGCGCGGTGCCGTTCTGCGACGTGCGCACCGCTGAGGGACGAACGTGTGGCGAGCGTTGCGAGATGCCCACCAGCTCGTTTGCGCCGGCGCGCGGCCTTGGGCCGGGGCGGGCTCGACCCCGGCGGCGGGATCTCATCGACGCGGCTCGTCCGTGCACATGTCATGACCCTCGACAGCGCTGGCCGATAGATCTTGAGCACCAGAAGCTCCTGTGCGGCTTCCGTGCAACAGCCTGCGACCTCGAGGCGGGCTTCGCCGTCTGACATTCGACGCTCGTGAGGTAGGTTCGCCTCGCGTGGACAGGCACCACACGTCGCTGATTCTTGTTGGCCAGATGGGCAGCCAGCAAGGCGGCGGTGCCTGGGTGAGTAGCGCCATTTAGCGGAGGCGGTGCGTTTACAAGTCCAAGTGAACGAGCAGCGGGCGCTTGCGGCGACCCGGGATCGGCAGCATCGGACTCGCGGACGCGAGCAGCCACGCCAGGGCTCGTACCAGACTTACGAACGCTCCCGCGTGTCGAGCGACACCATATTCAGCGACGATCTCAGGTCGGCTGAACTCCACGCGCTTCACGAGTTCCTCCGCGGCGGTGTAGCCGTAGCCTCCGTACAGAACGACGCCTGCAACAATGAGTTGCCTAGCAAGTAACTGAGGAATCCAACGTCGCGTCGAGTCGCGGAGGCGCACGGATTCGGGGTCGTCGCCGGCGAGTTCGACGTGCTCGTGCGGGGGACGATGCGGACGCCCGACGGCGAGGGAGTGAAGCTCGAGAGCGGACCGTCGAGCCGGGTGTAGGAAAATTGGTTCTCGCCCGGTCCTCAAGAGGTGCACAATGGTTTCATGAGCCGCTGCCGCAGCAGGGCTCTGCGCACGTCCGGTGGAACCCTCGCGCTCTTGCTCGTACTCGGGGGGGTAGCCCTTGTCTTCTCGGGGGTTTTCTCGAGCGGACGAACGGCGTCAGCCGGCGCCGACCCTGTGATCGCCGCGGCGGGCGACATTGCCTGCGACCCGTCGAACAGCAACTTCAACGGCGGTCAGGGGAAGAGCGGCGCGTGCCAGCAACTGGCGACCTACACGGTGCTGCAGCAGATCAATCCGGTTGCCGTTCTCGCGCTGGGCGACAACCAGTACTACTGCGGGGGCTACCAGGCGTTCCTGAACTCGTACGCCCTCTCGTGGGGGCAACTTCTCTCGAAGACGTATCCGTCGGTGGGGAACCACGAGTACCTGACGAGCGGCGGCACGGGATGCGACAGCTCGAATCAGAACGCCGCGGGCTACTGGCGCTACTACGCAGGCGCGGCGGACGAGGGAAACGTCGGTCAGGGCTGGTACAGCTTCGACGTCGGGAGCTGGCATCTCATCGCCCTGAACTCGAACTGCGGGAACGCCGGCGGCTGTGGAACGGGCAGCCCTCAGTACAACTGGCTTGCCGCCGACCTGGCCGCACATCCCCATCAATGTCTGCTCGCGTACTGGCACATCCCCCTCTTCAGCTCCGGCGGACGCGCAAACCAGAACTCCCATTCCTTCTGGAACCTGCTCTACGCCGCGCACGCCGACGTCGTCCTCAACGGCCACGACCACATCTACGAGCGCTTCGCGCCACAGACTCCGTCCGGCCAGCCGGACAACGCGAACGGCATCCGCGAGTTCATCGCCGGCACCGGCGGCGCGAACCACACCTCGATCGTCGCGCCCGCTGCGAACAGCGAAGTCCGCATCGCGACGACCTTCGGTGTGCTCGAGCTGACGCTGCATGCCGGCTCATACGACTGGGCCTTCATCCCGATCGGTGGCCAACCGGTGATGGACTCCGGCTCGGCGACGTGCCATGACGCTTCCGGCTCTCCTCCCGACACGACGCCGCCGTCGGTGCCGACGGGGCTCAAGGCGACCCCGGTCAGCTCGAGCGAGATCGACCTAGCGTGGAGCGCCTCAACCGACACGGGCGGCTCGGGGCTCAAGGGCTACAACGTCTACGACGGGGGCAACCTGATCGCCTCGACCACCGGTACGTCCTACGCGAACACAGGTCTTGTCGCAGGCTCGACCCACACCTACACCGTGTCGGCGGTCGACAATGCCGGCAACCAATCCGCCCCATCGACCCCGGTGACGGCGACCACTACCGGCGGCGGTGGTGGTGGAGGGGGCGGAGGCGGAGGCGCAGGGATCGCGTTGGTGCGGCAGGTGGCGGCCAGCGAGGCGTCGAGCTCGACGCTGAGCGTGCCGCTCACCGGCGGCACGACCGCCGGTGACGGGCTCGTCGCTGCGATCGCGCTGAAAGCCGGCAGCTCGGCCTCGGTCAGCTCCGTCCAAGACTCGAACGGCGCCACCTGGACGCGCGGCGCGGCCGGCTTCCTCACCGGCACCGACAGCCGGATTGAGCTCTGGTACCGGCTCGGCGCGCCGAGCCTCAGCAACGTCACGATTACCCTCTCCGCCGCCAAATCGGCAGCGGCTGAGGTCAGCGAGTGGAGCGGGCTCGCCGGCGTAGACAAAGCGGCCGGCGGCTCGACCGCGTCCGCCACCACCGCCACCACTCCCACCATCACGACCACCGCCCCCTTCGACCTCGTGATCGGCGCGATCAACTACCCGAACAACGTCACCTCCACCCTCAGCACCGCAGGCTTCAGTCCGCTCACGGACTTCGGCTACTCCACCACCGGCCACGGCCGTGCCGCCTACGACCTGACCACCGGTACCGGGACCTACCAGGCCGCCTGGACGCTCTCCGGCGTGAGCGGCGGAGCCGGGGGCGCCATCCTGGCGCTCAGCGGTGTTGCTCCTCCGCAGCTCACAAAGGCGCCGCAAATCTCGGGTCATGCGAATGTAGGTCGGCGGCTGCTTGCCAGCCACGGCTCGTGGACCGGACGGCCGAACGGCTATCGCTACCAGTGGCTCCGCTGCAATGCTCACGGCAGATCATGCAGCCGTATCCGCAGTGCCACTCACGCCAAGTACCGGGTCCTGCATCGCGACTCCGGACATCGGCTGCGGATCCGGGTCACGGCGGTCAATGCAGCAGGGAGCCGGCCGGCAATTTCGCGCCCGACCGCGCACGTGCAATAGCCTTGCCTTCCTCGGCGCCCGGCGTCCAACGCATCGTAGCGCGATTAGAGGCTTTTATGCGGGCGATTTGTGCGTTATTGTCCAGAGAAGGCACCACGTGTCGTCGCCGGGGAGGGTGCTCGTGTCACACCGCGGTACAGTTGAGCTGACTGCGGCTCAACGGCGAGCGCTTCTGGCACTCGCCTCGGAGCCTGGTGCGTCCCTGACCAGAAGCGAGTACGCGCGCCTCACCGGTGTCGGCGGCTCCCAAGCCGCGTCCGACTTGTCGGAGCTGGTCTCGGCGTGCCTGCTCGTTCGTGTTGGCGGGGAACGCTCCAGCCGGTATGAGCTCGCGCCCGAGCCTGCGGCGCAACAAGTTCGGACTCCCGATCAGATCCGCCGAGAGCTCGAGCCTGGCCGTTCCGACAGGGCAGCCGACGCCGTGCGACTGCCGCAGCGCGGCCGCCTCGTGTGGGCGGCGTTCGTCGGCGTGGCGGCGCTGGCCGCGTTTGGTGCCGCTGCCCGGAACCTGCCGCTCGAGGCGACGCACGGCTTCGGATCGACGGCCATAAGGGCCATAACGGGCGCCGCGGCGTCCGCCAAGCCGCCCTCAGTTCATCGGAGCAGCGAGCCGTTCCCCCCGCGACGCGCCGCCCCGTCCGTGGCCAAGTCGACGCACGCCGGTAGACCCGCAGCCAAGCCCGGACGCGTTACGAGGCCGGCAGCGAAACCCGCACCACCCGTTCAGCAAACGTATGCGCAGCAGCCAACGTACGTCTCGAACCCCGTGACGAGCGTGCCCGACCAGACAGCGCCTCCGCCCAGCAATACGTCCCCGGCCGCAACCCCGCATGACTCCGGTCCTGCGCCACTTATGGCCCCGGCGGGGGCTGCGCCTCCGAGCCCGTTGAGGTCGCCGTAGCGATGGCCCGTTCCACTGCAGTCTGCGCGGTCGGACTCGCGTTCTTCCTCATGTTCGCCACGACCGCTTCCGCGTCAGGGCCGACGATCAGCTATTCGATCACCGGGATCGCGGGCAACAACGGCTGGTACCGGGGGAGCGCGAGCGGCGACAACGTCATTCTCCACTGGTCGGTGTCGGCCGATGCCACCGATACCAACTGCTTGGCGGCTGTGCCGGTCCCTGGAGACACGGCGGGCACGACTCAGACCTGCTGGGCGAAGAGCCTCGGTGGCACGACGACGGCGGTGACGGGTCAGCTCAAGATCGACGCAACGCCGCCGACCGGAGTCACCGCGAACTTCTCGCGCGCACCCGACTTCAACGGCTGGTACAACCAACCGGTCACGATCAGCTGGAGCGGAACCGACCCCACGTCCGGCATCGCCGGCTGCTCTTCGCTGACGTACGGCGGCCCGGACAACGGAGCCGCGACCGTCGACGGAGGCTGCACCGACATGGCAGGCAACAGCGCGGACTCCACCGCGCAGCTGGCCTACGACGCAACTCCTCCCGTCCTCAGCCAGGTCAGGGAACGAAGCACACCCACCGCCAACAACCTGGTCTGGAGCTCGTCGAGCGCCTCCGACCGCGTCGTCGTCCAACGCAAAGTCCGTGGCAGCAAGGGATTTACGACCGTACTCGACGGGAGCGCCGGCAAGTTCAGTGACAGCACGATCCGCGACGGCGCGGAGTACCTCTACACCGTGCAGTCCTTCGACGAGGCCGGGAACCCCTCGAACGTCGTCTCCATCAACGGCCTGCCGAAAGTCTTGACGCTCCAGAAGACGCCGTTTGCGCCGCTAGCGGCGCCGAACCCCATTCTCCGCTGGCGACGCGTCCGTGGTGCCGCCTACTACAACGTGCAGCTGTACCGTGGCTCGAAGCGCATCTACGCAGCATGGCCGAGGATGCCCCAGGCCGGCCTGTCGGCGACCTGGAGATGGTCCGGCCACCGCTTCCGGCTGGCGCCCGGCCGGTACCACTGGTACGTCTGGGCCGGTTTCGGCCCCCGCGCATTCGCGCGGTACCGCATCGTCGGCAGCGCGCGCTTCGTGGTACCGCGGAGCTAGCCCGTCGGCCGGCTCGCCACGTTCCTGCGCGTGACGGTCGTGGGGCCTGAGGGCCGCGGGGAGTGATGGCTGCTGCAGCGTTCGCAAGCGTGCGTACCTCCGAGGGCACGATCGTCTGCGAGCGGTGCGAGGTACCGAGGAGCTCGTTCGCGCGGATGCGCGGCCTCCTCGGCCGCAGCGGACTCGAGCCTGGGGGCGGGATGCTCATCGACTCGGCCCCGTCGGTACACATGTTCTTCATGCGCTTCCCGATCGACGTCGTGTTCCTCGACCGCGACCGGAAGGTCGTCGGCGTCAGGCATGGGCTACGCCCGTGGCGCGTCGCCGGCGCGCGTCGCGCCGTCGCCGCGCTCGAGCTGCCCGCGGGGGCGGCGGCCGCGGCCGGGGTCGAGGAGGGAGACGCGCTCATCCTCGAGGACATCGAAGGGTGACCATGCGCCGGCCGATCCGGATCCTGCTGGTGAGCGACGACGACGATTTCGCCGGTCCCGTGCTCGCGCGTGCAGCCCGGCGCGGCATGCCTGTGTCGCTCGTCGGCTCGGACGAGGATCTCGAGCTCGCGGCGTTCGGCCATGGCGCGAACGTCGTCGTGCTCGACGCGGACGTCGCACCACGGCGCCGCGCGCGCGCCGCGACCGCCTTCGCGAGCACGTACCCCGACCCCCATCGTGCTGGCGACGACGAGCCCGCACACCGCGAGTCTCGCCGGCTTGCCACTCGTGGGGAAGACGTCGGCGGACGCGCTCCTGCGCGCCGTCGGCCGTGTCCGGAACGGCCACGACCGCTGACCGGCGTTCAATTCCTGAACGGAGGTGACGGTTACGCAGGCCACGCCCTTGCTGTTGCCGGCCGAACGCAGACATCCACAGACGAGCGAGTGGTCCTGTGGACTTGGCGTTCAAAAGGT
>DASYPH010000260.1:0-3685 GCA_036006925.1 Gaiellaceae bacterium
CGAGCACGACGAGCGAGCCGCGCAGGGAGGCGGCTTGCGCGACGCCGCCGACGAGCGCCGGCCCGATCAGCAGCCCGACGTAGCCGATGGTCGTGACCGTCGCGACCGCGTTGGCGCCGCGGCGGCCACCCGCGCCGAACACGACCGGCGCGTTCAGCGAGATCCCCGCCCCGGCGAGCGCGAAGCCGATCAGCGCGACGGCTGCAACTGGGGCCGCCGCCGCGACGACGCAGCCGACAGCCGCGAGGCCCGCGCCGCCCGCGAGCAGCACGCGATCGCCGAGTCGCGTTGCCTGCCCGAAGAAGCGGCCGAGGGCCATCGAGGCTGCGAAGACGCCCGGGCCGAGCCCGCTGACGGCCGGCTCGGCGTGCAACTGGTGCTCGAGGAAGATCGCGCTCCAGCTCTCGATCCCGCCCTCGACGATGAAGGCCGCGGCACCGACGAGCCCGATCAGGACGAGCACCCGCTCGAACCGGAGGCTGCGCCGGCCGGGGACGGGTACCGGTACGGGGTGCGACAGGCTGCGATCGGCTGCGAGCAGCAGCGCGGCGACGACGCTTGTCAGGCTCGCCGCGACGAGGATCCACTCGCGGCCCACTCCCTCGCTGCGTGCGAGGCCCGCGGCGACGGCCCCGACGAGGATGCCGACCGAGTAGAGGCCGTGCGCCAGCGGCATCACGCGTTTCCCGGTAGTGGCTTCGATCTGCGCGGCGTTCGCGTTGATGCCGACGTCGAGCGCGCCGGACGCGGCGCCTGTCGCGGCCAGGGCCAGGATCAGGAACGGCAGCGAGCCTGCGAAGCCCGGCAGCGTGGACACGGCGGCGAACACGGCGCACAGGACCGCGACGGCCGGGGCGCCGTAGCGCTCGACCAGCGGGCCGCCGATCAGGAGCATCGAGGGGATCGCGCCGGCGATGACGAAGAGCAGCGCCAGCCCGAGCGCACCCTTGGACGCTCCCGTAGCCTCCTGCACGCTCGGCAACACCGCCGCCCACGCGCCCCAGAAGAGCCCGAGCGTCACGAACGCAAGCAGAGTGGGTGCGCGACGGCTGTGACCTTCCGGCGGCAGGGTGTCTGACAGGCCGGTCCTCACGGCGCCGAGGATCGCACGACCGGCGCGGGTCGCCTGGTCAGTTCGGTTGCGCGCGCGCCTCGAGCGGCCAGGGAGCGTCCCAGCCCGGCGACGGCGACCACGTCGCCCACTCGTCCGGCCACCAGTGCTCCTGCGCGTCGAGCAGGGCGGCGACGCGGTGGCCTTCCTCCCAGGTAGCCGCGACCTGCTCGCTCGTGAACCGCCCTTCCGCGATTCGCTGCTCGAGCAGCTCCGCGTCCTTCCACTCCCAACCGCCAGTGCTCGGAACCCAGATGTCGAGCTCGAGATCCTGGGTCTCGTAGCCGTCGCTGGTTCGCCGAAACGGCTCCTGGAAGTTGACGTACCAGCCGTGGAACGCGCGCTCGGTCCCGAACCAGAAGACCCAGATCGCGTAGGCCTCGCCGGGGCGCTGCAGCATCAAGGTGCCGTTGCCTTCCCACGACGTCTTGCCGTGCCACGGATGCCGCCCCGTCGTGCCGGGCCAGCGTCCGGGCGGAAAGATGAACGCCGCCCCGCGCGCGATGTACGTCACGAGCACGTCGTCGTCTTGCACCACGAAGACGGGAACGTCGAGCCAGCAGCGGCCGTCGTTCAGCACCTCACGCCGCCTGACGACCTCGCCGCTAGACCACATGCCAGTCGACCGGCAGGGGCAACGGCCCCCAGTCCGGCGGTGGCCGCCAGTCCTCCCAGCCGGTCGGCCACGGCTTCGCCGCGATCACGCGCTCCCCCTCCGCTCGCAGGTCCGCGGCGGCTGCCTCGTCGAGGACGCCGAGCGAGATCGCCTCGACCAGTTCGTCCTCGTCCTTCCAGGCCCACCTGCCGTCCGGGTCGACCGTCACATCCAGCGCGAGGTCGGTGGTATCGAGGCAGCGGCCGTTCACCACCAGCGGCGCCTGCAGGTTGACGTACCAGCCGCGCAGCTCCCAGTTCTCGTCCCAGAAGATCTCGACGCTGTGCGCGGCGCCGACGCGCTCGAAGCGAAGCACGCTCCCGCCTTCCCACGTCGTGTCGAACGGCGGCGCGTCGGTCACCCAGCGTTTGAGATACCCCTCCGGGCCGCGGCGCATCGCCTTGCCGCGGTTGCCAGCGCCGCAGTAGATGCCGAGCCGTCCGTCCCACTCGCCTGCGATTCGATGCGGGAACGTCCAGCGGACGTTGCCGCCGTAGATGCTCCGCTTGAGCACGATGTCGCCGACCCGCACGGACACGACTCTACGAGGGGCGGGTTAGTGTCCTGTAAGTGGACGTTTCGGTTGTTGTCACGGTGTTGAACGAGGCCGGAGCGGTCGATGAGCTCTACACGCGGCTCGCCGCGACGCTCGCCGAGCGCGACTGGGAGGCGATCTTCGTCGACGACGGCTCGACCGACGACACCTACGCGAAACTGCGTGCGCTGCACGAACGGGATCCGCGCGTGCGGGTCGTCCGGTTCAAGCGCAACTTCGGTCAGCACCCCGCCATGCACGCTGGGCTGGCGCGGGCACGGGGCGGGCGGATCGTGACGATGGACGGTGACTTGCAGAACCAGCCCGAGGACATCCCGAAGCTGCTCGACGCCCTCGACCGCGTCGACGTCGCCTCCGGACGCCGGATCGCCCGGCACGACTCGGCGGGGCGCACCGTCCCGAGCCGGCTGATCAACGGGCTGCTTCGCCGCTTCACCGGCGTCGAGATCTCCGACTTCGGCTGCGCCTTCAACGGCTACCGCCGGACCGCGATCGAGCCGATGCTCGGCGCGATCGGCAGGCAGAAGTTCACGAAGGCGCTCGTCCTCTCCTCCGGCGTCACCGTCGAGGAGGTCGACGTCGCGCATGCCCCGTCGAGCTCGGGATCGCGCTACTCGCCGATCCGGCTGATCCGGCTCGCGCTGCACGTCGTCGCGGGCTTCTGGCCGCAGCCGGTGCAGTGGATCGGGGTGACGTTGGGGCTCGTCTGCACGCTTGCCGCCGGCGCGCTCGGCGTGTACGGCGTCGCCTACTGGATCGCGAACAGCAACTTCCCCGGGCCGCTCTTCGCCGGAGCAGGCATTGTTCTCGTCCTCGGCATCCAGGGATTCGTGCTCGCACTGATCGGCGAGTCCCTCGGGCGCATCCAGCGGGACGTCGAGGGCAGGCCGCTCTACACGATCGAGGAGGAGCTTTGAAGCGAGTACTGGTCACGGGCGGGGCAGGGTTCATCTCGTCCCATTTCATCCGGCACCTCCTCGACGCGACGCCGTACGAGGTCGTCACGCTCGACGCACTGACCTACGCCGGCAACCTCGAGAACCTCGCGGACGTGATGAGCCATCCGCGGCTCTCCTTCGTCCACGGCGACATTCGCGACGCAACGCTCGTCCGGGAGCTCGTCGAGGGCGTCGACGTGATCGTCAACGCCGCCGCCGAGTCGCACGTCGAGAAGTCGATCGAGCACGGTGCGTCCGAGTTCGTGACCACGAACGTCGAAGGCACCCAGATCCTGCTCGACGCGATTCGCGTGACGCCCGTCGAGCGCTTCATCCTCATCTCGTCGTCGGAGGTCTACGGCACCGCCGAGACCGCTCCGATGGACGAGGAGCATCCCCTGATGCCGCGCTCGCCGTACGCCGCG
>DASYPH010000261.1:0-4033 GCA_036006925.1 Gaiellaceae bacterium
TCACTTGGGGTCAAGCCTGACCGACTCGCCGAACGGATCGAAGACGCACTGACCGAAACCGACTCTCTGCGGGCAATGCTCGTGATGAGTGAGCTGCAGGTAGATACGGCCGACCTAGCTCCTGCAGGTCCGAACATCGAGAGGGCACGTAGCTGGCTCCGAGAAGTCGTCGGGGTGCTGCGCGAGACGATCGACTCTCACGCGATTTAGTCGCGTTTCGAGGGGTTCGCTAGCGTTCGCATCGGGTTCATGCTGCGGATCTCGGGCTTTTATCTTGGCGTCGGCCGACTAAGATGAACAGGCGTGAGGGATGCGTTGTATGTGGTCGGTGGTTGCGCTGTGGTCGTGTTTTTCATCGTGCGTCAGCGGCGGAGCGATCGATTTACCGAGCGTTCACTACTGTTCCCGATCGGTCTGGGGATTTACGGGATCGTCTTGCTGACCGACACGTCGAAGCATCACGCGTTTACGGTCGCCTCGGGGGTGCTGCTCGTGGTCAGTGCGGCAGCATCAATCGGGTTCGGGGTGATCCGGGGCAGAACGATCGAACTGTTCGAACGCGGCGGCGAGTTGTGGGAGCGAGCGTCGTGGACGACTGTTGGGGTTGGCTGGGGTGGCCTCCTCGTCACCCGGATCGCACTGATTGGCGTGGCTACCGCGATCGGAGCCACCGTCGCGGCATCACCAACCTCGATTCCGCTCATGCTCGCGATCACGCTGGCAACGCAGATGATCGTGGTTAGAGAACGTGCGAGGGCAATGGGTGTGTCAATTGCACCACCCCGCAGAGTGCTAAAGCGCTCGCGCAGAGGCTAGACGCGCAGGGACGTGCTCGCAGGCGCACCAGCGGCCGCTTGCGCCAGTGTTCCGGAATGACGCCAGAGCGGCTAGTAGCGGAGTCGGTCGAACGCCTCGTGCCATGGCGCAGCTCCATGAAGAGCGCGGAATGCGTTCTGTACCCGGAGGCCGGTAACGACGCTGCCTCGATCTCATCGATCTTCCGTCTGATCTCGCCGGTGTGATCGACGGCCTCGAAAGCTCCGGGTGAACTCGCTTCTTTGTAGACCGGCCAGCGAAGTTCGGGCGGCGGACGGTTGCCAACAATCTCCCAATCGCCTGGAGGGCGTCAAACGACAAGGCCAGCAATGCGATCTCGCCGTCAACGACACCTCCTAGCTCGAAATGCTCGTCGACTCGGTGAGGCTGTTCGAAGATCGCAAAGTAGTAGCCGTCGTCGCCGTACTTCCCAACGATCTGGCCGAAGCCGACTCTCTGCGAGTCAATCGACAGGCGGAACACGTCTCCGATCTTGAAGCGCGCCGACACGGCTGCATCATCACCAAACCATGCTTGCGGGAGAAACGAGACTCGATTGCGCCAGTGTTCCGGAATGACGCCTGACCGGACCGTTGATCCGCGGCTAGGTCTCGCGCATTATCGAGGCGTGGTTCGGGATCTGCCTGCGGGGACGGTCACGTTCCTGTTCACCGATGTGGAAGGCTCAACGCGGCTTCTGCATGAGCTGGGCGCCGAGCGGTACGCGACGGCGTTGCAGGAGCATCGCCGGCTGCTGCGGGAGGCGTTCGAGCGGCACGGTGGGTTCGAGGTCGGCACGGAAGGTGACTCGTTCTTCGTCGTCTTCGAGAATGCTGCGGGCGCGGTTGCAGCTGCGGAGGAGGCGCAACTGGCGCTCGCGGGCGGTCCGATCCGGGTGAGGATGGGGTTGCACACCGGAACCCCGAATCTGGCCGAGGCGGGCTACGTGGGTGAGGACGTGCATCTGGGGGCGAGGATCGCCGCAGCCGGCCATGGGGGTCAGGTACTGCTCTCGTGGGCGACGAGGGCGGCGCAGAACAGCGACGTCTTGGAGCTGGGGGAGCACCGGCTGAAGGATTTCGAAGAGGCGGTGGCGATCTTCCAGCTCGGGCAGGAGCTGTTCCCGCCGCTGAACACAATCTCGAACACCAACCTGCCGCGGCCGGCTTCGTCGTTTTTCGGCCGGGAGCGGGAGGTGATGGAGCTCGCGGCACTGTTTCAGGACGGCGCCCGCCTGGTCACATTGTCCGGGCCGGGAGGCACGGGAAAGACGCGGCTGGCGATCGAAGCGGCGGCGGAGCTAGTCGGCGAATTCAAGGCCGGCGTCTTCTGGGTTGGGCTCGCCGCCGTACGCGACCCGGGGCTGGTGGTCGACACGATCGAGCAGACGCTCGGCGCGAAGCAGCCGCTCGTCTCGTACATCGGCGACCGCGAACTGCTGCTCCTGCTCGACAACCTCGAGCAGGTCGTCGAGGCGGCACCGGAGCTTGCGACGGTTCTGCGCACGTGCCCGAAACTCCGACTCCTCGTGACGAGTCGCGAGCTTCTGCGGATTGACGGCGAGGTCGCATACGCGGTACAGGTGCTCGCCGACCGAGAGGCGGTCGAACTCTTTTGCGCGCGAGCGGGCTTCCCCGCCGACGACACGGTCGCCGAGCTCTGCGCCCGTCTCGACAACCTCCCCCTCGCCCTGGAACTCGCCGCTGCGCGCACCAGCGTGCTGACACCGGCGCAGATGCTCGACCACCTCTCGCAGCGACTCGACCTCTTCCGGGGTGGCCGCGACGCCGACCCGCGCCAGCGGACTCTGCGCGCAACCATCGCCTGGTCATACGACCTGCTCGCTGCCCACGAGAAGCAGTTGTTCGCCCGGCTCGCAGCCTTCAGCGGAGGTTGCATACTCGACGCGGCGGAAGACGTCGTCGACGCGCAGCTCGACACGCTACAGGCGCTTATCGAGAAGAGCCTCGTCCGCCACAGCGGCGGCCGCTTCTGGATGCTCGAAACGATCCGTGAGTTTGCGAACGATCTTCTCGGCAGCAGCGGCGAGGCGGAAACACTGCGGAAGCGGCACGGCGAACACTTCCTCGCGTTCGCCGAGCGCGCACACGCGGAGCGATACGACTTGGGGATAGAGTGGATCGAGCGGCTCGAGTCTGACCACGACAACCTCCGCGCCGCGCTCGACTACTGGCGCACTACGGGCTCATCCCAGTTCGTGGAGCTGGCCAGCGCCCTCGGCTGGTTCTGGGTCGTCACGGCCCGTTTCGCGGAAGGCTCCCGGGCGCTCGATGACGCCATCGCACTCGCCGACGGCGCCTCGCCACGCCTCGTCCGCACCCTGCTCGCCGCGGGCATGATCGACGAAGACCGCGGACTCTTCCCTTCCGCGCGTGCGCGGTTCGAGTGGGCGGCCGCACTTGCACTCGAGCGTGGCGACGAGGCAGGACGGCTCGAGGCGCTGCAATGCATCGCGTGGATACATCAGCAGGTCGGGGAGAACGACGAAGCGCTTCGGCTGTTTGAGGAGGTCCTCGGACAGGCGCGCGCCCTCGGCGAGGACGTGCTGACGAGTTATGCGCTCGCCGGCCTCTGCCAGGTTCTCGTCGCTGTCGGTGATGCAGACCGCGCCGAGCCGCTCGCAACAGAGCTCCTGATCCTCACACGCACCACGCACGACCCAGAGATCGTCGCGAATGCCGACCACTTCCTCGCCGACTGCGCGATGATTCGCGGCGACTACACGCTCTCCGAACAGCACTTCCGCAAGGGCCTCGAAGGCGCGCTTCGCGCCAGGAAGCCTGTCCAGCAGAGCTTCGAGGTGCTCGGAATCGCCTTCTGTGCGGCGGCACTGGCGCGGCACGAGCACGCACTCCGCCTCGAGGGCGCCGTCGCCGCCCAGTGGGAGGAACTCGGCCTCTCGTCCGCCGTCCCCTTCATCGAAGCGCGACGCGCGAAGCTCATCGGCGCGGCCAGGAACGCCCTCGGACCCGATCGCGCGAACGCCGCCTTCGCCGAGGGACACGCAATCGGCTGGACCCAAGCCACACAACTCGCGCTCCTCGTGAGCCGGTGACGATCGAACGCTCAGCTCAGGACGCCCCGCAGCACGCCGGTGCCGAGACACGAACAAGGGAATGACCTGACTCAGCACTCCATGCTCGAATCGACGCTCGGCTGCGCCAGTGTTCCGGAATGACGCCTGAGGCCGGCGTAG
>DASYPH010000262.1:0-28706 GCA_036006925.1 Gaiellaceae bacterium
CCAGCGCAGCTCCGAGTACGGGCCGTTGTCGACCATCTCACGCACGAGCTCCTCGCCCAGGCCACGACCCCGGTACGACTCGAGCACGTACACGTCAGCGAGATAGACGAACGAGTTGCCGTCCGTCGCGGCACGGCAGAAGCCGATCTGCCAATCGCCCTCGTACAGCCCCACGACGCGCTGCGCCTCGTCGATCAGCCGGTCCTGCGTCTCGCGCGACCGACCGAGCGCCCAGTACGCGACCTCGCTCAGGAACCTATGAACCTCGTGCCGGTCGATCCGCTGTTTCGCATCGTCGAGCTCGAGTCCGTTGCCGAGCGCGCGCCTCAGGCCGACACCGTCCGCAGTCGGAAACCGCCGTGCTCCTCGTACGACGTCGTGATCACGGCCAGTGCGTCCCGCAGGGCTCGGTCGGAGACTGACGCTGCGACCGAGTCGGCAAGCGGTGTCGAGAGCATGCGCTCGATCGCGCCGAGCCCGTCGGGCGACAGCCGCAGCGCCTCGAGCGCATGGTCGGCGCACACCGCACCGCCCGCGCGAGCGGAGAAGCCGACGAGGGTGGTCGGCGAGCCACACTCGACGCAGCTCGTCAGGTGCGGCAGGTAGCCGGCCAGCCACAGGAGCTTCAGCTGGAACGCGAGCACGAGCGGATCGAGCGCGGGTCGGGCGCCGCGAACCGGCGGCGCGCTATCGAGCAGGTCGAGGAAACGGGCCAGCGCAGTGAAGGCGCGCGCGTTCGCCTCGGGCTCGCCGAAGAGGCGCAGCATCGCCTCTGCGCCGATCAGCCCGACGTTCAGGCGGTACCCGTCCTCTCGCGTTTCGTGGTGCGAGCGGAGCAACTCGACCCCCGTGATCGTCTGCAATTCTCCGCTGCCTTCGTGCAGCATCAGCTCGACGTGCGACAGCGGCTCGAGACGACCGCCGAACCTCGACTTCGTCTTCCGCACGCCCTTCGCGATCGCGCCGATGCGTCCGCGGTGAGCCGTGTAGAGGTGGAGGATCCGGTCGGCCTCGGAGAAGCGGATCGACCGCAGCACGATCGCCTCGCTCTTCTGCGTCCGCCCCATTCCTTCCAGTCTAGGTTCAGGCCCGGCGGCGCTGGCAGCTCGGGCAGTACCAGGTGCCGCGTCCGGCGGCGCGGATCTTGTCGATCGGGGTCGCGCAGCGCTCGCACGGCTCGCCGCCGCGGCCGTAGACCTTGAACTCGTGCTGCATGCTGCCGCTGCCACCGTCCGGGAGGCGATAGTCGCGTAGCGTCGAGCCCTGCCGGGCGACCCCCGCCCTGAGCGCCGTCCGCACCGCCCGGTGCAGTGCCTTCACCTCGTCGACGTCGAGAGAGGCCGCGGGGGTCAGCGGATGGATCCGCGCCCGCCAGAGTGCCTCGTCGGCATAGATGTTGCCGATACCGGCAACGGTGTGTTGATCGAGCAGCGCAGCTTTCACGGCCACCCGCCGCCCGGCGAGCCTGGCCGCGAGGTCGCGGGCGCGATACGACGGGTCGAGCGGCTCGGCACCAACCCGGCTCTCGATGTACGGCGCGACCTCGGGCGGTTCGAGTAGTAGCCAGGTCCCGAACCGCCGCACATCGCGATACGCGACCTGCGAGCCGTCGTCGAGCACCACGACCGCCCGCCGGTGCTTATCGTCCTCGGCCGTGGCGGCTGCCCCGGTGAGGACCGACCCGGTCATCCGGAGGTGGATCAGGAGGGCCCGGCCCGACTCGAACCGAAGGATCAGGTACTTCCCGCGCCGATCGACCGCCGACACGCGCTCCCCGACGAGCTCGCGCGCGACCTCGACCCGGTCGTGTGGGCGGGTCAGCCTCGGGTCGGTGATCTCGACCCGTTCGAATCGGCGACCCTCGAGCAGAGGCGCGAGCCTGGTTCGAACGGTCTCGACTTCGGGAAGCTCGGGCATCGCGACCGCTCGGCCTACCGAACGACGCCGAGGAGCAACGGGCGCTCGACGGGCGGAACGGGGCCGAACCGGTAGGCGGCGAGCACCTCCGCCACGGCGACCTCGGCGTCTGCCTCGCTTCGCGCATGCACGTCGGCCAGCGGCTGGCCGGCCTCGATGTGCATGCCGCGCTTCGCGTGCACGACGACGCCGACGGCGTGGTCGATCTGATCATCCTTCGTGCGCCGGCCCGCACCGAGGTGGACGGCGGCGTTCCCGATGCCGACCGCGCTGAGCGACGCGACGTAGCCGTCGGCGGGCGCTGCGACCTGCAGCCGGACCGGGGCGACCGGGAGCGCGCTCTCGTCTGCAGTGCCGCCCTGGGCCTCGAGCCAGCGCACCCAGGTCGCATCGGCGGATCCGTCGCCAACAGCGGTCTCGGCGCGCCGCCGTCCTTCGGCCTCGTCGATACCGAGGTCCGAGTAGGCGAGCAGGCGCGCGCAGGTGTCGAGCACCAGCTCCGTGAAGTCCGGTGGCCCGTGGCCGCGCACCGTGTCGCGTGCCTCTCGAACTTCGAGGGCGTTGCCGACCGCGGCTCCCAGCGGCTGGTCCATGTCGGTCAGCAGGCACGTCACCTCGCGCCCGGCCTGACGGCCGATCGCGATCATCGTCTCGGCAAGGCCCCGCGCGTCAGCGATCGTCTTCATGAACGCGCCGTCGCCGACCTTGACGTCGAGCACGATCGCCTGGGCGCCGGCGGCGAGCTTCTTGGACATGATCGAGGCGGCGATCAGCGAAGTCTGATCGACCGTTGCCGTCACGTCGCGCAGCCCATACAGCAGCTTGTCGGCCGGCACGAAGTCCGCCGTCTGCCCGACGATCGCCATCCCGACGTCGCGCACCTGGGCAACGAACTCGTCCAGGGTCAGCTCGGTGCGGAAGCCCGGGACCGACTCGAGCTTGTCGAGCGTCCCACCCGTGTGGCCGAGCCCGCGACCGCTCATCTTCCCGAGCGGGACCCCGCACGCAGCCACGATCGGCCCCACGGCCAGCGATGTCTTGTCGCCGACGCCACCGGTCGAATGCTTGTCGACCACCTTGCGGCCGAGCGCACGGCCCAGGTCGATCGTCTCGCCGCTTCTGATCATTGCGTCGGTCAGCGCGTACGTCTCGGTCTCGGAGAGGCCTCGGAAGTACACCGCCATGCAGAACGCGGCCAGCTGGTAGTCGGGAACGTCGCCGTGGGCGTAGCCGAGGATCAGCTCGGCCAGCTCCTCGGCCCCGAGTTCCAGCCCGTCGCGCTTGCGCTGGATCAGCTCGGCCGGGCGGATCATTTCGTCGCCACGAAGACGGTCGGCTTGCGCCGGACGCGTAACGGCAGCTCGTGGGGCGGAAGCTCGGCTGGAGGAGCCACTCGCGTCATCGAGCGCAGGTAGGCCCAGATCAGCTCGTCGTCGGGGATCGAGACCCAACCGTCGGCGTGCCGCGCCTCGACCGCCGAGAACGACTTGCCGAGCAGCTCGGCACCGTTCTCGCGTGAGAACGGCATCCCGGTCCACCACCCGGCGCCGCCCGACAGCTCGCGCAGCTCCGCGAGGTGGCCCGCGCCGTTCGTGACCGCGACGAGCCGCCCGCCCGGCCGCGTGACACGGGCGAGCTCGGCGATCGCCAGGCCGACGTCGGCGGCGTGGTAGAGCATCCAAGCGGCGACGGTGCAGTCGAAGCTCTCGTCGGCGAACGGCAGCGACTGAACATCGCCCACCCGAGCGTCGAGACCGCGATTGCGCGAGATCTCGACCATGCGCTCGGACTGGTCGAGGAGGATGAGCTCGACGCCCAACTCCCGCACGATGCGCTCCGCGAGCTCGCCTTCGCCACCGCCCACCTCGAGCACGACGGCCGGCGCAACCTCTGCGACCGCCTGCAGAGCCAGCTGACGTGCATCAGGACCTTCGGCGTCGCTGTAGATCGCCTTGCGCGCGGCGAGATCCCTCTCGTCGGCGTACTGCTCCCGCACGAGTGCCGGGTCGTTCAGCCTCACGGTTCGAGGATCGGCCGGCCCGGCACGCCCCGCGGCGCCGTCGTTGCGCCGAGCCAGGCGTTGACCGTCGCACCGACGTCGGCGAACTCACCTTCCTCGTGGAGGCGGCCGGCGGCGTTCCTGCCTTCGACGTAGGCGAGCAGCAGCGCATACTCGCGCGTGTGATCGGTCGACGGCGTCGTCGGGTCGCAACCGTGGTCGGAGGTGAGGACGAGCAGGTCGCCCGGTCGGAGTGCATCGAGGAGGTCCGGCAGCCGGCGGTCGAAGTCCTGCAGGCAGCGATGGAAGTTGTCCGGGTCGTTGCGATGCCCCCAGAGCGAGTCGGTCTCGACGAGATTCGTGAAGACGAGGCCGTCGTCGATCGTGCGCAGCAGCTCTTCGGTCTTCTGGATCCCTTCGACGTTCGAACGCGTCGGGAACTCCTCGTCGACGTCCTGGTGGGCGAAGATGTCGCCGATCTTGCCGACGCCGTAGACCTTGTAGCCCGCATCGCGAACGATCGACAGGTAATTCGGCCGCCGCGGCGAGAGCGAGAAGTCATGGCGGTTCGTCGTCCGTTCGTACGCGCCAGTCGTCCCGTTGAACGGGCGCGCGATCACCCGGCCGACAGCGTGCTTGCCGGTGAGGATCTCGCGCGCGACCCGGCAGGCGTCGTAGAGCTCTTCGAGCGGCACCGTCTCCTCGTGCGCGGCGATCTGGAAGACCGAATCGGCACTCGTGTAGACGATCCACTTGCCCGTGCGCTGGTGCTCCTCGCCGAGCTCCTGGATGATCTCGGTGCCGCTCGCCGGCTTGTTGCCGAGCACACCGCGGCCGGTGCGGTTCATGAACGGGTCGATCACCTCGTCCGGGAAGCCGTACGGGTAAGTCGGCATGGCCTGCGGCGTGACGACGCCCATCAGCTCCCAGTGCCCGGTCGTCGTGTCCTTGCCGCGCGAGCGCTCGAAGAGGCGGCCGGCGACGGCCGGGGCACCCGGCTGAGGCGCGCAGCCCTCCAGCGACTCGATGTTCCCGAACCCGAGCGCCTCGAGGGTCGGCAGGTCGAGACCGCCGACGGCGCGGGCGACGTTGGCGAGGGTGTTCGACCCCTCGTCTCCGAACTCTGCTGCGTCCGGCAACGCTCCCGCTCCGACGGCGTCAAGCACAATGACGCACGCGCGAGGCACGCAGCTATCCTACGTTCCGTGGAGAACGTCCTCGGGATCATCGGGCTGATCGTGTTCATCGCGGGCGTGATCGCGCTCGCGGCCGGTGTCACCTGGCTGGTCGTTCGCCTCAGCCCGAAACCGGGCCGCCGGAAGAAGCCGGCCGAAGCCGAGACCTCGACTTCCTAGACCCTCGACTCTCTAGACCGTCGGACTCTTAGACCGCGGAGAGCGGCACGACGTCGGCGAGCGGCGTGTAGTCGAGCCCGTGCGCCTCGGCGACCGCCTCGTAGGTCAGCTTGCCGTCGATCACGTTGACGCCCTTGGCGAGCGCCGGGTCGGCCGCCACGGCAGCACGTAGTCCGTTGTTCGCGATTGCCTCAACGTAGGGAAGCGTCACATTCGTCAACGCCTTCGTGGAGGTGATCGGCACGGCGCCCGGCATGTTGGCGACGCAGTAGTGCGTGACGCCGTCGACGACGTACACCGGTTCGGCGTGTGTCGTCGCGTGCGAGGTTTCGAAGCAGCCGCCCTGGTCGATCGCGACGTCGACGACGACCGCGCCCGGTTTCATGCTCGAGATCATCTCGCGCGTGACCAGCTTCGGAGCCACGGCGCCAGGAATCAGCACCGCTCCGATCACGAGGTCGGCTTCGGCGACCGAGGCGGCCACCTGCAGGCTCGAGCTCATCAGCAACGCGACACGGCCCGAGAGGATCTCCTCGAGATGACGCATGCGGTCGATCGAGCGCTCGAGGATCGTCACCTGGGCGCCGAGCCCGAGCGCGATCACCGCGGCGTTGTACCCGACGACGCCCCCACCGACGATCACGACGCGTCCCGGCGAGACGCCGGGAACAGCACCGAGCAGCAGTCCCCGCCCGCCAACCGGCTTTTCGAGGAAGTACGCGCCGGCCTGCGAGGCGAGCCTGCCGGCCACCTCGGACATCGGCGCGAGCAGCGGCAGCGCCCGTCCGACCTCGACCGTCTCGTACGCGACACCGGTGATGCCCGATTCGAGGAGAGCCTGCGTCAGCGGCTCGTCCGCGGCGATGTGCAGGTACGTGAAGAGGATCAGGCCCTCGCGCAGCCGGTGGTACTCCGACGCGATCGGCTCCTTCACCTTGAGCACGAGATCCGAGCGGTCCCACACGTCGTCCACGGAGACCATCCGGGCACCGACCCGCTCGTAGTCGGAGTCGGCGAACGAGCTGCCCGTCCCGGCGCCCACTTCGATCGCCACGTCGTGACCGTGGTTGAGCAGCTCGAGGGCTCCTGCAGGGGTCAACGCGACGCGGTACTCGTCGGGCTTGATCTCCTTGGCGACGCCGATCCGCATGCGGGCGGAAGCCTACAGCCCGGCGCTCGTGCCGGCGGCCGCGTCGAGCAGCGCGAGAGTGACGTCGACCATCGCCTCCAGGTCGGCGACCGCGATGTGCTCCTCCGGGGTGTGGATGTTCGTCATCCCATTCGCGAGGTTGACGCACTCGAAGCCGCGCTCGTTGAAGATGTTCGCGTCGGCCGCGCCTCCCGACAGCTCGAACACGACGGGATGGCCGCAGCGTTCGAGCGCAGCGGCGGCGAGCACCACCGGTCGGTCCGCGCGTGCGAAGCGGTAGCCGGAGTAGCTCTTGCGCGTCCGTGTCTCGACGTCGCATTCGCCGACACCCGCGGCGAAGGTGATTGCATCCTGCATCTCCTGGACGAGCTCGCCGAGCCGACGCTCGTCGTGCGAGCGGGCCTCGGCGACGAACGTGCACCACTCGGGGACGATGTTGGCGGCGGTCCCGCCCGTGATCTTCCCGACGTTCGCCGTCGACAGCTCGTCGACACGGCCGAGGCGCAGCTCGGCGATCGCGCGAGCGGCGGCGGCGATCGCAGAGCGGCCGTCTTCGGGATGCATCCCCGAATGTGCGGCGCGACCGTGGAAGGTCACGTCCAGCGACTGCGAGAACGGCGCCCCGAGGATGATCGTCCCGACCGGCGCCGCCTGGTCGTAGACGTAGCCGACCTTGGCCGTGAGGCGGGTGTGATCGAACGCGGCCGCGCCGACCAGACCTACCTCCTCCTTCGCGGTGAAGAGCAGCTCGATGCCGGCGTGACGACGGTTTTCGGCCAGGACGCGCCGGACCGCGTCGAGCATGACTGCGACCGCGGCCTTGTTGTCGGCGCCGAGGATCGTTCCCGCGCCGTTACGGACAACGCCGTCCTCGACCACGGGCTCGATCGGAGCGGTCGGCGGCACCGTGTCGAGATGGGCGCAGAGGAAGAGAGGCTCGCCGGCGACCGTCGGCTCGACCCGCGCGTAGAGGTTGCCCATCGTCGAGCCCGTCTCGGTTCCCGTTCCGTCTTCGTCGGCCGCGATCCCGCAGTCGGCCAGGTAGCGGAGGACGTGGTCGGCGACCGCGCGCTCGTCGCCCGGCGGGCTCGGCAGCGCGGCGAGCTCCACGAAGAGGTCCAGCACATCGGGCGGCACAGGCGACGATCCTATGCGGGCGCGACAATGTGACGGTGAGCTCCCGCATCGACCTCAACGCCGATCTCGGTGAGGGCGACTCAAGCGATGCGGCGTTACTGGCGATCGTCACGAGCGCGAATGTCGCGTGTGGCTTCCATGCCGGCGACAGGGCGACGATGCAGGAGGCCTGTGGTGGCGCGGCGGCTCACGGTGTGGCGATCGGCGCCCACGTCGGTTACCGCGATCGTGAGGGGTTCGGCCGGCGACCGCTCGCCGTCTCAGCGCGCCAGATCGAGCAGGAGACCGCCGAGCAGATCGACGCACTGCGGAGCTGCGCGCGGGCGGAGGGCACCGACGTCGTGTACCTGAAGCCGCACGGCGCGCTCTATCAGCGGGCGACGCTGGACGAAGAGTGCGCGGAGGCACTCGTCACCGCCGCGACCGACGCGGGCGGTCTCCGGGGCGGCGTGCTCTGCCTCCCCGGGTCGGTCCTGCTCGCAGCGGCCGCAGCTGCAGGACTTGCGGCCGTGCCGGAGGGCTTCGCCGACCGCGGGTACCGGGCGGACGGCTCGCTCGTCCCGCGTGGACAACCCGGGGACCTGCTCGACGAGGCGGCCGCGGCCCGCCAGGCGGTGGCGCTGGCGAGGTCAGGCGACGTGCGCTCGCTCTGTGTGCACGGCGATTCGCCCGCCGCCGTGCGGCTCGCGGAGCAGATCGTGGGCGAACTCGCGAGCGCAGGCGTCGAGTTGGGTCCGTTCGTATGAGCGCGCCGACCGTTCGGCCCGCCGGCGACCGTGCCGCCCTGATCGAGCTAGCCGACTCGGCGACGGCGCGCAGGGTTGCCGATCGCCTCAGGGCCGAGCTCCCGCAACTGATCGACGTCGTCCCCGGTCACTGCACCGTCCTCGCGACCTGGAGCGACGATGCGCCCGATCTGCGGGCAACCGTGCTCCACGCGGTCAGCGCGCCGCCGGAGACCGCTCCGCGGGCGTCGATCACGATCCCGGTCACCTACGACGGCCCGGACCTGGCCGTCGTCGCCGAGCTCGCCGGGCTTTCGATCGCAGACACGGTCGAGCGCCACACCGCGGCCGTGTACACCGTCGGCTTCCTGGGCTTCGCGCCGGGCTTCGCCTACCTGCTCGGCACGGACCCGAGCCTGCAGGTGCCGCGCCGCAGCGAGCCCCGCACGCGCGTGCCCGCCGGCAGCGTCGCGGTCGCAGGCCCGTACAGCGGCATCTACCCCCGCGAGAGTCCCGGCGGGTGGCAGCTGATCGGCCGGACCGCGTTCGTTCCGTTCGACCCGGCGCGCGTGAGGCCGGCGGCGCTCGCTCCCGGCGACCAGGTGCGGTTCGTCGTCCGATGAGCGCGATCGACGTTCTCTCGCCGGGTGTGCTGACGACCGTCCAGGATCTTGGCCGGCCCGGCCTGGCGCATCTCGGCGTCTCGCCTTCGGGCGCCGTCGATGCTCCCTCGCTCGAACGTGGCAACCGCCTGGTCGGCAACGGCCGGACCGCGGCAGCGCTCGAGGCGACCCTGATCGGGCCGAGGCTCCGCTTTCGATGCGCGGCACTCGTCGCGGTCACCGGCCCGCGCCGCGACGAGCGTGCGTTCGAGGTCGGCGCCGGCGACGAGCTGGACGTCGGACGGCTCGAGCACGGCGCGCGGGCGTACGTGTGCGTACGCGGCGGGATCGACGCCGCGCCGGTGCTCGGGAGCCGCTCGACCGACCTGCTCACCGGGCTGGGGCCGGCGCCGCTCCGCACCGGCGACGTACTCGCCCTGGGGCCGGAGCCGCGCACGGCGCCGGAACCGCTCGCACTGCTGCGTGTCGACGTCGAGCCGGTCCTGCACGTCCACCCCGGTCCGCGCGACGACTGGTTCGCGCCTGACGCGATCGACGCCCTCGTCGGGACGGACTGGCGCGTCTCGCCGGATTCGAATCGCGTCGGGATCCGATTGGAAGGCCCAGCGCTCCGTCGCGTACGGATCGACGAACTGCTTTCGGAGGGGGTCGTCACCGGCGCACTGCAGGTGCCGCCGTCTGGCTTGCCGATCCTGCTCCTGAACGACCATCCGACGACGGGCGGCCACCCGGTGCTGGCTGTCGTCACGAGCGACGACCTACCGATCGCCGGCCAGCTACGGCCGGGCGACCGCGTCAGCTTCAGGCGTTGACGGGCGAGCCGCGACGAGCGCGGCCGCGAACGAGCGCAGCCACGACGAACTCGCGGAAGAGCGGTGCTGGGCGCGTCGGCCGCGACTTGAACTCGGGATGGAACTGCGAGGCGACGAACCACGGATGCTCGGGCAACTCGACGATCTCGACGAGGCGGCCCTCCTGGAAGGTGCCGCTGACGACGAGCCCACCGTCGGTCAGCTGCTGGCGGTAGGCGTTGTTCACCTCGTAGCGGTGACGATGGCGCTCGGAGATCACAGGCTCGTCGGCGTAGACGGACCTGGTCTTCGTGCCCTCGCCGAGCTCGACTGCCTGGGCGCCGAGCCGCATCGTGCCGCCGAGATCCTCGACCTCCTTCTGCTCGGGAAGCAGGTCGATCACCGGGAACGGCGTCTCCGGATCCATCTCCGTCGAGTTCGCGCCGTCGAGGCCACAGACGTGGCGGGCGTACTCGGAGACGGCGACGTGCATGCCGAGACAGATCCCGAGGTACGGGATCTCGTCCTCGCGGGCGACCCGGCAGGCGAGGATCTTCCCCTCCCAGCCTCGGGATCCGAAGCCGCCGGGAACGAGCACGCCGTCGGCGCTCGCCAGGTCGGCGCGCGCCTCATCGAGCGTCATGTGCTCCGCGTCGACCCAGCGCACGTGCACCCGGCAGCCGCTCGCGATACCCGCGTGCTTCAGCGCCTCGTGCACCGACAGATACGCGTCGTGCAGCTGCACGTACTTGCCCACGAGCGCGATCTCGACCAGCTCGTTGCGCTCGCCGATTCGCTCCGTCAGCTCGAGCCACTCCCCGAGCTCGGCCGGCGGCGCATCAATGCCGAGCTTGCGGCAGACCAGCTCGTCGAGGCCCTGCTCCTGAAGGGCGAGCGGGACGAGGTAGACGTCGGCGACGTCGGGATTCGTGATCACCGCGTCGACGTCGACGTCGGCGAAGAGCGCGATTTTCTCCCGGATCTCGCGCGCCAGCGGCTCGGTCGACCGGCACACGAGGACGTCCGGATGGATACCGATGCGGCGCAACTCGTTGACCGAATGCTGGGTGGGCTTCGTCTTGAGCTCGCCGGCGGTGTCGATGTAGGGCACGAGCGTCACATGCAGGTAGACGACGTTCTCCGGCCCGACCTCGCGCCGGAACTGGCGGATCGCCTCGAGAAACGGCTGCGACTCGATGTCGCCGACGGTTCCGCCGACCTCGGTGATCACGACATCGGTGTCCGTCGCCTCGGCGACGGAGCGGATCCTCGACTTGATCTCGTTCGTGATGTGCGGGATCACCTGCACCGTCGAGCCGAGGTACTCGCCCTTGCGTTCCTTGCGCAAGACGCGGTCCCACACTCCACCGGCCGTGTGATTGGCGGCGCGCGAGAGGTTCTCGTCGACAAAACGCTCGTAGTGGCCGATATCGAGGTCGGTCTCGGCTCCGTCCTCGGTCACGAAGACCTCGCCGTGCTGGAACGGGCTCATCGGTCCCGGGTCGACGTTCAAGTACGGGTCGAACTTCTGCACCTGAACCTTCAACCCGCGCGCCTTCAACAGCCGACCGAGCGATGCGGCCGTGATGCCCTTCCCGAGTGAGGAGACGACACCCCCGGTGACGAAGACGTACTTGGTCACCGCGTGTCGCCGTTTCCCGTGCAGGAGCTCACGGGCTTCGATCGTACCAGTCGCGCCGGTCAACGATCGAGCGACGCAAGGAACTCGGCGCCCCCGAGCATGCGCTCGACCTCGTCGCGACGTTCGTCGTCGGCGAGTTGTTCGATCTGCGTGTGCGTCGGGTCGCCGGCGATCTTCTCGACCCGGAAGTGGCGGTCGGCGACGCTCGCGATCTGCGGCAGGTGGGTGATCGTGACGACCTGAGCGCGCCCGGCGAGCCGGCGCAGCGTCTCGGCAACCGCGTGTGCGGTCGTGCCACCGATGCCGGCGTCGATCTCGTCGAAGACCATCGTCTCACCCCCGGCGACCGCGGCGATCGCGAGTGCGATGCGGGACAGCTCGCCGCCCGACGCCGTCTCGGCGACCGGGCCGAACGGCAGGCCCGCATTTGGCCTGATCGAGAAGCGAACGTCGTCTGCGCCCGTCGGCCCGGGCTCCCGAGCCTCCAGGTCGACGCGGAACTCACCGTCGCCGAGACCGATACCGGCCAGTTCCGCCGCGACCGCCGCCGCGAACGGCTCGGCCGCCTGAGCGCGGGCGTCGTGCAACTCGGCGTGGCTACGACCCACTTCGGCCTCTGCTACCTCGAGCGCCGCCCTCGCCGCCTCGACGGGATCCTGGCCGTCCTCGAGGGCGGCCAGCTCCTGCCTGGCGGCCGTGGCCCGCTCCAGCAACTCGGCGAGGGACTGCGCGCGATAGCGCCGTCGCAGCTCGGCCAGGCGGTCGAGCTCGGCCTCGACCTGCTCGAGCCGGCCAGGGTCGGCCTCCAACGAGGCGAGGAAGCCGCGCAGCTCCGATGCGGCCTCGCGCAGCTGCAGCTCGGCCTGCCGGAGCGCATCACCCACGCCCGCGAGCTCGGGAGCAAGCCGCTCGAGCGGTGCGACTGCCCGCTCGGCAGCGGCGACCAGGTCGGTCGCGCCGTCGCCGTCGTCGGGCGCGAGCGCTGTGGCCGCCCCCGCGGCTCCCTGCACGAGCTCGGTCACGTGCCGGTGGCGTTCACGCTCGGCACGCAGGCCATCCTCCTGGTCGGGCGTGACTCCGGCCGTGTCCTCGGCCAGAGCCTGGAGCTCGGCGAGGCGCGCCCCGGCGTCGGCCGCGTTCTGTGTCAACTCCTCGTAGGCACGACGGGCGGCCTGTAGCTCGCGCCACGCGTGCTGCGCCGGGCCGAGCTCGATTCCGGCGAACGAGTCGAGCACTCCCCGCTGGTAGGCGGGCCGTGCGAGGCGCCGCTGCTCGAACTGGCCGCTCATCGCGAGCAGGCACTCGGCGACGGCGGCGACATCCTCACGTGCGGCGCTCCGGCCCCAGGCGTACGCGCGCGTTCGCCCGTCGGCGAAGATCCGGCGCGCGAGCACGACACCATCCTCACCGTCGGGCCGGAGCTCGGCCAGCGGCCCGAGCGACTCCTCGTCGACGTCGCCGAACTCGGCCTCGACATAGGCCTCGGCCCCGGCGACACCGATCAGCCCCGCATCGCCACGGGCACCGAGCAGCAGACCGATCGCGTTCGTGAAGATCGTCTTGCCGGCACCGGTCTCGCCGGTGATCGCGTTCAAGCCCGGTACCAGCTCGAGCTCTGCCTCGTGGATCAGGACGAGGTTGCTGATCCGCAGGTGCCGAAGCATCGGCTGTGTTCTAGCGGAGCACAGGGAGCTTCGCGAGCACGACCTGGGCGAGGCGCCCGTCGAGTGAACTCAAGCCCGGCCGAAGGTGGCGGCGTAGCGGCTGAAGAACGTGGCTTCGGGCAGCGTCGCGAGCAAGCTCCGCTGTTCGCCGAGCCGCACGCCTGCCTCATCGCCCGGGTCGAGCCGGCCGACGGCGTGGCCGTCGACGATCACCTCGGTCGACACGTCGACCGACAGGTTGCGCACGGTCACGTCTGCTCCGCGCGGAACGACGAGCGGACGCACGTGCAGGGTGTGCGGGGCGACGAAGGTGAGCACCATCGCCTCGAGCCCCCAGACCAGGACCGGCCCTCCGTTCGAGAGGTTGTAGGCCGTCGAGCCCTGCGGCGTGGCGCAGATCAGGCCGTCACAGCGCTGCACACCGAGATCCTCGTTGCCGATCGCATAGCCGAGCTCGATGATCCGGCCGATCGTGCCACTCGTCAGGACGGCGTCGTTAAGAGCGCGATGCGTCTGGTCGTCGAGCGTCAGCTCGAGCGTCGGCAGCTCGACGACGCGGAAGTCGCCGGCGAAGACACGTTCGAGATCCCGCTCGAGTGCGTCGGGCGGGACCGCGGTCAGGAAGCCGACGCGCCCGAAGTTGACGCCGATCACCGGCACGTCGGTGCCCAGGTACCGCTTCAGTGCCCGCAGCATCGTCCCGTCGCCGCCGAGGACGACCGCGAGGTCCGCGTCGGCGTCGTCGGCGACCAGCTCGACGCCGAGCCGGGCCGCGAGCGCGCGAACACGGTCGAGCGCCGCCTCGACGAGGACCGGCCGGCCGTGCGTGATCACGACGGCTCTAGTGATCGACTGCCTCGGCGATCCACCGATCGAGGTCGGTGGGGAGCTCTGGTCGGGGTCGGTTGACGAGGTGGAGGACGTACTCATGGTTTCCCTTGGGGCCGGGCAGACCGGAGTCTATGACCCCGCGAGGCTCTCCCCCCGCCCCGGCCAGCGCTTCGGCAACCGCGCGCACGACGCGCCGCCGCACCGCCGGATCGCGGACGACGCCTTTCGGCGCTTCGGCCCGGCCGGCCTCGAACTGCGGCTTGACGAGCACGAGTGCCTGCCAGCCAGGTGCAGCGAGACGCAGAGCCGGCCGCAGCGCGATCGAGACGGAGATGAACGAGACGTCGCACGTGACCAGCTGCGGCGCGAAAGGCAGCTCCGCGAGTGACCTGGCGTTGACGCGTTCGAGGACCGTCACGCGGGGGTCGTCGCGAATCTTCGAGTGCAGCTGGCCGTAGCCCACGTCCAGCGCGATCACTCGGGCCGCGCCGCGCTGCAGGAGGACGTCGGTGAAGCCGCCGGTCGACGCTCCCACGTCGAGGCAGTCGAGCCCCGAGACATCGAGCGAGAACGCGTCCAGGGCGTTCGCGAGCTTGTGTCCCGCACGCGAGACGTATGGCGGCGGCGCCTCGACCTCGAGCGTCGCCGACTCGTCCACCTGTTCACCCGGCTTGGCGTGCCCGGGCACGCGGCCGGCCATGATCAGAGCCTGCGCCTGCGTCCGGGACTCGGCCAGCCCGCGCTCGACGAGCAGGACGTCAAGTCGCTTCTTGGGCATTTCCACGGATCGGCGCGACAGCGAGGATGAAGTTGAGGCTGGCGAACGTCGCCAGCGTGGCGACCACGGTGTACGTGCCGTGCAACCCGAACCGCACGAACAGCGTTCCCGCGACGAGGTATCCGAGTGGCCCGCTGATCTGGTTGATGGTCAGGAGCGACTGCAGCACCTTCGCGCGCAGGGCCACCGGCACGCGGATCGTCAGCATGCCGATGTACGGAGCGTTGATCAGGGGAATCGACGCGCCACAGATCGCGAGCGCGATCCCGACCACCGCGAGCGGCACGTGTGGGACGAGGAGCCACAACGGCGCGGCCGTCGCGATCACGGCGAGCGAGGCGAGGCGCATCGGTCGCACCTTCGTCACGAGGCGGAACGCGAGCAGTGAGCCGACCACCTGGCCGGCGCCGATCACCGCGAACAGAAGCCCAGCGACCCGGGGGTTGCCGTCGTACTGCTCGTAGGCGAGCACGGGGAACGAGGCGACCAGCATCGGGAACAGAAAGCCGAAGGTCAGACTCGAAAGTGATGCGCGCGCGAGCAGGCGGTCGTGGCGCAGGTAGCGCAGGCCGGCCCAGATGCCGTGCGTGTTCTCGCTCTGCTCGTGCACCTGCCGCCCAACGCGGACGAACAACCCGATCAGCACGACAGAGACGACGTACGAGCACGCGTCGAGCCACATCACGTTCGCGGCCCCGACCGCCGCGATCAGGATCCCGGCGAGCACCGGGCCTAGCAGGTTGGTCACGTTCGTCGTGCCTTCGACCAGGCTGTTCGCCTGCGCCAGCCGCTGCTCGTCCTCGCCGACGACTGCGGGCAGGATCAGCCGTTGCGAGGCGAAGTAACCGCACGAAAAGACGCCGTGCAGCCCGCCGAGCAGCAGGATCGCGCCGTACGAGAGGTGACCGACGGCGTGCAGCAGCGGGACCAGCGCGACGATCGGCGCGCGGATCGCATCGTTCATCACCATCCAGCGCTTTGGGCCGAAGCGCTCGACGAGCACTGCCGACGGGATGCCGAGCACGGCGATCGGGGCGAGCTCGACGGCGAAAACGACACTCATCTTCGCAGCCGAGCCCGTCGTGACGAGGACGAACCACGGCAGGGCGAGCGCGGTGAACTGCGAGCCGAGCCGCGAGATGAACTCTCCGGAGAGCAGCGCGAGGAGCGAGCGGTCGCGAATCACGCGGGAACCGGCTCAGGCAACGGCTCGGCGCGGATCGCCCACACGCTCGGCTGGGCGATGATCACCGCGAAGCAGGCGAGCTCGATCACGGTGGTGGCGATCAGCGTCTCGGTGATCCCGATCACCGACGCGATCGGGCCGGCCACGATCGAGCCGAGCGGCATCAGGACGAACGAGCCGAGCGCGTCGTAGGAGCTGACCCGAGACAGCGCGGCTTCGGGCACGTTGCGCTGGAAGGTGGTGAACCAGAGCGCGAGGTGGATCGCGAGCCCGACGCCCGCCAGAGCGGCGACCGCGACGAGCGCCCCGACCGGTAGGTGCAGCGCGATCGCGACAGGTTGGAACGCGATCGGCACCGCGGCCACGCATGACGCAAGCAGGGGCCGGACGGGGCGGAAATGCAGCGCGACAACGCCGCCGACGATCGTGCCCCCGCCGAAGGCGCTGATCAGCAGCGCCCATGTGGACGCGCCGGAGTAGTGCTCCTTGGCGACCAGCGGCCCGAGCACGAAGAGCGAGGTCGAGGCGCAGTTGCCGATCCCGAAGAAGACGATCGTCGTCCAGATCCAGGTCTGCCGCCGAAACTCGTTCCAGCCCTCCCGCAGCTCGGCCAGGAACGGCTCGGGCTCGACCGTCGCCTGGCTGCGTGGCAGCGAGACCCGGACGAGCAGCGCGGCGGCGATCGCGAAGCTCGCGGCGTCGACGAGGAGTGCTCCGCCGGGGCTGCCGACCGCCACGAGCACGCCGCCGAGCGCCGGCCCCAGCACCCCCACGATCGAGCGGCTGAGCCCGAGCAGCGCGTTCGCCTGTTGAAGGCGGGTCGAGCTGACGATCGCCGGGATCAGCCCCTGCGACGTCGGGATCACGAATCCGTCGGCGAGGCCGTAGACGAGCGCGAGTACCGCGAGCGCCCACACCGTGGCGTGACCCGTGATGATCAGGCCGCCGGCGACCGCCTGCACCGAGCCTTGAACGAGCGCCGCGGCGACGAGCACGAGGTGGCGCGGCAGCCGGTCGGCCCAGACGCCCGCGGCGACGGTGATCGCCGCCGCCGACGCTTGCCGGGCGGCGAGCACGATCCCGAGCGCCGAGGCCGAGCTCGAGATCCCGAGCACGGCGAACGCGAGTGCGATCGTCGTCACGCCATCGCCGACCGCCGAGATCGTCGTACTCGAGAAGACCAGTCGGAAGTTGCGTTCGGCGAGCGCGCCGAGCCGACCCTGGAACGGCATGCGCCTCAGGCTACTCAGAGAGTGCGCGACGCAAGGCCGCCGACGATCTCCGCCAGCACGCTCGTGTCGGCGTCCAGACGGCCGAGCTCCGACAGCGCGCGCTCCGCCGCGCCGTCGGCGAGGCTGCGAGCGCCGTCGACGCCGACATCGAGCACGAATCCGTCGCCGTCGAGAATGTCGTCGACGATCTGGAACAGCAGGCCCACGTCGGCGGCGAAGGCGCGCCAAGGGAGCTGTTCGGAGCGAGGCACGTCGAGGGCCGCGAGCGCGCAGCCCACGGAAGCGGAGAACAACGCTCCCGTCTTCAGCCGGTGCAGCTCGTCGCGCGCGCCGTCCCCGCGGATGTCGAGCCACTGACCGCCGATCATCGCGAGCGTGCTCTCGACGAGCTCGCTGGCGACCCCCGCCGTTCCGTAGGAGAGCGAGAGGCGGAACGCCTCGGCAAGGAGCGCGTCACCGGCGAGGATCGCGCTCGCCTCGCCGTGCAGAGCCCACACCGACGGCCCGCCCCGGCGCTCGCGGTCGTCGTCGAGCGCCGGCAGATCGTCGTGGACGAGCGAGAACGAGTGGACCAGCTCGACCGCGGCGGCCGCAGGTAGCAGGCGCTCGGGGGACGCCCCGAGCGCCTCGCCGGTGGCAATGCAGAGCACCGGCCTGACCCGCTTGCCGCCGATCGCGTGCCGCATCGGCTCGGTGAGCGTCCCGAGCTCGGGGGTCAGGTCGAGGTCGTCGAGGTAGCGCTCGACGAGCGCTCGGAGCTCGTCAGGGGGCGTCGGCATCCGGGCTGGTTGCGGCCTCGGTCTCCGCCGCGCGCTTGGCGCGCTGCAACTCGGCCTCGACCTCCTTCGCGAGGTCGGCAAGCTCTTGCAGGATCTCGATCGCCTTGTCCGGATCGTCGGTCCCGTCGAGGCGCAGCCGCGCCTGTTCGAGACGCGCCAGCAGGTTCTCTGCGTTCGAGAGTGATTCGTCGGCGCTCATCGGCTACCCCTCATTTGCCTGAACCTCCCGTTGGATCCGCCCAAGGATGCCGTTGACGAGCCTCGCCCCGTCGTCAGAGGCGTAGCGCTTGGTGAAGCCGACCGCCTCGCTGATCGCCACCTCCGCCGGTACCTCGTCGGTCTCGAGCTCGTGCAGGGCGACCCGGAGCGCGCTTCGCTCGACGGTGCCGAGCCGGTCTGCGGTCCAATCGACGGACGCCTCGGTGATCCTGGCGTCGAGAGTGGGCGCGCGTTCGACGACCGCCTCGGCCACCCCGCGCGCCCAGGGGTCGATCTCCTCGGCGTACTGCGAGCCGATCGGCTGGCCGGAGAGGTCCCACTGATAGAGCAGGAACAACGCCTGCCGGCGAGCCTGGCGACGCGAGATCGTCATGCCGGGACCCCGGCGCGAAGCGCGTCGAGCGTCGAGGTCGAATAGTCGCCCGAGCGGAACGGCTCGCTGGCGAGCACCTCGAGCGTCAGGTCGCGGGTGGTCGGCACACCCACGACGAGCGTTTCCCGCAACGCACGCTCTGCGCGCGCGATCGCGGTTCGGCGATCCGTGTCCCAGACGATCAGCTTGGCGATCATCGAGTCGTAGTACGGCGAGATCACCGAGCCGGACTCGACGAAGGTATCGACGCGCACCCCGGGCCCTTCGGCCGCCCTGAACCGTTCGATCCGTCCGGGCGAGGGACGGAAGTCGTGCTCGGGGTCCTCCGCGTTCAGCCGGATCTCGATCGAGTGGCCACGCCGCGCGGCACGGCCGGTCGCGATCAGGCGCTCGCCCGCGGCGATCCGCAGCTGCTCACGCACGATGTCGATGCCGGTGACGAGCTCGGTCACCGGGTGCTCGACCTGCAACCGCGCGTTCAGCTCGATGAAATAGAAGTCGCCCTCGGGAGAGAGCAAGAACTCGAACGTGCCCGCGTTGCGGTAGCCGACGGCCTGGCACGCTCGCTCGGCCGCGGCTTCCATCGCCTCGCGCGCGTCGGGTGTGAGCGCCGCCGAGGGCGACTCCTCGATCAGCTTCTGGTGGCGCCGTTGGATCGAGCATTCCCGCTCACCGAGCGTCAGGACGTCGCCGTGCTCGTCGCACAGGACCTGCACCTCCACGTGCCGGGCGGGCGAGAGTGCCTTCTCGACGTACAGCCGTGGATCCCCGAAGGCGGCCTGCGCCTCGGCCGCGGCGGCACTGAACGCGTCCTCGACATCCTCGGGCACGTGCACCAGCCGCATGCCCTTGCCGCCGCCCCCGGCGCTGGCCTTGAGCAGGATCGGGTACCCCATCTCGTCGGCTGCCTGACGGGCGGCTGCGACGGACGTCTCCCCTTCGGTCCCTGGGACCGTCGGCACGGCGGCAGCGCGCATCACCTGCTTGGCCGAGATCTTGTCCCCCATCGTCGCCATCACATCCGCCGGCGGACCGACGAAGACGAGGTCGTTGTCGACGCATGCCTCGACGAAGGCCGGATTCTCGGCAAGGAAGCCGTAGCCCGGGTGGACGGCCTCGCAGCCGGAGGTCTCCGCTGCGGCGATCACACTCGGGATGCGGAGGTAGCTCTCGGCCGCCGCAGGCGGACCGACGCAGATCGCCTGGTCGGCGAGCCGCACGTGCAGCGCGTCACGGTCAGCGGTCGAGTAGATCGCCACCGCTTCGACGTCGAGCTCGTGCAGGGCGCGGATTACCCGCACGGCGATCTCGCCACGGTTCGCGACCAGGACGCGCCGGAACATCAAAAGTGGTTCGTCCGGTGGCGGCAGTGCTTCATGGGCGAGTGAAAAGCAAGCGGTACAAGGACGCAGGGCTCGTTCGTACGGGATCGTACGGACGAGACCGAGGACGCCGTAACGCGCAGTCTTTGCAGCCGTCCAGGAAGTGCTGGTGACGCCGGGTGAGCCACTAAACAGCGTCTAAGGGTCGACCGTTGATCCGCTCGAGCTCGAACAGCAGCTGGCCGAACTCGACGGGCTCGGCGTTTCCGACGTGGATCTTGCGGACGATCGCCTCGACCTCGGACTTGACCTCGTTCATCAGCTTCATCGCCTCGAGGATGCAGAGCGTCTCGCCGGCGGCGACCGGATCGCCGACCTCGACGAACGCCGCCGCTCCGGGCGCAGGCGCTCGGTAGAAGGTGCCGACCATCGGGCTCTCGACGCGCACGAGCCCGTCGTCGCGCGGCTGCGGCGGCTCCGGCTCCTGCGCGCCGCCCGCGTCCGCAGCAGGCGCCGCCTGCAGGTACGTCGGCTCGGCGGTCCGGCGCACGCTCACGCGCATGCCGTCCTCCTCGATCGTGATCTCGCCCACACCCGTCTCCTGGACGATCCGGACCACCTCGCGGATTCGCTCCTGGCGCGCCTGGTCGACACCGCCGGCGGCGAGCGACTCGTCGCCGCCCGAGCGCTCGCGGATCGCCCGCAGCAGCGGCTCTGCCTCCTCGCCGAAGAGCGCGAGCAGCAGCAGCTCCTCCTCGCTCGAGGCCAGCCCGTCCGCATCCTCCCGCAGCGCTTCGAGGTCGACCGGCGGCTCAGCCTCGCCACCGAAGTTCTCGACGGCACGCGCGAGCGCAGCATCCACGGGTCCGGGTGTGCGGCCGAAGCGCCCGCTCACGAGGTCGCGCAGCTCGTCGACCATCGTCGAGTAGCGGTTGGCGGTGAGCACGTTCAGGAGTGCCTGCGACGCGACGATCTGGCCGATCGGAGCGGCGAGTGGCGGCGACCCGACCTCCTCGCGCACGCGCCCGACCTCGTCGATCACCTCGTCGAGCCGGTCGCCGGCTGCCTGCGACCTGAGCTGGACGTCGAGCGCGGCGACGAGCCCCACTGGCAGCTTGTGCTGTGCCGCCCGAACGGCCACTCGGGGCGGCAGCGGCGAGACGGGCGCGTCGCCGATGTGCTCGTCGACGAGGTCCGACGCATCCCAGAGGTGCTGCAGGTCGACGCCGGTGTCGAGCCCGACCCCGGCGAGCGCCTGCGCGACCGACTCGGCCGAGACACGGTGCATCGTCAGCGCCACCGGGTAGACCGCCGCGGCGATCACGTCTGCACCGGCGCGCGAAGCCTCGATCGCCGCGGCGAGTGCGTTGCCGCCGGCTCCTTGGGCGTAGAGACCGACCGGCAGACCGGTCAGCTCACGCAGCTCCTGCACGAGCTCGCCGGCGCGGTGCGGCTGCAGCAGCGCCGCCGGGTCGTTCAGGAGGAGCCGTGCGGCGCCCATCTCGGGGAGCTTCTTCGCCGCCTCGAGCAGCGCCTCGTGGCGGCCGCTGCCGTACAGCAGGCCGGCCTCGAACTCCTTGCCCGAGCCGACGATCGCGTCGGCGGCCTCGCGCAGGTTGTCGACGTCGTTGAGCGGGTCGTGGAGCCGGAAGACATCGATGCCGCTCTGTGCGGCAGAGGCGACGAAGCGGCGGGCGAAATCGCCTCCGACGGGCCTGGAGCCGACGAGAAAGCGACCGCGCAGCGCGAGCGCGAGCGGTGTCGAGGTTCGTGCCTTCAGCGCGCGGATGCGCTCCCATGGGCTCTCGACGCCGCGCCGAACCGCGTTGTCGAAGACGCCGCCGCCCGAAATCTCGAGGTATGCGAAGCCGGCGAGGTCGAGGATGCCGGCGAGCCGCAGGATCTCCGCCGTCGGCATCCGCCCGGCGAGCGGCTCCTGGCTGAGAACGCGAATCGTGGTGTCGACGAGGCGGGGCATCCGAGGTGGCACATTACCCCGTGCCTTCCGAGCCTTTGCAGCGACGTGCCCGCACAGCTGGCTCGGACCGACTCCGGTCTCCCGCGCATCGTCTCCACCACCCCGTTCTCGACGGAAGCTTCGACCACCTTGCGCAAAACACCGGTGAGTCCGCGTTTCCGAACCGGGACGGCCGAGCCTGGCTTTCGCTTCGCGACCAAACCGCCTACAGTCCCGGCGGTGGAACTGGCGTTCCGGCATCGGCGCTTGCTGGGGATGATCGGCCGATTCGGTGCGACCCGAGCACGGCTCGGACACCTGGCGACGAGCAGTGACCTGCTCGAACTGATCGACGCACGACTCGTCACCCATGAGCCGAGACACGCTCACCCGCTCGATGCGTGGTACCTGACCGTGTCCGGCTTCGAGGCACTCGGCCTGACACCGTCCGCGATCTCCACCCGGTCGCGCACCACCTCGTCGCGCCGCACGGCCGAAGCGAATCACGCTCGCCGGCTGTAGCGCTTTCGCGAGTCCCGCTGAACCGGCTCATGACGCAACGACGGGCCGGAAGCGACGTCGCTCCGGCCCGTCGGGTGCTGTCAGCCGTCGCTCTTCAGCGCGTCCTTGACCTTGTCGCCGACTTCGTCGGTCTTGTCCTTTGCGTGGCCAACGACCTCGTCGACCTTGCCTTCGCGCTTCAAGTCGTCGTCGTCGGTCAGGTCTCCTGCCGCTTCTTTGAGCCGGCCCTTCGCTTCGTCGGTGCTCATCGTGGAACCCCTTTCGATCGATTGCGGTTCGCCCTGCCCGCCGCCGGCGTTCGTCAATCCGATGCCGCGACGGAACGTGGTCTGCTTCAGGTGGTCAGGTGTTACCGGCGGTCAGCGGACAGCGCTGCGATGTCTCGGCTCAACGAGTCTCGTTCGGCCGCGAGTTCCGCGACGAGCCGGATGAGGGCGCCGTTCGGGAACATGTCGAGCTTGTCAAGCGCGAGTTCGCACCTCTTCGTGACGCTGTGCTCGCGGAAACGGAGCCGGCTGATTTCGACTAGTCGCTCGTTGGCCACGGACGCGTTCATCGTGGGTGTCCTCCCCGCGTCTGCTTCTGACGAAACCCCACGTTTCGCGCCAACGAAGCGAATCCGAGGAACGTCAGAGACCTGGGGACGGCGTAACCATGCGCCCCGGCGCTCGGATTCCTAGGCTCGTTGGATGTGGCGCTTCTCGCGAGTCCCGCTCAACCATCGCGTTGGGCGGGCCCGGTCCGCACGGCTGGGCGGACTCTACGGCCGCTCAGGAAAGGGGTGAGGGGCGGCGCGATGGCCGCCCCCTCCACAGGATTTACGCGTTACAGGTTGTGTTCGCGGTGACTGCGCCTGTGTTTTCTGAATCGGCGCTGCTTCCGCCATCATCGGCAGTACAGTCCGTTCCCAACGTAGAGACCTTGGCGTTGAAGTCCTGGATCAGGCTGGTGAATAGCCAGCCGTTGCACGTCCACAGCGTCGCACCCGTTCCTGTCGAGAACGTGCCGCCGAACGATTCGCAGTCTGCCCGCGACGTGGCGTAAGTCGGCGGACTCGTGCTGGCCCCGGTGAGGGACGCGCTCGCGACCGCGGCGGACTTTTTGCCCATCACGCTCAGCGTGGCGCTCTCGCTCGCCCCCTCGCTGGTTGGTGCGTACTGCACGGTGACGCTGCACGACTTCTGCGGGCCGAGGCTCGCCGCCGTACACGTGTCGGCGGTCGTGGAGAACGCCGACGCCCCGGTCAGCGACACCGTCAGCGCCCCGGTCGCGGCACCGCCCGAGTTGGTCAGCGTGAACGTCTGCGACGCGGTCGTGCCCGAGTCAATCGGCCCGTAGACACCCGACGACGGGCTGAACGCGATCGACGGCGCACCTCCGGCGCCTGCGCTCGAAATGACGGTGAATGCAACGACTGCCACCGCAGCGAACACAGTCAGGCGCCGACGATCCGACCTCGGCTTAGCTCGTTGCGGATCGGCGATATACGTCACGCGGAGGTCATCGGCAAGCCTTCGGGGAGCTTCATCCCCCGAGAGAGGGTTAAACCAACGACCAAGCAGATCCAAGGCGCAGCACGTACTACGAAAGACAGTTGACGGTCAAGCCATCGACCGGCTGAGTCCCAACTGGCATCAGGCTGAGGCGGGCGTCGCGTACGCCTCTGCGATCAGACCTCAGCTCCCTAGGCTCGTTGGATGTAGCCCTTCTCTCGGGAACCGTGCTGGTAGGCGGTTCCCGCGAGCTTTCTACCGGAACCTTCTACCGCCGCAGCCGTTCGACCTCGAGCACGCCGGGCCGACGGCCGGCTAGCCGCGCAGGGCCACCCCCTAAAAATTGTGCAGCCCTGCGCGTGCCGTCAGTCTCAGCCGAACAAGGGCGCTCACACCTCCATGGGCGCACCCGTGATAGCGACAATCGTCCCACCTTCAGCCCTCGCGTACAAGGCTATGTTTCGAGCAGGGCCGCGCGTCAGACGTGAAGCTCGACCTCGAGGCCATCGAGCAGACCGCCGAGCACCTGAGCCGCGATGGGCTCGGCCATCTCAGGGCGACGTTCCGACGGGCCGGTGTTCTGGCGGGGAGGCCCCCAGAAGGAGCCGCCCCGCCGAACCGGTTTCCGGTTTAGCTGATCGGTCGTGCTGGGTGCGTCCAGGTCAGCGTGACGGTGACCGTCGCCGTCACGTCGTCGGTTGGCGGGAAAGAGCGATTCGCGGAGCTGATACAGGCGAAGAACTTCAGGGCGAGGCGGCGGTCGACGGGGAAGGAAACCGAATCCCCGACGAATTCGTTGGCGTTCACGTCAGTCGCAGCGTGACCGTAATTCCATCCAGCCAGAAACTGGTTTGCCCCGTCTGCTGCGCCGTCCTTTACGAACCTCAACTCAACGGTGTCGCACCCGTCGGTATCGGCGTTGGGGTCGGCGATGGTTGCTTGTGCAGAAGTGGCCACCAACGTCGAACCGGCCGGGATCACGACATCGGAGCGTGTCGTTCCCAACCCGGTGACGGTACCCGTCCAAACGACGGTTTCCGTGATTCCCCCGGTAGCGCCGGGAGCCCCCGGAGCGCCGTTCGTCCCGTTCGTGCCGTTCGTGCCGTCCTTCCCGTCGGCGCCGTTGGTGCCGTCAGTGCCGTCCTTGCCGTTGCACGCGTAGGTGACGCCGTTGGCGGCGGTGAACTTTGAGCCGCCGGCGGCGCAGTTCGCTCCGGCCGGTTCCGTCGCCGATGTGACGCTCGTGCCGGGAGCGCCGTTAGTGCCGGGAGCGCCGTTCGCGCCGTTGTCGCCCTTCGGCCCGGTCTGGTTCCACTGGATCGGCACGTAGCCCGTCGGACACGTCGGCGCGGACGGCGTCAGGACCTTCAACGCACCGCCGCTCGAATAGCAGCCCTTGATCGTATTGCCGTCGCTGCCCGAGAACGGCAGCGTGATGCTCACGCCTGCCGCGAGCGCCACCCCGCAGCAGACAGCGACCAGGCCAGCGGCCGCAGCGGCCGCAACAGCAATTCTTCTTGCCCTCAACGCGGTTCCCCTCTCCATAGAAAGGGCGCAGGTTTCGCCTGCGCCAGGTCAGCACAAGAAGACACGCAGCAGCCCTCGACAAACAACGCGCCCTGCGAACCATCTAACTTGTATCCCTCGAACGAGTCAATGGGCCGGGCAAACCGTCAATCGATCAGGCCGTCGACGAACTCTGCGACGAGCTCGATCGGTCAGCGAACTTCGCGGTGGCAAGGCGGTACTACATGCCGACGCCGAGGGCAGGCGGCGGCTGCTCCTCCGGGAGCCTGACCTTCCCACACTCACTGCATTGCTCGTAGCGGTCGCTGCCTTCGACGTGAACTGTGTGCCAGCGGTGGGCACCGAAGTAGCAGCGCAGCTTCTTGGGCATCTCGATTCGATTCGCAGCCTACGCCGCGTGACCTAGGCGAACAAGGGGAGCCGACCCAAAGTCGGATTAGAGCGGTTCGACCTCGAGTACGCCGTTCAACGGCCCGTCGACGAACTCGGCAGCCAGCTCGACCGGGATCACCGACACGACGCGGTAGTGGACGTTCCCTGCCGCGATCACGGTGTCGCCCGTCTGCCAGTCAGCATGGCCGATTCGAAGCTGCCGAAGACGTCGCCGTCAGTTGAGACGAGTGCGAACTTGAAGCCCATCGGCTATCTCCGTTTCCGCGCCGGACGACGGGCTGATTCTAAGATGTGAGGGCGCCTATCCGCTGCTCTCGACGCTCAGCCCGAGACTCTGAAGCCGCCGGGTAAGAGTGTCGGCTGGCCGCTCTCCGCCGACGTAGTTGGCGCAGATGCGGCCGTGCAGCGTGTCGGTGACGCAGAGGCGGCCCGCAGCGGCTGCAGGCGCGAGATCCTGCGTGCGCCAGCGAATGCGAATGAGGTTCGACGGTTGCCTAGGTGAGACGTTAGGCGGAGGCGTCGTCGCCGGAGGCGTGAAATGCGACACGGCCGTCGGTACCCGCAGCCCAAGCAAGGACTCAATGTGACCCCAGGCGAGGAACGTGATGCCGGACACCATCGCCGCAAGAAAGAGCGGCCATCCCACCCGCTGGTTCCAGAACGAACCTCCGCCCCCGGAGCCGCCTCGACGGTTCGAGGGGCGAGCGAGATCATCCCCGCCGAGATACGAGGACCATTCCTTCTTCGTGAAGCGCGCGTAGTCGCGTTCCCGCCAACCCACCTCGCTTCTTCTAGTGCACAGATAAGGAAGCGTCAACGCTCGGAAGTTCGGGATAATCCGTACCCGCTGACGCACTCGAACGGCGTCTGCTCGGCGAACTTCTACTGAACTTTCTACTGACCTAGGAGCATCTGAGGGAATCTCAGACGACGTGCGTGACGCAACCATGCGTCCTCATGCCTCACAGTCCTACGCTCGTTGGATGTAGCGCTTCTCGCGCGGGTCGAGCTTGATCCGGTCGCCGACGTTGACGAAGAGCGGCACCTGGACGATCGCACCCGTCTCGAGCGTCGCCGGCTTCGTCACGTTCGAGACCGTGTCGCCCTTGACGCCCGGCTCGGTGTCGGTCACCTCGAGCACCACGGACGAGGGCAGCTCGACACCGGTCGGCAGGCCGCCGACGAACATCACCTGCACGGAGGAGGACGGCTGCATGAACGGCAGCTCGTCTTCGAGATCGCCGTGCGGCAGCGACAGTTGCTCGAACGTCGTCTCGTCCATGAAGACGACCTCGTCGCCCGAGTCGTAGAGGTACTGCATGTTCTTCTGCTCGGTACGGACGCGCGCGAATTTCTCGCCTGCGCGGAAGGTCTTGTCGACGACCGATCCCGCCGGGAGCGACTTCAGCTTCGTCCGGACGAATGCCCCGCCCTTGCCGGGCTTCACGTGCTGGAACTCGACGATCCGCCACGTCTGCCCGTCGAGCTCGATGTGCATCCCGTTGCGGAACTGGTTGGTGGAAACGACCTCGGCCATCGGCGCGCAAGTCTAGCCGCGGCAGAAACGGCCACGGAGCTCAGCGGACTTCGATCAGCGCCTTCGGGAACGAGGTCAGGAGCTCGGCGTGGTCGTCACGCACAACCGCAAGATCCTCGATTCGCACGCCGCCGAGGCCGGGCAGGTAGATGCCGGGCTCGATCGTGACGATGTGGCCCACCTCGAGCGTGTCCGTCGACTCCGTCGAGAGCCTCGGCGCCTCGTGCACCTCAACGCCTACCCCGTGCCCGAGGCCGTGCCCGAAGTTGCCACCGAAACCGGCGCCCTCGATCGGTTCGCGAGCGAGCGCGTCGGCCTCGACCCCGGTGAGGCCCGCCCGGATGCCCTCGCACGCGCTGATCTGGGCGGCCAGACAGACGTCGTATGCCTCGCGGAGCCGATCCGGCGGCGACCCGGTGGAAAATGTGCGGGTGCAGTCGCTGCAGTAGCCGTCGACGCGGACCCCCCAGTCGACCGTGACCAGCGTTCGCGGCTCGACGATGTGGTCGGTGGGATGCGCGTGCGGCAGCGCGCCGTTCGCACCGGAGGCGACGATCGAGTCGAAGGCGATCTCGTCGGCGCCGTGTGCGTGCAGGAGCTCGCGGAGTCGCCAGGCCAACTCGCGCTCCGAGCGCCCGACCCACGTCTCGGCGGTGAGCGCCTCGAGGCCCCGGTCTGCGGCCTTCGCGGCGCGGGCGATCTTCGCGACCTCCTCGGCGCTCTTCACGGCTCGCAGCGCGCCGACGAGACCCTGTGACGCGACGAGTTTCGCACCGCCCTTCTTCAGCCGCTGCCACTCCAGGTAAGGCAGGACGTCGGCTTCGAACTGCACCTCGCCGCTCAGGCGAGCACCGATGTCCAGCAGCATCGCGCGCTTCGTGAGCACGACCTCGACACCCTCGACGGCCTGAGCCTCTTCGACGTACCGGAAGTCGGTGTAGAGCGTCGTGTCGCCGCCCGGCTGTACGAGCAGCGCCGCGTTGGAGCTGTCGAAACCGGTCAGGTAGTAGACATTCGTCAGGTTCGTGACGAGCAGCGGCCGCTCGAGCCGCGCGCCGAGCTCACGCAAACGGTCGGTCACGCTTCCTCCTTTCCCGCGAGGAATTCGAGCGCGCGGCGGTACCCCTCCGGGCCTTCGCCGATCACGCGGTAGGCAGCGAGATCAGCGACGACGCTGTATCGTCGCCACTCCTCGCGCTCCTCGATGTTCGACAGATGAACCTCGACGATCGGCACCTGCAACGGCTCCAGTGCGTCGCGGATCGCGTAGCTGTAGTGGCTCCACGCGCCGGGGTTGACGATCACCGCGTCGACGTCGTCGTAGGCGTCGTGAATCCAGCCGATGTACTCGCCCTCGCTGTTCGTCTGCCGGCAGCGGGCGCTGATGTCGAACTCGTGCGCCCACTGGTAGATCTTGGTCTCGAGCTCGTTCAGGCTCAGGCCGCCGTACAGCCGCTTGTCGCGCCGCTCGAGCGTGTCGAGATTGGCGCCGTTCAGGACGAGGACCTGTGTCACGTGATGAGCGTATCCAGAGCGGCTCGTACCTCAGCGGGC
>DASYPH010000263.1:0-6154 GCA_036006925.1 Gaiellaceae bacterium
TGCACAACGGCGAGTGCATGCGAGTCGCGGTGTGGGTCGACGCCGATGATGTAGTCCAGCTGATCTGCGAGCATCCGAAAACCGACCTCCAGCCAAGCGTTGGGGGACACGAACCGGTGTCGGTCTCGGGATGGAAACCGCAGACGGCATAACTGTGACGGGTCACGCCCAAAGGGCGGACAGGCTTCTGATCAGGCCAGCAAGCGGGCGCCAGGCCGACACCGGACTCTCCGCTCGGACACATCACTGGAAAGACACCGCGAAAGCGGGTCATTCGCGAATCGAGTCACGACCAAAGAACACCGACGTCAACCTGACAAACGCCCCAGACGGGACAGCTCACACACTCACAGTTCACGAATGACGCCTGAGCCGAAGTGTCTCTGGGACACAAAACGATCAGGGTCTACGCTTTGACCGAGATGAGGATGCGCCAGCAGCGGTGTGTGCGTCCTTCGTGGTGGAGGCGAATCAGGGCGCACGTATTGCATCGGGCTCCGCGGTTGTTCGATTACGGAGATTGGCAGGAGCCGCCGCCGGATATTGGGGTGCGCGAACCCCGACGGCCGCGTCCGAGCGCGGGCGGGACGAGCGCGGTCATAGACCCTCCGGTCTAGCCCCGTCGCTCGGCTGCGCCAGCGTTCGGAATGACCCATGAGCGCCCGGCCATCGATCTCTCGATCCTCGATGGAGCTTCCAGATGCAGACGTTCGTACGGGGTTCCACTGATGCGTCGTGAAGGGCGGCGTGCGACGATTCTCGCCTCGAGAGGAGGTGTGAGATGACGACGATGACGCAGACCCAGTGGGAGTACCTTGTCGTCCCGCTTCCAGAGGCCAAAGGCCTCAAGAAGGACGCCGAAGCGTGGGAGCCGGATCGCCTCAATGCGCTTGGGGCGCAAGGTTGGGAAGCGATCGGTCTCTCGCTCAAGTACGGCGATCTCATGGCGTGGCCGGTGGTCTTACTCAAGCGCCCGCTGGACTGACAAAGGTGACGCCGGGGCGCTCGCGCTTTAAGCGGGCGCCACCGGCACCCAAATCGGGCGACACAAGACCGCGGCGTGGGCGAGTGTTCCGGAATGACGCCTGAGGCCAGGCGCTCTAGTACGTCGTGGCGTCGTCTACCTCAGCGACCGTCGGCCCCATCTTCAGCCGCATTCCGCCGCGCTCGATGGCGCCGGACGCGAGCAGACGGTCGCGGAACGCCAGTGCCTGTTCGACGGATGGGAACTCAACGCGAACAAACCCTTCGTTGGGGTTGTCAACGGCCCGGGAGACGACATGGCCGGTCGCGCCAATCTGCCTGCGACCCGCAGGATCCTCGTCGAACATCGCCTTCCAAGTGTCGTAATCATCTACCTCGAAGTTCATGACCATGATCGCCACGGCTGCTCCTCTCATCGGGAATTCGGGCCGCTGTACGGTGACCGCAGCGGGCACGGACGACCGTCTCACTCGCGATTCCGGCCGTCAAGACGGACGGCGGTCGCGTGCGCCAGTGTTCCGGAATAACGCCCGGACTGACGGTGTTTGGCACTACGATCCGCTGATGCTCGACTTCCGCGACGGTGTTCGTGGTTGGGGAGCAGGGGATGATCAGGCAGTCCGGCTCGTAGCCGCGACCGAAGCGTTATACGCGGTCTTCTCGACCTATCGCTTGAAGCCGCACGCCGACGGTTGCTCCCACTGCGTTAGCGACCGGGACCATGCCCGCATCTATTCCCGGCCGCTTCGGGAGTTGACCGCGGACGATCTGCTGGTTCAAGCTCGACGATGTCATCTGGGTCGCGTTCGACGGCGACATCGACGAGGTTGCCCCGACCGTTGAGGACTTCCGCGAGTGCTACCCGTACGTCGCGGCGAGGTCCGTCGAACTGACCGCGACTGTCCGTCCGACCGGCTAGCCGCCGACTGCTCTGACGTCATTCCCGAACACTGGCCCATGCGACGGTGACTCATGTAGGGCGGCACCTCCGGCGCGAGCGCTTCCGTACAGGAGTTCGCCTTTGCTTGACATGGGTCGTTTCGAGGTATACGACCGGGGCTTCTCCTAAAGGTGGGTAGGGATGAAGCAGGTTGGAGTCCTCGCTATCGCTGTCGGACTTGTTGCTGCCGCGGCAGCGCAACTCGCCGCGGGCTCAGGTTCAGCGGGATCCCCGGTCGTGCTCAAGGCATTGCTATCCGGCCCCTACCTTCACACCACAGCGACTGGGGCTGGCACGGCGACGATCACCTTCAGCGCATCCAAGGCGTGCTGGAAGTTCACCTACAGCGGCATTGACACACCCAACATCTCAGGCATCCACGTCGCCCCGCCACCGCCCGCCGGCTACCACAAGTGGTCGGTGTTTCCGTTCACTGCGACGACGTCCACGAAGCCGGGGTGTGAGGCGCTAGGTCGCTGGGGCGGCAGCGTCAGTCGGTCGTGGGCGCACAGGATCGTCGCGAATCCCAGCCGCTTTTACGTGATCATCGGAACCGACCGCTACCCGAACGGCGCGATCGGCGGCTTACTGCACCGCGCGTGAACACGGGGAGGCGCCGCCGCTCTAAAGGTCGTCCTTCGGGTTTCCGACGCTGATCCAGACGTCGCTCGCCGTTGAGGCGACGGCCTTCGGCTCGGTTCCGGGTGGGAAAGGGATCCTGGCGACGACTCGGTCGGTCGCGGGATCGATGCGCACGACGTGGTGGTTCTCGACGGCCCAGACGCCGTGCTCGCCGGCAGACACGCCGTAGAGAAAATCGTACGGCGTACCGAGATCGATCCGCTTGACGATCGCATGCGTGTCTGGATCGATGCGATAGACGGCGTGCATGCCGTTGGACGCGACCCAGACACCTCCGGCTCCTGTGCTGATGGCGAACGGGCTGGGAATGTCACGAACCTCGAGCGGCTTCACCGCACCGGGTTGGAACACCGACACGGTGCCGGAGTCACCGTTCGCCACCCAGAGCGCGCCGTAGCCGAAGCTGGAAGCAAGCGGATTGACCCCAACCCGGATCGTCTCGGCGACGCGTCGCTGTGCGAGGTCGATGCGGGTGACGGCGTTTGCCAGCCGGTCGACCACCCAGAGCGAGCCGCCACCGACCGCCAGTCCGAGTGCCCTCGTCTCAACCCGGAACCGCCGCACGATCTGCACGGTGCGCGGATCGATCTGCCAGACGAACGGAAAGTCCCAACCTGAGACGTAGACGTTGCCGCGGTCGTCGTGGGCGATGAAGGCAACGGGGTGCGGCTCGCCGATCGTCTTCACGGCCCGCGTGCGGAGATCGACCCGCGAGACAGTCCGTTCGCGCTCGCTTGCGATCCATAGGGCGTCGCCGGTCGCCTCGAGCGCTGCGGGATCGCGTCCGATCGGAATGCTGTGGACGAACTGATTGGTCGTCGGGTCGAGCTCGAGCAGCGTGTTCGCGCGGATCGGGACGGCTGCCTTTGCATGCCCCGATGCAACGATCGCGCTGGCAATCAACGCGGCCGAGGCCGCCGCGACCACCGTCGCGGCGATCCAGATGCGCCGCCTCCGTCGGCGGCGGGACACCGGCTCGGACGCAGCGGGTGCCGGCGGTAGCAGAGCGGGGTCGTGGCGGAGGATCTGTACCTCCAGCTCGCGAACCGCAGGCCCCGGCTCCAGGCCGAGCTCGATGAATGCCTCCCGGCCGTCCCGGTAGACGCTCAACGCGTCCGCTTGCCGCCCGCTTCGGTAGAGAGCGAGCATGAGCTGTCGGAGCAGCCTCTCGCGAAGCGGGTACTTGGCCACGAGCTCTTCCAGCTCAGGAACGAGTTCGGGGCCCTCTCCCCGGTCGAGCTCTGTGTCGATACGTGCTTCGACTGCCGAGACGCGGAGCTCGTCGAGTTGCCGCGCATCCGCCGCGAGCAACGGAAGGTCGGACAGCGCGCTACCACGCCACAGCGCGAGCGCCTGCGCAACCTCGCCGAGTTCGACGAGTTCGCGGAACCGGTGCGCGTCGACCGAGACGTTCGCGCCGAGGGCGTAGCCAGACCGCGTGAGCCGGATCGAGTCGGGGCCGAGCCGCTTGCGCAGCCTGGACACGTAGGTCTGCACGACCTTCGTCGCGCTCGGCGGCGGTTCGCCCTCCCAGAGCACGTCCTCGATCGCAATCGGTCGGACGGCGCTTCCGGCATGCAGAGCCAGCAACCCCAGGAGCGTTCGCTGCTGCGGCGACCCCAACTCCACCGGCCTGCCGTCGATCGACACCTCGAGCGGGCCGAGCAGGCGGATCTCGATCGCCATACGCCATTGTCCACCCAGCATCGACCGCTTGTCTACCACCGTTCGCCATACCTCGGCCATGTCCAGATCACATGCACTCGGCCTCTGCGCCGCCTCACTCGCACTAGCCACCCCTTGCGTCACACAAAGGAGAGCGAAATGACCAAGTACCCGGCCGCCGTTCTCGTGCTTGCAGCAGCATTCGTCCTCGTCGGCCCTGCCTCAGCAGCCGCACCGACGATCAACACGACAACGCTCCACCTCGGGCCCTTCGTCGACGGCGACACCTGCCTCTTCCCGATCATCACGACCGTAGATCAAACGCGCACCACCACCCTCTTCGACAACGGAGACATCAAGCGGCACGTCGACCTCACCGTCGTGCAAAGCGCCAACGGCCACACCGCTGTCGAAACCGACAGCTGGAACGTCTTCATCGACCACGCCGACCCGACCGCCTGGACGCTCACCGGCCGCTTCGGCCAGATCTTCCTCGACGGCCACCTTGTCTACCTCCAGTCCGGCCTGATCAACTTCGACCCGCTCACCGGCATGCTGACGGACCCACACCCCGGCCCCAGCGGCACCTATCCCGACACCTGCGCCATCCTCGGCACCTGACATCGACGAAGCGAGCCCTCGGAAACCGGCTGTTCGCGCGGATCAGAAGACCGGGAGCAGCGTACGGTCCTTCGCCCCGCTGATGTCTATCGCTGACCCATCGGCGCCGCGCGAGGACCACTCGGAAGCGGCCGAGCGTCGGCGGAGACGGAGATGGAGCCTCGCGCAGAGCTCAATCGACGCTTCCGCCGAGAAGCGGATCCGCTTCTGATCGTTGCCTTGCGGAGAAAGCGGCCGAGGTCTCCTCCGAGCCGGAAGCGGCAACCCGTGTGCTTCGGCACGACGACGAATCCACAGCCGAGATGGTCGGGCCACAGACCGACGACGACCCGCTCGTTGTCCATTTCTCCGATGCCCTCCACGCTTGGGCCCGCGCAAACGACGAGAGCGTAGCCTCGAGACGGCAGAGAACCACACCTGTAGCTCAGGCGTCATTGCTGAACACTGGCGCATGCGACTCCACGCTTGACTCCCCTCGCCCATCGAAGGAGGCTGTACGGCAGTGGAAGGTGTGGTGCGTGTTGAAGGTGCGAGACTTCCGTATCGCTCGGAAGGATCGGGGCCACCGATGCTGGTGCTCGGTTCTCCGACCTTCTACGCCCGGGCGCTACCTGCGGCGCTGCGAGAGGATCTAGAACTGATCTTCGTTGAGCTGCGGCATTTTGTGCCGATCGAGGATGGCTTCGACTCATCGAAAATCGACTTCGATCTGTACGCAGAGGACATCGAGGCGCTCCGCCAAGCGGCCGGAATCGAACGACCGATCGTGCTCGGCACGTCGATGCACGGCACGATCGCCCGAGAGTACGGCGCCCGGTACCCGCAGCATGTGCGTGGCATCGTCGACCTGAACTCCTGGCCCACGTCCGCTCCCAAGACGCCGACCCAGGACGAGTTCTGGGCGGCGGACGCGAGTCCCGAGCGGCGCGCTCAGCACGAGGTAAACCTCGCGACCCGGCCGAACCCGGACCCGGTGACGACCGGGGCGGAATGGGTACTCAGCTACGTCGCTCGGGGTGCCTGGTACTGGTACGACGCCTCATTCGACTGCACGCCCTTGTGGGCCGGTGTCGAACCGAACCTGCCTGTATTCCGGCAGCTGGGCGGGGTCGAGTTCACCGCCGCCGATCTCCCGACCTTCCTTGGCCTCGGGCGCTACGACTACGTCATCCCGTACACGTGGTGGCAGTCGTACCTACCGCGGTATCGCCAGCTCACCTACAAGCTCTACGAGCAGAGCGGCCACCTGCCGTTCGTCGAGCAGCCGGAAGAATTCGCCGCGGACATTGCTGCTTGGGCGGC
>DASYPH010000264.1:0-4244 GCA_036006925.1 Gaiellaceae bacterium
ACGGTCATGTGAGGGAAGAGCGCGTACTCCTGGAAGACGAGCCCGGCCCGACGCTCGTCGGGCCTCAGGCAGACCTTGCGCGCGCAGTCGAGCCAGACGTCGTCGCCGAGCGCGATCGTGCCGCGCGACGGGCGCACGAGCCCCGCGATCGCTCGCAGAACGGACGTCTTCCCGGCACCTGACGGCCCCACGAGGGCGACGGTGTCGCTGACGTCGAGCGCTAGTTCCAGCTCGAAAGAGCGAAGGGGGAGGGAGAAGTCGGCTCGGAGGGCTGCCATAGCGCTGTCAGTTTGAGGGAGATCAGCACACCGGCGCTGATCAGGACGAGGAGCGCACTGATCGCGAGCGTGACGTCGAAATTGACGTCGAACTCGGCATAGATGGCGAGCGGCAACGTCTGCGTCACGCGCTGGAGGCTGCCGGCGAACATGATCGTCGCGCCGAACTCGCCGAGGCTGCGCGCGAACGCGAGCGCCTCGCCCGCGGCCAGGCCACCACGCGCGAGCGGCAGCACCACCCGGAAGAACGTGCGGGCAGGGCCGGCGCCGAGCGTTCTCGACGCGGCGACGAGATTCGGGTCGATCGCCTCGAACGCTGCGATCGCCTGCCGGATGTAGAGCGGGCTCGCGACGAACGCGACCGCGAGCGTGACCGCGGTCTGTGTGAACGGGATCGTGACCCCGAAGGCTCGCAGCGTCGAGCCGAGCAGCCCGAAGCGCCCGAAGGCGGCCAGCAGGCCGATGCCTGCGACTGCCGGCGGCAGCACCAGCGGCAGCTCCACCAGGGTTACGCACAGCGACCGCCCTCGGAACCGGCGGCTCGCGAGCAACCACGCCGTCGGTGTCCCGAACAGCAGGATGAGCGCCTGCGCGATCAGCGTCGTCTTCAGGCTGACGATCAGCGCATCGGTCACGACCGGGTTCGAGAACTGATCGAGCAGCTGCTCAGGGGAGACGTGTACGAAGATCGCGAGGACGGGCAGCACGAGGAATCCCAGCGCAACCGCAACCGCGCCGAAGTAGACGAAGGCGAGGAGTGCCCTACGCACCGCTCACCCGCCTTCGCCTCTTCGACATCTCAACGGCTACTTCGGGATCGGCAGGAAGCCGTAGGCGAGCATCGTCTTCTGACCCGCCTTGCTCAGGACCTCGGCGATGAACCGTTGCGCGGCCGCCTTGTTGCCGCTGGCCGAGACGATCGCCAGCGAATACGTGACCTTCGGCTGCGCCCAGGCCGGAACCTTCAACACCGTGACCTTGCCCGGCACGGTCTTCGTGTCGGTCGAGTAGACGAAGCCGGCGTCGGCCTCGCCCAGCGCGACCTTCGAGAGAACGCTGCGGACATCCGACTCACGACTGACGACGTTCGACAGCACGCTCGCCAGGCCCATCTGCTTCAACACCTGCAGCGTGTAGGCGCCGACCGGGACGGCGGGAGCCGCGATCACGAGCTTGATGCCGGACCTTTGCAGGTCGTAGACGGTGTGGATGCCGGCCGGGTTCGACGTCGGGACGACGAGCACCAGCCGGTTCCGCGTGAAGACGACCGGCTTCTGCACGAGGCCCTTCGCGAACAGTTGCGCCGGCAGCGTCGTGTTCGCGGAGGCGAACATATCCGCCGGCGCCCCGAGGGTGATCTGCGCGGCAAGCGTGTTCGAGCCCGCGAACGAGTACTTCGGGCCGGAGTCGATCTTCGGGAACACGTCAGTGAGCGATGCGGCCGCATAGACCGTGATGCCCGTCACCTTCCGGCTGCCCGCGGCCGCGGTGCCGACGGCGAGCAGTCCGACGAGCAGCAAGGAGACGAGCGCCAGTTGGAACCCATGACCTTTGGATCTGCGGTGCACCTGAAGCGACCCCTTTCTAGTGCTCGACCATGACCGAGGTGGACTTGACGACCGCGACGATGTGGTTGCCGCGTTTGATTCCCAATTCGGCGACGGCGTCGGCGGTGACGATCGCGGTCAGGACGGCCGGCTCCGTGATCACCAGCTCGACCTGCGCCATCAGCCCGTCGACCTTCACGTCGCTGACGATGCCGCTCAGACGGTTTCTCGCACTGACGTGGTGCACGGGCCGCGCGTCGCCACGTAGGCGGTCGATCTCCTTCGCCGCGACGATGCGGCGGTTGCTGGGATCGCGGCGTGTCTTGATCCGCCCCTGACTGTCCCAGCGGCGCAACGTGTCGAGGCTGATCCCGAGCGTCCGGGCCGCCTCACCTGCGCTGTAGAACTCGCGTGGCACTGTCCTCACCCCTTGCTAGCTGGTGTACGCGTCCAAGGCATCCGACGCCTCGTCGATCGACAACGGCTCCGGGAACGAGATGCCGACCGGGTCGCGGCCGGTGAGCCCGGTGAAGGCGCTCAGGTGTTGGGCCTCGCTGGCGGCGATCCGCGCAAACGGTTGCTCGAGCGCAGACGACTGGAGCCCGCCGACGGCGCCGAGATAGGCACCGAGAAACAGGGTCTCCAGGGTGACGCCGAGCGATGCAACCGAGGCCTTCGATGCGAACGCCCCCTTCGGGTACGAGAAGTCGATGTCGGCCGCCACGGCCGGCGGCTGGCCGGCGTCGTTCAGGATCGTCGCGACCGAGTCGTAGTGCTCGTGCTCGTTGAAGAGCGCCCGTTTCAGCGACTTCAGCGCCGGCCCCTCGAAGAGCTTCGCGGCGATCACCAGGGCGTAGAAGTCCGCGGCCAGCAGCTCGGCCGCAACGAGCAGCCGTGCATAGGCAAGGTCGCTGTCCGAGATCGGATCGGCCGCCGCGCGCCGGGCGAACGTACCAGCCACCGAGCCTGCGATCATCAGTGCTGCGCCGCCCTTCGCGCTGCGAGCGAACAGCTCAGTCCGGCTGAACCCTCCGTTCACCCCCATCGCTCCTGTTCTGTCGATTACGTGATTGCCTGGGAAATGCCTATGTTACGAGATTCTCGGCCGCGGAGCACGGCTAACGTGCGAGGCGTGAGCTGGTTCCACAAGGCGGCCTGGTCCAATTTCGATGCTGAAACCAAGCCGCCGTGACGACGACACCGACCACCGTGTCGCTCCTGCGCTGGCTACGGCGGCAGCTGCGAGAACCGACGCCGCAGCGCGAGCACCTGGAAGCCGCGATCGCAAACGACGACCCGGCGGAAGCCCGGCGAATCGTCGCCCATGTGCCCTTCAGCGACGCGCAGCGTCGGCACGTGGAGCGGCTGCTCGACGAGTGGCAGGGGCGCCCTTAGCTGCCCCGTCCTTCCGTCGCACGACCTGCAGACCCCACGCGCGACCGGCCGCGAAGAGCGCGTCCGGATCGACATCGTCGAGCCAACCGATGAAGTGCTGCTCGGGTTCGTCGTCCGTCGAGCCGTAGACGGCGGGGCGACCCGCGTCGAGTTGGGCGTCGAGATCGTCGCCACCGCGTTCGAGTGCGGCGAGGCGCTCCTCGACTGCCGAGCCTTCCGCGTAGCCCTTTCCCATCGGAAGAGCGTACTCGCGCGCTAGTCGGCCCGGGCCGAAACGACCGCCCGGTGTGACTCGGCATTCGCAGCCGGCTCCGCTGCATCCGCGGCCCGCGCAGCCGTCTCGGCGGCAGCGCCGAAGCGAAGAATCCGACCTCCGAAAGCGATCGCACACACACAGAACCACGCCCAGCCGAGTGCCAGCCCGGCGATCACGTCTGACACCCAGTGCACGTCGAGCAGAACACGACTCGTCGCCACCGCGACGGCAATGCCCACGGCCAGACCGGCGAGGATCGCGCGCGTCCGACGGCCACGCCACCGCCCGAGTAGCAGCGCCGCCATTGCATAGAACGCGGCCGCAGTCGCCGAGTGGCCGCTCGGAAACGATGGGCCGAGTGACGCCGCAGCCGGGTTGAACGTCGGTCGCACACGGTCGGCGAGGTGCTTGACCGTGGAGGTGAGAAGCTCCTCGCCCACCATCACCGCGATGATGAAGGGGACGACCCACACAGTGCGCTCCCTGATCGTCTCGAAGACCGCAAGGACGATGCAGAAGACGATGATCGCGTAGATGCCCCCGAGCTGGGTGATGGCGTTCAGGATGTGGGTCGAGGCAGCTGACGCCTGCTGGTTGCCCCACTTCGCGGCACCGTTGTCGACGCCGATCAGATGGCCGTTCGAGCGGACGAGATACGCGAGCACACCAAACAGCAGAGCACCTGCGATCACGACGACCAGTGCCGCCGTCAGCGCGAGTCCGGTCGCCGCCGCGGGATCGAGCCGGGCGCTCCACATCGCGCGGCGG
>DASYPH010000265.1:0-6245 GCA_036006925.1 Gaiellaceae bacterium
GTCGTCACCGACCGTGATCGACGTGCAGCCCTCGGCGGTGCGAACCAGGTAGTAGCTCTGGACACCCGGCACGCCGGTGATCAGCGCCTCAACCTCGTCCCGGTTACTCACCAGCATCTCGGCCAAGTCCGGGTCGCTGTAGCTCCGCATAGCACGTGCATGACGCCTCCTTTCGCCGCAGCAGACGACGGCACGGTGCCGCCGAGTTGCCGACCAGCAACCATATGACTCCAACGGACGGCATGCAGAGGCACCGACGACAGGTGGTCGCGGAACGAGAGCGACGTCGCGCCAAGCCGCGCAGCCAGCGGCGCACTCGGTCGGACGGGTCTTGGCTCCAGCCAGCCCGGCTCTACCACTACACACGACCGCCTCCTCTGTGGCTAGAGGCAGGCGGCTTAACCGGCGGCGCGCAAGGGCGGGGAGAACTCAATGTCGCCCTTTACGCGCACGCGACACCTAGCACCATGACCCGAGGGCGTATGGGAGGTCAATCAACCACGCCATGAAAGCGATAGCTAGTTGCGACCAGATGAGCCGACGAGGCGATACCGAGACCCTCACGGGGTCGAGTATCGCCGCCAGGCGACCCCGTCAACCGTGGCCGTATCCGCCGGTGCCTCATTGAGACAGTTTGAACCCGGCTCTCAGCGTTCAGCTCGATCGAGACCTCGGCCTGCCATCACGCGCTCTGCCAGCGTAAACCGTCTTCTTCTCGTGCCTACGTCAGCCCGGGTCATTCCGCCCGCTGCGGCGGAGTTCAGGAGCCAATCGATGTGCGCAGCGAGACCCTCGCATAGCGAGGTCGAGGGTGCCCAGCGGAGATCGCGGCGGATTCGTGTCGTGTCGCCGGCCGTTCTGCGAACGTCGCCGACCGCGCGCGCATCGTTCTCCACCCTGAGACGGCGGCCCGCGAGTTCCTCGCTTATCCTAATAACATCACTGAGCGACGCCTCGCCCCCTCCACTGACGTTGTAGACGCTCGCCGGCCTCGGTGCTTCCATAGCCGCGATGGTGGCGGCGACGACATCCGCGACGAACGTGAAGTCGCGGCTCTGATGGCCGGAACCGTAGACGGTAAACACGTCGCCACGAATTAAAGTGCTCAGCATCCGACAAAAGGCCATGTCCGGTCGCTGTCTGGGCCCGTAAACGGTGAAGTAGCGGAGTGCCACGGCGTCGAGCTCAAGCTCGGATCGATACGCATCCATCAGGTGCTCGCACCCGAGCTTTGTGACGCCGTAGGGAGAGACGGGACACGGCTTGGTCTCCTCAGTCGTTGGATACGCATCGGCGTTACCGTAAACCGACGACGAGGACGCGAACACGATTCGAATGCCCGCCCGGGCCGCGGCCTCGAACAGTCGCTGAGTCGAAAATACGTTGTCGGTTAGGTATACGGAAAACGACCTGCCCCAGCTCCCTCGGACGCCGGCCTGTGCAGCCAGGTGGAACACGCCGTGTACGCCGTCCACGAGAGAGTCCGAATCGAGCTCAGCCAGGTGTCCCTCAATAAGCGAAAACCGATTGCTCAGGCGTGCGCGCGACAGATTCGCTTCCTTCATGTCCCGAGGGTAAAAATCCGTGAACGCATCAACGCCAACGACATCGTGGCCCTGTTCGAGCAGTGCCTCCGTCAAGTGGGATCCAACGAAGCCGGCGCAACCAGTTACAAGGTAGCGACTCAAGAGGCAATCCTCAGCGGCGCCGGTCCGAACTCGAGCCCAACTGCTACCCAGCCGTTCCCCTCGACGCTTGTCGAGGCCGGGTTAGGGATGTCAGAGCTGTGCTTGACCGATGATGTGTCTCGGGTTTGGTGCCGCGCTTCAACGCTCAACCACGCTCCGGGCGTCCATCGATTGCGGAGTTGCCCACATGACTCCTTCGGGATCTGTCGAGCGGACAGAATGCGGCGCATGTGCTTGTAGCGGAACGCGGTTATAAGGGGTTTCACCTCAACCATTGAGCCCGATGTTCAAAACATGTCCCCGGAATCCTTCTCGTAAGGCATCGTTAGTTTCGACCCGTAGTAGTGATCAAAATGGTGGGTCTTGCGTGTGTGTTGTTCTCCCGGTCAGGAGCGGGGCCGGCCCCCGCGCAGCTGCGGCGGATTCGGCAGACATCCGCGCGCCGAGCTCCTCATCGCTCAGGAACGCGACGCAGTTATTGACTGAGCGCAGCATCTGCGCCGACGAGAACGATACAGGGACCGGGCGGCGGGCGTCGCGGCTCCGTTCAGGGGGACGGTTACTTTTGAAAGGAGCGAATGACGGGCACCGGTGCGTGTTCGGGTGCCGAGTGCGGCTCGACGCGGCCGCCGATACCGCGCCGAAAATTTGCCAGAGGACTAGCCGGACGCGGATCGAACGTAGCCCGGGTAGAGTTAGACCGTCGCATGCCTGAATTTCGCACCCTCACGAGCGCGACGCCCGAGGCAGACACCTTGACGCTGCACGACTACCTCCGAGTCGTCCGCCGTCGTAAATGGGTGGTGTTGCTGGCCCTGCTCATCGTGCCGCTCCTCGCCGTCGCCTTCTCGCTGCACCAACAGAAGCGGTACGACGCCTCGGCCGACGTCCTCCTGAACTCCGAGACCCAAGCCACAACCGTGGCCGGCATCCCCCAGAGCGGGCTCTCCGAGGACCCCGTGCGGATCACCGAGACGCAGGCCGAGGTCGCGCGCGGGCCCGAGGTCGTGCGCAACGCACTCAGTGAGGTGAGGAGCGCCCACCTGACGGTCGGCGAGTTCCTCGCCGACTCGAGCGTTTCGAGCTCGCCGGCCTCGGACATCCTCACGTTCGCGGTTACAAGCCCCGACCCGACGCTCGCAACGGAGCTCGCGAACGCCTATGCGCGGGCGTACAGCGATCACCGCCAGCAGCTCTACACAAACTCGATCGAGCGCGCGCTCGCAGATGTCCAGCAGCGGCTTCGGCGGCTCGACCGCTCGGGGGCGACGCTCCAGCGCACGGGCGGCGCGGTCGGCGCGCTCAACACGTACACGTCACTCTATGCGAGCCTCATCGACCGCCAGCAGACGCTCGAGTCGATGCAGGCGCTCCAGGGATCCGCCGCGTCGGTGCTCAGGCGGGCTGACGGGGCGGTCCTCACCCAGCCGAAGACGCTCCGAAACGGGGCACTCGGCCTCGTGGTCGGGCTCGTGCTCGGCTTGGCGGTTGTGTTCCTTCGCGAAGCGCTCGAGACGCGGGTTCGCACGGCCGAGGAGATCTCCGCCCGCCTGGGTGGTCTGCCACTCCTCGGCCGCGTGCCGAGGCCGCCGAAGCGCCTTCGACGGGCGGGAAGGCTTGTGATGATCGAGGAGCCGGCGAGCCATCGGGCGGAAGCGTTCCGGATCGTGCGCGCGAACCTTGACTTCGTGACGCTCGACGCGGAGGTCCGCACCATCATGGTCACGAGCGCGCTTCGGCAAGAGGGCAGGTCGACGACTATCGCCAACGTTGCGATCGCACTGGCGCGAGCAGGCAAGCACGTCGTGCTGGTCGACCTGGATATGCGCCGCCCTGTGCTCGGGCGCGTCTTCGGCGTACACGGGCCTGGGCTGACTGACGTCGTGCTCGGCCATGTCCCGCTCGAGGAAGCGCTGACGCCGATCGCGCTGACCGACCCGCCCTCGCGTGGGCGCCGTTTCGACTGGCGTCGCAGTGGAACCGGGAACGGCGCGTTGACCCGCAAGCTTCTGGGTCAGCTCGAGGTGCTACCGTCGGGCCCGGTCCCGCCCGACCCAGGCGAGTTCGTCTCGTCGCCGGCGCTCGGAAGCGTCCTGCACACCCTGCGCGAGCGCGCTGACGTCGTCCTCGTCGACGCGCCGCAGGCGCTCCAGATCGGCGACGTGATCACACTGAGCTCGCGTGTGGACGGGATCGTTGTGGTCGCCCGTTCGAAGGCCTTGCGCCGGCAGACGCTTGCCGATCTCAACCGGGTGCTCGCGCCGGCAAGGACGCGTCTACTGGGCTTGGTCGTAACCGGCGAGGGCGAGGGCGAGGGCGAGAGTTACGCCGCCGTCGGCTTGGCGTCCGACCGCTACCGCGTGGGCTCGTTCGAACCGGTAAGCGGATCCAGCGGAGCGCAGTCGGCGTGAACGCCCTTTGCGTTCGCCTCCGTAGGTCGCGCGGCCGATGAACCGGGCCGATCACAGTCCGCTGCTGGAGAGCCTGCGGCTCCGCGAGGAGCTCCAGACGACGTTGGACGACCGTACGCTGGAGATCCTTGACCGACGGCAGCGCACTGCGGTCGTCAAGCGACGCGGCTGGCTCGTGCGCCGCATGCTGGTCGCCGCCGATGTGGTCGGCCTCTTGAGCGGCGTGACCGGTCTCTGGCAGGTGCTTGGCCGGAGTGAGATCCCGTTCGCCGAGATGGTCCGCCTCGACTACCTCTACGTCACCCGCTGGTCGCTGATGGGTGATCTGAGGCTCATGGCGCTGACGATCCCGGCGCTCTGCCGTCGTTCCACGGCCGACTGAGAGGAGGAGCTACGTTGGATTTCGCCGGGAAAGATACGAGCCGTTTGAACCTCCTTGCACCGCCGCGGCCGCTGCGGATCGCGCACGTCATCACGCGTCTCATCAATGGGGGCGCCGACGAGAACACCGTCATCTCGTGCAACCAGGCAGTGCGCTCCCGGCATCACGTCACCCTCATCCACGGCGGGGAGACGCGGCCGGAGATCCTCACCAGGGTGGATGAGCCGGTGAAGACCGTCGAGCTGCCCAGCCTGGTACGTCCGATCGCCCCGCTGGCCGACGTGAGGGCCGTCTGCGACCTGGTGCGAACCTTCCACTGTCTCAAGCCCGATGTCGTCCACACCCACACCAGCAAGGCCGGCATCCTCGGGCGCGTGGCAGCCCGGGCGGCGAGCGTGCCCGTCGTGGTTCACGGCGTGCATATCGTGCCGTTCGTCAACGTCGGCCGGCTCGAGGCATTCGCGTACCTGCGGGCGGAGCGGGCAGTCGAGGGAATCACGGACGCCTTCGTCGACGTGAGCGCCGGTGTCCGCGATTTGTGTGTCAAGGCAGGGGTGGGCGAAGCTGCACGGCACCACGTGGTCGAGTCGGGCTTCGAGCTGTCTCGTTTTCGGGCCGCAAGTCCACCCGTGGACTGGGGCGATCTTCTTCAGATCGAGCCTGGTGATCCACGCCCGCCGGTCGTCTTGATGCTCGCCGTGTTCGAGGCGCGCAAGCGGCACACCGAGTTCCTCGAGCGGATCCCCAGAGTCGTGGCGCGCTCCCCTCGGGTGCGATTCGTCTTCGCCGGGGACGGGCCGCTCAGGGACGCGATGGAAGCCCGCGTCAGGACGCTCGGGATCGAGCGCAACGTCGTTTTCACCGGCTTCTACGAGCATCCCGAGCAACTGATCGCGCTCGCGGACATCTGCCTGATCACCTCGGTGCGTGAGGGGTTGCCGCGCGTCCTGATGCAGTACCTCGCCGGCGGCACGCCGGTGGTCACGACCGATCTTCCGTGCATCGACGACGTCCTGCGCCCCGACGTCAACGGGCTGGTCGTCGGCTCCGATGACCTCGACGGTCTGGCGGATGCCGTCGTCGCGCTCCTGGAGGACCCCGCGCGGCGCGCCCGGCTTGCCCGCGGCGCGGCGGCGACGGAGCTCTCGGAGTGGGATAGTTCCCGCATGGGCGAGCGCCTGGAGGCCATCTACGCCGAGGTGATCCGCGAACGGGGGCGACGACTCGTGCGGCAGCCTGGGGTGAGCGTGACGTCGTGAACGCGCTGCTCGCGATCGCCGTCATGAGCTTGATGCTGCCGCTCCGGGTGGAGGGGGGATTCGTATTGGTACGCCCGTTCGAGTTCCTGATCGCGCTGGGAATGCTCGGGTGGCCGCTCATCGCGGCGCGGCGCGGCGTCCGCATTCCGGTCGGGCTGCTCCTCGTGCTCCCGTACTTCCTATGGCACGTCGCGTCGGCGACGGTCGGCGGGTCGCTGAACACCGCACGGGAAGGCCTCCAGGTGCTCGTCGTGTTGACATTCGCCTTTCTCCTTGCGCAGGAGGCGTCGCGCCTCGACGCGAAACGGCTCGCGCGGCGCTTGCTTCTCGGCATTGCGGCTATCGCAGCCGGAACCATCGTGTGGCACATCGCCCACGGTTATTGGGTGGGCTGGAAGCAGCTCCCAGACCCGCGCCTCTCATTCGCCTTCCTGCCACAGGTAGTCGCCGGGTTGATCTTGTTCGCCGACGCTGGAAAGCGGCGCACGCTTCACCTCGTCTGGGC
>DASYPH010000266.1:0-7484 GCA_036006925.1 Gaiellaceae bacterium
CGCGAAGCCTCGCGCATGGCGCCGTCGCCGTGCTCCCGGCACTGCTGGTGCGTGGACCGCTGCTCGACGTCTATCCGGCGATCAAGAATGGAGCCGGGATCGCCCACGCCGTTGCGCAGGCACGGAACGTCGTCCTGATCACCGCCGCAGCCGGGCTCGCGTTCGGGGTCGTCGTCGCTGTCGTCGACCGTCGGACCGACGCGCAGGGACTCCGCCGGGCCGGGGCGCGTGCGATCGTCGGCGCGGCGGCGGTCGGCGCCGCGGCACTCGTCGTCGTGCTCGCGGTGACGCTCCGCCATCCGGAGGAGCGTCTGCAGCATGCGTGGCACGACTTCAAGGCAACGAAGCCCACGACCGCATCGTCATACCTCGCGAACGGGCTCGGCGGGAACCGCTACGACGTCTGGCGCGTCGCGTTCAACGAGTTCAAGCACAAGCCGCTTCTCGGGGTCGGGGTCGACAACTTCGAAGCCGACTATCTGGTGGAGCGGCGAAGCCAGGAAGAACCCCTGTACCCCCACAGCGTGGAACTGCGGCTGCTCTCGCAGACCGGCGTCGTCGGGACACTGCTGTTCGTCGGCTTTCTGGGTGCGCTCGTCGTCACGCTACGCCGTCTGTACCAGTTGCCGCGCTCCAAGCAGGCTGTGGCCGGGACGGCGTTGGCGATGGCCGTGTACTGGTTCGTCCACGGCTCCATCGACTGGTTCTGGGAGATCCCCGCCCTGGGGGGAGCCGCCTTTTGGTGCCTCGGGCTGGCGGCTTCGCTCACTGTCGGGCCTTCGGCAGGCGTTCGCACACCCCGTCAGCGGCGCCACCTGCTCACCGCCGGGCTCGCCACCACGGCCGCCGGCGTGGCCGTCGCCTTCGCCTTGCCCTGGCTCGCGGCCGAGGAGACGCTGCGCGCTGCGACGAGCTGGCGGGAGGATCCTCAGGGCGCCTACGCCCGCCTGGACACGGCGTCGCGGCTGAACCCGCTCTCCGACGAGCCGAAGGTGGTCGAAGGCGCGATCGCGAGCCGGCTTCACGACCGCGCGCGCATGCGGTCGGCGTTCAAGGAGGCGCTGCAGCGGGATCCGCGCGACTGGTATGCGCACCTCGAGCTCGCCGTCGTCGCCTCGCTCGAGGGGCGCCGCACGGTGGCCCTGCGCGAGTTGGCCGACGCGCGGCGCCTCGATCCCCTCGAGCCAGTGCTGGTCGATGTGCAGCGTGACGTGCTCGCCGGCAAGCGCGTCTCGCCGGCCAAGATCGACCGGATCTTCCTGGCCAGAATCCGCTTGTAGCCTTGGGTTCTAAAGGTCTGGGTTGAACCCGGTCAAAGGTGGAGACCGTCTCTGTGACGATTGACAGTCAGAGGCGGGTAGGTACTGTGGAAGCAGGAAAACACGTACTGCGAAGCAGCGGGGAGTTGACGAAAATGGTGGTGAAACGGACGATGCGAGGGCTAGTCGCACTGAGCGTCGTGTTGGTCGCGCTCGTGTTCGCGACAGGCGCGTTCGCCGGGAAGCCTCCGGCGTACCAGGGCAAAGCAGGGAGCACCCAGGGACTCGTGCAGAAGGGTGCCGCACCGAATCCCGGCACGACGACGACCGTCGGTCAGCTGCCGTTCACAGGCATCGACCTCGCGGTGTTCGCAGCCGGAGCCGCGGCTCTGATTGCGGCCGGCGTCTCGTTCCGTCGGCTCGGCCGCCGCAGCTCCTAGCGAGCTCCCCAGGCGCGCGGATTCGATCTGCCGACGTCCACCCCAGGGTGGGCGTCGGCGTGCGATTCTTGGCTCCAGTAGGGCGTTTTCGGCCCAAACGAACGGCCGATCCCTCGATTGAGGGAGCCGATCCGGCGCGGTGCTTCCGATGCCGGAAGGGATGGGCCGCAGCATCCGCAATCTCGTCGTCCTGCCCGCGACTCTGCTCGTGGTCGTAACGGGTGTTGCCACGTCGGCAGCAGGCAACGAGAGCTCGCCGGCTCACCAGGCGCCTGTCAACGTCTCCGCGCCGGCGATCACCGGCAGTCCGACCGTTGGCGCGTCGCAGACCGCGACCGCGGGTGCCTGGAAGGGCGGCGCGCTCACGTACTCGTACCGCTGGCAGCGTTGTGACGTCACTGGCGCGGCGTGCGTCGCGATCCCGGGCGGTACCTCCTCGTCCTACACCGCCGCGACGGCCGACGTCGGCTCGACGCTGCGGATCAGCGTCACGGCCTCGAACCGGAACGGCAGCGCATCTGCAAGCTCGGCCGCGACAGACCTGATCGCGGCTCCGGCTCCGCCGCCCCCGCCGCCACCGCCGCCTCCTCCGACACAGACGACGCAGCCTCCGCCGCCCCCGCCGCCTCCCGTCGTCACGGCACCGGCATCGACCGCCCTGCCCCAACTCTCCGGAACGACGCAGGCGGGCCAGGCGCTGACCACGGGCACGGGCTCGTGGAGCGGCCAGCCGACGGCGTACGCCTACCAGTGGCAGCGCTGCAACAGCACAGGGAGCGCGTGCGCCAACATCGCAGGCGCCACGAGCACGACGTACACGCTTTCCAGCGCCGACGTCGGCGCGACGCTCCGTGCCACGGTCACCGCGAGCAACGCGGGCGGGAGCACCGCGGCGACATCGGCTGCGAGTGGACCCATCGCAGCAGCGCCAGGAAGCCCGCCCAGTGTCGGTGGCTTCGGGATTGCGACGGGCGGCAACATCCAGAACTACAGCGCTACCGATCTCGCGCGCTATCTCGATCTACTCAAGGCGGCTCACGCCGGCTGGGTGCGGTTCGACATCAACTGGAATTCGATTCAGTACGCCGGCGCCTCGAGCTACGACTGGACGGCGTTCGACGATGTCGTCAAGGGCGCGAACGCCCGTGGACTCCGCGTGCTCGGCACGCTCCTCTATACCCCGCCATGGGCGCGGCCGGCCGGCTCGTCGCCGACGACGCCACCCACCAACCTGGCCGACTACGCAGCGTTCGCGAAAGTCGCCGCCCAGCATTTCGCGCCACTCGGAGTGCATGACTTCGAGATCTGGAACGAGCCGAATATCGACGGCTTCTGGGCGCCGAGCCCGGATCCGGTTCGCTACACCGCGATGCTGAAGCTCGCCTACACGGCGATCAAGAGCGCCGACCCAGCTTCGACGGTCGTCTCAGCCGGTCTCTCCCCGTACGGCTCCTACGGCGAGGTCACGACGGCACGTATCAATCCGCTCAACTTCCTGCAGAAGATGTACGCGAATGGTGCACACGGATCGATGGACGGCGTCGGCTGGCATCCGTACTCCTATCCGGCACGCACCGAATATGCGGCCTGGAGCGCGTGGTCTCAGATGTCCGAGACGTCGCCGTCGGCGCGGAGCATCATGACCGCAAACGGCGACGCCGGTGCCAAAATCTGGGCGACCGAATATGGAGTACCCACCGGGACGGCGAGCTCGTCGTTCACCGAGGCAGCACAAGCCCAGTACGTGACCGAGGCGATCACGAAGTTCAAGACGTTCTCGTGGGCGGGTCCCGCGTTCCTCTACAGCGGACGTGACGCGGGTACCGATATGTCGAACATCGAGAACGCGTTCGGAATCATCCGGAACGACTGGTCGCTGAAGCCGAGCTACGCGGCGTTCTCAGCTGCCGTCCAGTAGAACGACTCGTCGATCTGCCCGGTCGAGAGCAGCTCTTCGATTCGCCGCAACCGGACGAACTCTGGTCCTTCGAATTGTTCTTTGGTCAGCGCTGCCGCCTTGAAGACCTCGCGCATCTCCGTCGCGCCCGCCCGAACGTCCCATTGCGGCTCGAACGCGGGGAGGACCTCGCGGATCTTGTCGAACGAGACGCGGTAACTGCGGTTGTCGCCGCCCCGCTGGCCGATCCTCAGGTCCGAGACGTCGAACACCTCGGCGACCACCTCGGCGAGCTCACGCACCTGGTAGTTCGCCCCGGGCGCGCCGACGTTCAGGATCTGGTTGTGGACGGTCTGGCGTGGGGCCTCGAGCGCTGCGACGATCGCGCGTGAGATGTCCTCGGCATGGACGAGCGGACGCCACGGCGACCCATCGCTGTCGAGTCGTACGACTCCACTCGTCCAGGCGTGCCCGGCGAGGTTGTTCAACACGATGTCGAATCGCATCCGGGGCGAGGCGCCGTAGGCGGTCGCGTTCCGGAGGAAGGTCGGCGAGAAGGTGTCGCCGGCCAGCGCACTGACGTCACGCTCGACGAGCTCCTTGCATTTCGCGTAGGCGGTCTGTGGCCGGAGGAGTGAGCTCTCGTCGACGAGGTCTTCCTCGGCAAGGCCGTAGACGCTGCACGACGACGTGTAGACGAACCGTTCGATCCCGGCGGTCTTCGCGAGCTGCGCCAGGTGAACCGACCCATGGTGGTTGACGTCGTACGTGATCGTCGGGGCGAGCTGGCCCAGCGGGTCGTTCGACAGCTCCGCCATGTGCACGACCGCGTCGAAACCCTCGACGTGGCTCGCGGTCAGGCGGCGGATGTCTTCGAACACCGTCGGCGGGGTGTCGGCGTCGGGTGTGTACAGCGGACGCTTCCGATAGAAACCGGCGTCGAGCCCGACCACGTCATGGCCGCGTTTGACGAGCAGGGGGCCGAGGAGAGAGCCGATGTACCCCTCGGTTCCGGTGACCAGTACCCGCATCAGCGCCTGAGCTCGGTGCGATTGGCAGCGGCCGCGAGAGCAGTCATTCGGCTGATTCTAGAGCCGGGAACGCGGACGTCCAGATGAAGGCCGCAATCACCGTGGCATCATAGGTTCGCTTCCTGTGGAACGTCCCTCGAGCCCCCGCGTCGGCGCCGTCATCGCAAACTGGCGGACGCCGGAATCAACCGTCCGCGCAGCTCGGGCCCTGATCGCGGACGGCGTCGAACTGCGCGACCTCGTGATCGTGGACGACGGATCCGGCGACGGGAGCGCGGAACGAGTTGAGGAAGAGCTTCCTGGCCGTGTTGTTCGACTGGCCGAGAACGTCGGCTACGGCCGTGCTTGCAACCTCGGAGCAGCACGGCTGGTCGACAGCGATGTGCTCTTGTTCGTCAACAGCGATGCGTACCTCCATCGCTCGGGGAGCGTCGAGGCGCTCGTGAAAGCTCTCGACCGCCCGGGTGTCGCGCTCGCCGTTCCGCGATTGCTCAACGAAGATCTGACTCTTCAGCGCAGCGTGGTTCCGTTCCGGACACCGCTCCCGGCAGCGGCGCAGGCAAGTGGCCTCAGTCGTCTGCTCCCGAACGGGCTGCAGCCCCGCCTCAGCACGTATTGGGATCACGCAGGGTCGCGATCGGTTCAGTCGGCGACCGGGGCGGTTGTCGCGGCGAGCGCCGCGACGTGGCGTGCCCTCGGAGGCTTTCAGCCGGTCGCGGCGATGTACGGAGAAGACCACGACTTGTTCTGGCGGGCGCATGAGTCGGGTGGCACGACGTGGTTCACAACCGAGGCTGAGTTCGTGCATTCCGGCGGCGGATCGACGGCGAGCGCCTATCCGGCGCCCCTTAGAGCCCGGAAGGTGGCCGAGGCAGAAGCTGCCGTGATCCGCCGACACCTGGGTCACAAGCGGGCCGAGCTGACCGTTGCGATTCTGCGTGGCGGACACCTGGGCCGAGCGCTGGTCTTTCGAGCAATCGGCCGCGGCGAGGTTGCCGCGATGCATCGAGGGTTCGCGGCCGGGTTCTCCTAGCGGAGTACGGGGGCGAAAGCAGACGACACTGACCGGTAGAGCTCGACGTCCCGATTCCGAGACCGATCGACACGTGCGTTCTAGGCGACCAGCGAGCGGTACAGCGCGACGTACGACTCGGCGGCCTCGCTCCAGCTCATGCCTGTCGCCGCCTCGATTCCCTCTCGGCGAAGCTCACCCCGCAGGCCTATGTCGTCCTGCAGCTGCAACAGGGCGTCGGCCCAGGCGTGGACGTCGTCGGGGTCGAGCCGCAGTCCGGCGCCCGCGCCGACCTCGTCGAGGCCGCTGCCCGTTGCGACGATCACCGGGAGCCCGCGGGCCATCGCCTCGCCGGCCGGGATTCCGAATCCTTCGACGGAAGAAGGGACGGCGACGAACGCCGCAGCGCGGAAGAGATGCTCCCGCTCGACGTTCGTGACCGGCCCGAGCACGTCGACTCCGTCGACTGAGCGAAGGGCGGCCGCGATCGGTTCGCCCTTGTAGCCGCTGGCGCCCGCCACCTTCCAGCGGAGCCTGAGGCCCCGACGCCGGGCGTCCCGGAATGCCGCGAGGAGGCCGAGGTGGTTCTTGCGCGGCTCGATCGTCGACAAGGTCAAGAAGAACTCTTCGTCCCCGGTCGGCAGCGGTGCAAGCTCAGGCGTCTCGATCCCGGGGTGAATGACGGAGATCGGGCTGCGCAGGCCCGGGAGGTGGTGCCGGAGTCGCCGCTCGGTGTATGCCGACACACAGACGATGGCGGCCGGCTGCTTCACCCTGACGAGCTTCAGGAACGTCGATTTGTAGCGGTAGACCGAGCGCGGGTACCACTCAGGACGGTCGAGAACGCAGACGTCATGGACGGTCAACAGCGTCGGTCGAGTATCGATGAGGGTCGGTCGGAAGTCCGGCAGGTGCACCAGATCCGCGTCTCGTTCGGTGAAGGGAAGGCGAAGCTGCTGGCCGAGAATCCGAGCCCCTCGCCGGGAACGGCGGCCCGTGAGCGCTGTGACGACGAGATTGTCGTCAGCCCCCAGCACCGCGGGCAAAGCGGCCTGCAGCCCGGCCGAATGAGTCCCGATCCCATCAGCGCCATCGTGGGCGACGAAGAGGATCTTCATCCCGCTCGAGCGTGCGCTTCGAGGCTCTCGGCCCAGAGTCCGACTCCAGTCTCGAGATTCGTGCGGAACTCGTAGCCACGTTCGACCAGCACCGTTGGATAGACGTTGGTCGACTCGACCAGCTTCATGATCCGGGCCTTGTTGATCCCGGTCCTGAGATGAGCTTTCTCGAGCAGGTCGAACGGCGCGGCGAGCGCGAGCATGAGCTTCAAGGGCGCGCAGAACCGCGGCGCGGGGATGTCGAAGGTGTCGGCGATCGCCGTAGCGATCTGCGCGATCGTCGTGCGCTCTGGGTAGCAAAAGTTGTAGGTGATCGTCCGGTCCTCGAGCGACAACGCCCACGCGATGCTCCCGACGAGGTCGGTGACATGACCGCAGGATTTGATCGTGTCCGTTCGGCCGGGATAGACGAACCGGCGTTGGCGCATCGCTTTGAGCAACCGGTCGAAGTTTCCGCCCTCGCCGAGACCGAACGTCACGGCCGGGCGCGGGACGATCAAGCGGTGGTCAGGCGCTTCATCGAGCCACTCGCGATGGATCCGCTCGGCGACCGTCTTCGACTTGCCGTAGCTCGTCACGGGGCTGAGCTCCGACTCTTCGGTCTTCTGATCCTCGCCTGGCCCATACGTCGAGATCGAGCTGGCGAAGACGATGGTCTTGATCGCGCGCTCGCGGCAGAAACCCGTCACGTTCGACGCGCCTGCGACGTTCGTCTCGAAATACTCGG
>DASYPH010000267.1:0-2528 GCA_036006925.1 Gaiellaceae bacterium
GTGCGGACCAGGTCGTAGGGGAGGATCGCAAGCGATCCGCTGCCGTACTCGAGCCAGTCGCCGACGGGCAGCTGTTGGTCGCGCAAGCCTTCGGGCTCGGGTGCCGTGTAGGAGTAGTAAGCGGTGTCCTGGACGTTGTCGTCGCCCGCCCAGAGGCCGAACGAGATCACCTCCTGTGAGTACGCCTCTCGCGTAACCGCATCGGCGGCGATCTCGGGGGCCGGCCGGCCGGAGCAACGGGTCACGGCGAGATCCAAGCCGTGCCAGAAGAGATGGACGGGGCTGGTCTTGCCGCCGAACCATCCGCTGAACTCCTCGAAGACGCCGTCCGTCCAGTCGAGGATGCGGCCGTAGCGCGCTACGGCATCGCGGTCCCAGGAGGCGTGGTCGCGGTCGTGGGGGAACGGCGTCTTCATCGGCACGCCGAACGGCTGCTCGTTGATCGCGACGTCGATTCCGAGCTCGCTCAGCGCCGTATGCAGGCGGGCGTCGAAGTCGGCGACCGCGAGACCGTCGACGACGTCGAACGACCGCTTGCGGCCGTCATGGGTGCGAACGAGCAGCGAGTGGTCGACGAAGTCGAAGTCGATCTGAAAGGTCGTGGCTTTGTGATGCAGCCGCCTGGTCGTGAGGCCTCTCACGTCGACGTAGAGCGGGGCGTGCCACCAGTGGTTGCGCGGCGGCGTGGTCGCGAGGCGGATCTTGCCGATGATCTGGCAGTAGAGGTGCAACGTGTCCTTGGTCGGGCGCCAGTCGGCGAGGTGGAGCTCGGGCAGGGTCACGACCATCGGCGCATTGATGCTACGGGTCATGAAGATGCGGTCGCGCGCGCGACGGTCTCCCGTTCGACGATCGGCGCGACCTGCGTCCCGAAGAGCTCGATCGCTCGCATGACGTCACGGTGTGTGACCGCGCCGATGCTGATGTGGGCGAGATAGCGCTCGGGTCGGAACAGCTCGTGGACGGACAAGATCTTGGTGGCCACTTCCTCGGGGGAGCCGAGAGCGAGTGGGCCGGCTGGGGAGGCGAGGGCCTCGTACTCCCCACGCCCGGAGGGAGGCCAGCCGCGCTCGCGGCCGATCCGGTTCATCAGGGCGAGGTATGAGTTGGCGAAGGCTGCGTCTGCCTCGCGGCGTGAAGGTGCGACGAACGCATGGGTGTTGATGGCCACACGCGGCTCGCCGCGTTGCCCGGTCCCATCCCAGGTGCGCCGGTAGAGATCGACGAACGGCCTGAACCGTGCCGTTTGGCCGCCGATGATCGCGAGGGTCAGCGGCAGGCCGAGCGTTGCCGCCCGTACCACCGACTCAGGGCTGCCGCCGACGGCGATCCAGATCGGAAGCGGATCCTGTACGGGGCGTGGCCAGACGCCGGCGCCTTCGAGCGGCGCCCGGTGCTTGCCGTGCCAGGTGACGCGCTCGCCGTCCCGGATCGCGAGCAGCAACTCGAGCTTCTCGGCGAACAATTCGTCGTAGTCGCCCAGGTCGTAGCCGAAGAGCGGGAACGACTCGACGAACGACCCTCGCCCCGCCATGATCTCCGCTCGCCCGCCCGAGATCAGATCGAGTTCGGCGAACTGCTGGAAGACCCGCACCGGATCCTCGGAGGAGAGCACGGTCACGGCGCTCGAGAGCCGGATCCGCGTCGTCACGGCGGCGATCGCGGCCAGCGCGGTCGCCGGCGAGGAGACGAGATAGTCGGGGCGGTGGTGCTCCCCGACGGCGAACAGCTTCAGGCCGAGGTCGTCGGCGAGCTTCGCCTCTTCGAGGAGATTGCGCATCCGCTCCTCCGGGCCGACGCCTGGGTGGAGGTCGGCGAAGGTGACGAGGCCCAGATCCATTCACGGGGTGACAACGAACATTGCGCACTCAAGTATTCCACTGCGGATGGCTGTCTGTTGTGCCGCTCCGGCGCGGACGACCGCCACGGGCGTGACTTCCATCGACGTACGAGCGGGTGAGCGACGCGAGCGTCGCCTACGACGGACTGCCGGAAGCTCCAGAGTTGAACGTGTTGGGCAGGAAGGCGGCGCATTCCACGTCGAGCCACCGTCCCCAGACCGGACGACGCCGATGTCGCTCGCACGCCGAGCCCTTGGCGCGTGGTTTCTCCATTGAGCCAGAGGCAACAGGCTCTGCATGAAGGCGCTCACTTGGCACGGCAAGCGTGACGTCCGGGTCGAAACGGTTCCCGACCCCCGCATCGAGGAGGCGGACGATGTCGTCGTGCGCGTCACCTCGTCGGCGATCTGCGGCTCCGACCTTCATCTCTACGAGCTGATGTCGCCGTACCTCTCGGAGGGCGACATCCTCGGCCACGAGTCGATGGGGATCGTGGAAGAGGTCGGCCCCGCCCCTCGACATCGGTGAAGAGGAACGTCACCGTTCCCCTGGGAAGGTCCTGCCGCATCAACCCATCATGCACGGCTGCCCAGGACGATCAGACGCACCAGCGAGTCGAGCTCGTTCGGTTTGCAGGTGCGCCTACCGCACGTCGACGTACATGACCTCGACTGCGTTGTTGCCGTA
>DASYPH010000268.1:0-1690 GCA_036006925.1 Gaiellaceae bacterium
GAACGAACTTCAGCATCGTTTTCCTTCCCCTTCGCGGTAGACGGACGAACGCCGACGCTAGATCGGCGCGAACGGCACAGGGGTGACGGAATCCAGACGATTCCGTGACGAAATGGCGGCGCCGCAGTCCTGCCCCAAATACCCTCCCTGGGCCGAGTGACTGACGCTCCCGATCCTACGGTAGAGATTCCTAGATCATCAAGGCCGGACGAAGCCCATGCGCTCGTACATCTGCTCGAGCGTGGGGGCGGAGGCCTCGCGGGCCTTCTCGGCGCCGCGGGCGAGCATCGCCTTGAGCTGCGACTCGTCGGAGCGGAGCTCCTCGTAGCGCTGCTGGATGGGGGTCAGCAGCTCGACGACCGCCTCGGCCACGTCCTGCTTGAACTGCCCGTAGCCCTGGCCGTCGTAGCGCGACTCGATCTCGGGGATCGAGTCCCCGGTCGCGACGGCCATGATCTCGATCAGGTTCGAGATGCCGGCCTTCTTCGCAGGGTCGTGGCGGACGTCGCTGCCGGAGTCGGTCACGGCCGTCTTGAACTTCTTGCGGACCGTCTCGGGCGGGTCGACCAGCCGGACGACGCCCTGCGGCGCGCCGCGCGTCGTCGACATCAGCCGCTCGGGTTCCTGCAGGTTCTTGATGCGCGCGCCGTCCGCGGGGATCGAGACCTCGGGCACCACGAACGTCTCGCCGAAGCGCTGGTTGAACCGCATCGCGATGTCGCGGGTCAGCTCCACGTGTTGCCGCTGGTCGTCGCCCACCGGGACGAGGTCGGTCTGGTAGAGCAGGATGTCGCCGGCCATCAGCACCGGGTAGGTGAAGAGGCCGGCCGAGACGAAGTCCTGCTCGGCGGCACGGTCCTTGAACTGGGTCATCCGGCGCAACTCGCCGAAGCTCGTGACCGAGCTGAGCAGCCAGGCCGCCTCGGGGTGGGCGCTGACGTGGCTCTGGGCGAAGACGGTCGAGCGGTCGGGGTCGAGGCCGGTCGCGAACAGCATCGCAGCGAGGTCGAGCGTCGACTCGCGCAGCTCGGCCGGCTCGAACGGCGTCGTGATCGAGTGCAGGTCGACGATGCAGAAGAACGCCTCGCCCTCTTCCTGCGTGGCCGCGTACTGGCGGAAGCCGCCCGAGTAGTTGCCCAGCGTCTTCGCCCCCGAGGCTCTGATCCCGCTGAAAATCCGCATGGCCCGAAGTATCGCAACTAGCTTTACTGGTTCAGATGGCCGCGAACGGTTCCCCCGAGCTGTTGATCGTGATGGGCGCGGGCGCGACGCCCGACCAGACCGAGCACGTGCTCGCGCGCCTGCAGGAGGCCGGGGTTGACGCGCGCGTCACGCGCGGGCGCGAGGCGACCGTGATCGGCGCGATCGGCGAGCGCGAGCTGCTGGCGACGCTTCCGCTCGAAGGCTATCCCGGGGTCGAGCAGGTGCTGCCGATCCTGAAGCCATACAAACTCGTCTCGCGTGAGGTCTCGCCCGACCCGACCGTGATCGACGTCGACGGCCGGAAGGTGGGCGACGAGTTCTTCGGGCTGATCGCGGGTCCGTGCACGGTCGAGTACCGCGAACAGACGCTCGAGACCGCCCGCGTGGTGAACGAGGCAGGCGCCACGTGGCTCCGAGGGGGCGCGTTCAAGCCGCGGACGTCGCCGTACACGTTCCAGGGGCTCGGCGAGGACGCGCTCGTGATCCT
>DASYPH010000269.1:0-1612 GCA_036006925.1 Gaiellaceae bacterium
CGAGATCCACGACGAGCTGAGCCGCGTCGGTCAGCCTGTCGCGCTCGCGAGTGTCTACCGGATGCTCGACGCCCTCGCCGAGCAGGCGCTCGTACAACGTGTCGACGTCGGCGACGGAGTCGTTCGCTACGAGCCGGCAAGGCACTCGGATCTCCACCACCACTTCGTGTGTGCCGACTGCGGCAAGGTGGAGCCGTTCGCCGACCGCGGTCTCGAGCGTGCCCTCGTGGCCGTCGAGGAGCGGAGCGGCTACACGGTCGTCGGCCACGAGGTCGTGGTCCGCGGGGCTTGTGCCGACTGCCGCGTCTGATGTAGTAACACCCCATGTTGGACGACGGGCAGCTCGATGCTCGGATCGAGGCACTCGAAACGGAGGAGCGCGACGTGTCGGCGCGCCGGCGCAAGCTCCATGATCGCCTCGCGAGCTTCCCGAACGAGGTCGGGTTGCAACAGGAGCGTGAGATCTCGGCGCGTCGTCGCGAGCTGCACGCCGAAATCGACGCGCTCAGAGCCGAGCGCAGCCGCCGGCGAGAGGAGGGAGCCGTCGACAGCTGACGGTTTCCGCCCTCTACCATGCGGGCATGGGGAGGGCCGTGTGGCTGGAACGCCTGTTGGTACTACTGGTAGTGGCCGTCAGCCTCGCCGCGGTCGACCTCTGGGTGAAGCGCACTGTGCCAACGCCACCCTGGGCGCTCCATCAACGCTCCGATCTCTGGTTCTTCGGCTCCTGTCTCTTGATGTTCGGCGCGTTCGCACTCGCCCGGCTACCCTCGAACACCGTGGCGATCGCCGCCGGCATCTTCACCGGCGGCATCCTCGGCAACCTGCTCTCGGCAAGCACCGACCACCTCGAGGTGCCGAACCCGATCCTGATCGGCAGTCAGACCGGTGGCGTCGCCTTCAACATGGCCGACGCCTTCATCCTCACCGGAAACCTCGCGCTGATGGTCAGCCTCTGCGTGCTCACGATCCGCTACCGCGACCACCTCCCGCAGCGGGAAGGTCTACGCCTTACGCGCTCGCGTCGGACACGAGCTGCAGCCTGATCGGCTCCCGCTCGCGCTTCGTCGCATACATCGCACGGTCGGCTTCGCGCATCAGATCCTCGATCGTCGGCGACACGATCGCGTCGGTGCCGGCGAACCCGATGCTCGCCCGCTGACGCACCTCGCCGGTCGAGACGATCACGACGGTACTCGCGAGCGCCTCGTGGATGCGATCGGATACAGCCTCCGCCTCCGCAGCGGTCGCGTCGATGAGGATGACGGCGAACTCGTCACCACCGAGCCTGCAGACTGGCCCCGCGTCGTCGACGGCCGAGCGCAGGACACGCGCCACCTCGGCGAGCACGTCGTCGCCGCTGAGGTGCCCGTGCTCGTCGTTGACGCTCTTGAAGTCGTCGAGGTCGAGCAGGACCAGCGAGACCGGCTTCGCCTCCGCCTCGCCTAGCGCGGCAGCGAGCAGCTCGTTGAACCCTCGGCGGTTCAGCAGTCCCGTCAGCTCGTCACGGCGGCTGAGCTCACGCAGCTCCGCGCGCGTTCGAGCATTCTCGATCGCGATCGTGGCCGCGTCGGCGAAGCGCTGCGCAAGCTCGAAATCAAGGTCGGAGAAC
>DASYPH010000270.1:0-1715 GCA_036006925.1 Gaiellaceae bacterium
CGTCCAGCCTGACACGTTGCTGAGCCAATAGCGAACGCGGGGGACAGGCGCTCAGGCGTCATTGCCGAACGCTGGCGCAGGCGAGCGTCGTGCCGGAATTCAGCGATCGGACTTCCGACTGGCGATGGACTATTCGCACTCGGAAACGCGTTCCAACGCTTCGTCCGAACCACATTGTCCGCCCACACATGCGAACAGGAGGCACGAACGATGGCCACGTTGAATGCGAAACAGGCGAAGCTCTTCACCGACCGCAACTGGGGCGTGATAGCGACGATCCGCGAGGACGGATCACCGCAAGCCACTCCCGTCTGGATCGACTACGACGGCGAGAACGTGCTCGTCAACAGCGCTCGCGGGAGGATGAAGGTCAAGAACGTCGAGCGCGACCCGCGGGCGACCGTCACCGTCCTACCCGCCGAGGACCAGCAGTCCGGCTACGTGATGGTGAGCGGCACCGCCACGATTCTGGAGGAGGGCGCGCTCGAGCACATCAACATGCTCGCCAAGAAGTACCTGGGTGAAGACAAGTACCCCTACCTCGGCCCCGGCGAGCAGCGCGTGATCATCGAGATCCATCCCGAGCGCGTCGACGGCTACGGCGCAGGCGGGTAGGAGCCAGCACCAAGGCGGCACGCAAGATGTCGCGGGCTCCCGGCACACAGGTTCGTCTACGGCTCAGGGTGCTCGACATCTGCCAGGCACTCGCATGAGACTGCAGCTGCGTGGGGCGTAACGACGCTGGCGCACGCACGGTGTCTCCGGCCCACGTGTCGCTTAGGCGATCAGCGCGCGGCCGATGGCCGCCGGGAGCTCGACAGGGTTGAACGGCTTAGCGATGTAGACAGCGTGCAGCGTGGCGAGGTGCGGCTTCGCTTCTTCTGCGCTCACGGCAGTCAGGAACACCAGCGGCAGGTTGGCGGTTTCGGAAGCAGCTCGGAGGCGGCGAGCGACCTCCCACCCGTCCAGGCGCGGCATCATCACGTCGAGGACAGCGACGTCTGGGAGCTCCGCGGCGATCGCGGCGAGCGCGTCTTCGCCGTCGACAGCTTCGGTGACCGTCATACCTTCGGCTTCAAGGTTCACCCGGCACAACAGGCGGATCGGCGGCTCGTCGTCGGCGATCAGAACGCGCAATCTGCTCGGCATTGCGGCTCCCGCGGAAGGATGAACCCAGTACGGGAAATCTATGTCGCTGGATTGGCTGCGGCAAGGGCAGGCCGCGCTTGTTTCGGTACGCACAACCGCGGCATTAGTGAAGTCGGCTGCGTCGATCGAGAACCGGCCGCGCAGCTATAGGCGGCCCCGAGGAGCCGCGCGCTAAGCCCTTCCGGGTCGGAGCGCGTCGGAGACGGGGGCCGCCGCCTTCCACGTGGAACGCGGGGCGGGAGGTGTCAGTGGCTTGGCGTTCGGAATAGAGCCGCTTGAGCGCCAGGAGCGGGTGCAGCTCGAGGTAGTTGTCGGCATGCCCGGTCTGCCGGTGGGCGAAGTCGGAGAAACCGACACCGGCCGCAATCACCTTCAAGCCGACCGCGAGGTCGTGCGGCACATGCACGTCGCCCCGCCACGATCGTCGTGACGCCGCTCGAACTCGAGGAGCCGCCTTTGGCATAAGGCGTGCCCACGCCGTCAGTACGACGTGGGGCACCGAATGCCCCCGACAAGAATCGAACTTGTGCACGCGGTTTAGGAATGCGTTTGTTTGAGCCGTTCTT
>DASYPH010000271.1:0-16016 GCA_036006925.1 Gaiellaceae bacterium
TGCGCCGCGCTCTGCGACGAGCGGCTCGCAGCAGTCGCAAGCCTTGCCGCTGTCGCGCCATACGAGGCGGAGGGACTCAACTGGCTCGACGGCATGGGCGAGGAGAACCACGTCGAGTTCGGCAAGGCGCGCGAGGGCGAAGCCGTGCTGCGGCCCTACCTCGAGACCGAGGCGGAGGCGCTCCTCGCCTCCGACGCCGAGGAGCTCGTTCAGGTGATGGAGACGCTGCTCGGCCCGGCGGATCGCGCCGTACTGACCGGCGCGTTCGCCGCCTACGTGCTCGATGGCGACCGCCACGGTCTGGCGCCCGGCGTCGACGGCTGGCTCGACGACGACCTCGCGTTCGACAAGCCGTGGGGCTTCGACCTGGCGTCGATCGACAGACCGGTGCTTCTGCTCCACGGTGACGACGATCGCTTCGTTCCCGTCTCGCACGGCCATTGGCTCGCCGCGCGCGTCGCGGGAGTCGAGGCGCGGATCGACCCGAGCGACGGGCATCTGACGCTCTTCGAGCGGCGCCTGCGCGAGGTGAACGAGTGGCTGCTGGCGCACGCCTGACCGCAGGCCTGAACGCAACGCTGCGAACGGGAATCCTCGCTGCCGCGGACAGCAGCCGGGTGCAAGGCGTCGTGCGTCGACACGGCATGCGCTTCGGTGCGTCACGGTTCGTGGCCGGTGAGACGCTCGGCGAATGCCTCGTCGTCCTTCGGCGCCTGAACGACCAGGGCCTCTGGGCGAACACGACATTGCTCGGCGAAGGCGTGCTCTCCCCGACTCAGACCGAGTCCGTCGTCGCCGCCTACCGCGAGATCGTCGACCGCATCGCCGACGAGCAGCTACGGGCGAACGTCGCGCTGAAGCTCACGCACCTCGGGTTGGAGATCGACGAGGAGCTCGCCTACGCGAACGTCCGCGGCCTGGTCGAACACGCCGGAGAGCGCGGCGGCTTCATCCGGATCGACATGGAGCAGTCACAGTTCGTCGAAGCGACCCTGCGGCTCTATCGCCGGCTGCGCGCCGACGGGCTCGATCGGGTCGGGACGGTGTTGCAGTCGTACCTCTACCGCACCCCCACCGACCTCGACGCGCTGCTCCCGCTGGAGCCGAACCTGCGCCTGGTCAAGGGGGCGTACCTGGAGCCCGAATCGGTCGCCTTCCCACGGAAGGGGGACGTCGACGCAGCGTACGTCCGCCTGCTCGAGCGGATGCTGACGGAGGCCGGTCACACCGCGATCGCGACGCACGACTCGACCCTGATCCAGCATGCGATCCGCTTCGCTGCCGACCACGAGATCCCGAAGGAGCGGTTCGAGTTCCAGATGCTCTACGGGGTCCGCCCGCAGCTCCAGCTCGACCTCGTCCGCCGCGGCTTCAAGGTGCTCGTCGCCACGCCGTTCGGGCCCGAGTGGTACCCGTATCTGATGCGGCGCCTGGGCGAGCGACCCGCGAACCTCCTGTTCTTCGTCAAGAACACGCTCCGCGGATAGCTCCCGGGGCCGCGTACCATTCCGGGGTGCCGGGCCTGCGCAGAGTCGTCGACTGGGCGATCACCATCGCCGTCGCCGGAGCCTTCGTGCTCGCGTTCGAGGCCGAGGTCGCCAAGCCGTACCGGATCCCCTCGTCCTCGATGGAGCCGACGCTGCACTGCGCGAAACCGGGCGCCTGGTGCGAGGGCCGCTACTCCGACCGCGTGATCGTCAATCGCCTCGCCTACAGGTTCAGCGACCCGAAGCGCGGACAGATCGTCGTCTTCCAGGCGCCTGCCGCAGCCGCAGCAGCCTGCGGCGAGGGCGGCACCTTCGTCAAGCGCCTGATCGGCCTGCCCGGCGAGACGGTCAGCGAGCGTGGCGGCGTGATCTCGATCGACGGTAAGCCGCTGCACGAGAACTACGTGCTCGGTCGCTCCGAGGACACGACCGTCGGCACGTGGCACGTGCCGCAGGGGCACTACTTCTTCATGGGCGACGATCGGTCACACAGCTGTGACTCCCGCACCTGGGGCTCGGTGCCGCGCGACCGCCTCGTCGGCCCGCTGTTGCTCACCTACTGGCCGCCCTTGCGGCTCTCACTGCACTAACCCCACCGGCCAGGGCGCTCGGCAAGCGGCGCCGGGCGGTGGCGATCGCCTCGCGCACGGCCGGTGCAGCGCCGTCAGCAAGTCCGGAACCGTGCCCGACGAGCACTCGCGCCGGCTCGATGCGGGCCAGCACGCGCGGCGGGGCGAGCCGCAGGAGCGGATGGACGCCGATCGGCTCGTTCCCGGCGACGAAGAACGGAACCGTCCCGAGCGCATCGGCACACACGAGCGTCCCGCCCACCGGCTCGAAGAGCGCCACCTCCCGCCACCAGCGCCGTCGAACGACCGGAAGTACCTCGAACGGTGCGTCGCCGACGCTCTCCCACGCCCGGCGCAGCTCGACGCCGAGCCGAGCGGCCCAGCCGGCAGCATCGCGGGCGTGCCGGTCGAGCAGCTGCAGCACGCCGCCGGGCGGTCCGAGCTCGCGGATGCGGGCCTCGAGGCCGTCGCCGTCGAACGGGTCGATCAGCCAGACCCGGCCGCCGACGAGCAGGGCGTGCGAGGTCCTGCTGAGGGGCCGGGTCTCGATCCAGCCGAAGCCGTCCGTCGTCTCATCAACCGGTTGCCAGCGCACGCGGCTGCATGATCGCATCGACGAGGCCGTACCCGACAGCATCCTCGGGCGTCATGAAGCGGTCGCGGTCGATGTCACGCAGCACCTGGTCGACGTCCTGCCCGCTGTGGCGCGCGATGATCTCGGCCATTCGCTTCGTCATATCGAGGATTTCGCGGGCCGCGATCTGGATGTCGGCCGGAGTGCCGCGGAAGCCGCCCGAGCCCTGGTGGATCATGAGCTTGGCGTTCGGAAGCGCATAACGCTTGCCTGCAGCACCCCCGCACAGGATCATGGCGCCGGCGCTCATGCCCATCCCGAGGCACACGGTCGAGACATCCGATTGCACGTACTGCATCGCGTCGTAGATCGCCATCCCGGCATAGGCCGAGCCGCCCGGCGAATTCACATAGAGATAGATGTCCTTGCCCGGCTGTTCGGCATCGAGAAAGAGCAGCTGCGCCGCGATCAGGTTCGCGATGTCGTCGTTCACCTCCTGCCCGAGGAAGACGATCCGCTCACGAAGCAGCCGCGAGTAGATGTCGAACGAGCGCTCCATGCGACCGTCCTGCTCCAGCACCATCGGCACGACCGAGCCCACCAGCATCACGACCTCCTATAACATGCAACTCGTCGGTTGCATGAATATAGCGCAACTTGGAGGTTGCATATGATCCGTCGTGAAATCGTGCTCCCCGCTCCGCGCGAAGACGTCTGGGACGCGCTCACCGATCCCGATCGCCTCGCCGAGTGGTTCGCGAACGACGTCGACTTCGACCTGCGCCCGGGTGGCGGTGCCAGCTTCCGCTGGTCGAACGGCGAGGAGCGCTCGGCGACCGTCACCGAGGTCGAACCGGAGCGGCGGCTCGCGTTCGAATGGGACGATGAAGGCGAGGTCCAATTCACCCTCGACGACGACGGCGACGGCACACGGCTGACTGTCGTCGAGACCGCACCGGCGTGGACGACGGCACTCGAGCTGCAGGCCTCGGCGTTCGCTGTTGCCTGATGCGCTGAACCTCGTCTTCAGCGCGCTCGCGGACCCGAACCGCCGGCAGGTGATCGGCTACCTCTCCGACCAGGGGACCGCGACGGCGACCGAGCTGACCGGCGAGCTGCCGATGACGCGACAAGCCGTCGCGAAGCACCTGGCCGCGCTGGCCGGCGCGGGCCTCGTCGAGTCCGAGCGACAGGGCCGCGAGACGCGCTACCGGCTGACGCGCACCGGCGAGGAATGGGACGACCGCCTCGACGCGCTGCAACGCCACCTGCGCCGGCGCCGCTAGATGATCCATCGGCGATTGCCGTCGGTGATCATCTAGGCTCGCGCCTGTGTCGACCTACGATGCCGTCAAGGACCTGCCGCTCGAGATCGACGGGTACGAGCTGGGCCCGCTCGAGCAGGAGGTGGCTGCGGACTTCACGCTCAAGCGCACGGTCGTCGTCCTGCGGGGCGGCGGTGTGTGGGGCCGCGGCGAGGAGGTCGACTACGACCCCGCGGCCCAGGAGCGGTTCCAGGCGCGGCGAGGCGAGCTGCCGTTCGCCGGACAGCACACGGTCGACTCGTTCTCGCTGCTGCAGGCGGGGCAGACCGAGTACCGGCGCTGGGCGTTCGAGTCGGCGGCGCTCGACCTCGCGCTGCGCCAGGCCGGCCTGACGCTGGCCGAGGCGCTCGGCAAGCCGATGCAGCCGCTCCGGTTCGTCGTCTCGACACGCAGCACCGCGGTGGAGGAGTGGCTCGCGCTCGCGCCGGACTTGCGCTTCAAGCTGGACCCCGACCGCGACTGGCCGGACGCCCTGATCGCCCACCTCTCGGGCGCAGGCTGCGTCGACACCGTCGACTTCAAGGGCATCTACCGCGCCGAGTTCGGCTCACCGCCCGATCCAGAGCTCTACGCCCGGATCGCCGACGCGTTCCCGGACGCCTGGATCGAGGACCCCGCGCTGACGCCGGAGACGCTCGCCGCGCTCGACGAACATCGCGACCGGATCACCTGGGACGCGGCGATCCACGAGTGGAGCGATGTCGAGGCATTGCCGTTCCAGCCGCGCTGCCTGAACTGCAAGCCGTCTCGTTTCGGCTCGGTCCGGCGGCTGTTCGACTTCTACGACGCCTGCCGCGAGCACGACATCGCACTCTACGGCGGCGGCCAGTTCGAGCTCGGTCCCGGGCGCGACCAAATCCAGACGCTCGCCTCGATCTTCCACCCCGACGCCCCGAACGACGTCGCACCGGCCGCGTACAACGTGCGCGAGCCGGTCGCCGGCCTGCCGGCCAGCCCGCTCGACCTCAGCCCGACGCCGGGATTCTGAGCGCTCGCGCCTTGGCGGCGAGACGGTCGACCGAGCCGTCCCCCACCTCGCCGAGCGGATGCCAGGCCGCACCCGCGCACGGCTCGCCGTGCCCGATCACCAAGTAGCGCACATCGAGATGATGGTGGGCCGGCTCACCGGGCCACTCCGGAATCTGATGGATGTCGAGGTCAAATGGCCGGGGGGCGGTCGGATGCAACGTCAACTCGAGCGCGGTCTCCTCGCGTGCCTCCCGCAGAGCCGCCGCCTCCAGAGACTCGTCGCTCTCCTCGATGTGGCCGCCCGGCTGCAGCAGCCTGCCGAGCTTCGCGTGCCGGACGAGACACGTGCGCTCGCCGTTCACGTCGATCACGAACGCCGACGCAGTGAAATGCGCGTTCGGCTCGTCGCGCGAGAGCGGCTCCCTCAGGTCGCGTGCGAGCCGCACCATCGCGCAGCGATCGGCCTCCTCCCGCGCGTCATTGGCGACGTGCAACTCGAGCAGCCGGACGAGGGCGTGCGTCGTCACTCGTACTGGAGCGCTTCCAGAATGTTGAGACGCGACGCACGTCTCGCCGGGAAGATCGCGGCGAGGATGCCGACGAAGATCGCGGCCAGCGCGAAGACGATCAGAGAGGTGACGGGCAAGGAGAAGACGATGAAGTCGACCTTGTAGATCAGCAGACCTCCAAGAACGATCCCGAGCAGGATCCCGAGCACGCCGCCGATCAGCGCCGTGATCACGCTCTCCTGCCGGATCATGCGACGCACCTGCGGCCGCGTCATGCCGATCGCGCGCAACATGCCGATCTCCCTCGTCCGCTCGAACACGGTCAGGACGAGCGTGTTGACGATGCCGAACACACTGACGATCACCGACAGCGCAAGCAGCACGTAGAACACGTTGAGAATGCCCTTGAGCGCAGCTGTCTGATTGTCGATGAACTTCTGGCGCGTCTGCGCCTTCGCGTTCGGGAAGCTCTTCAGTGAGGCGTCGAGGGCGGCCTGATTGGCGGCCGTGACCCCGCCCTGCATGCGCACGAAGGAGTAGAGGTTCTTCGGGTCCGGGTTGAGCTTGTCCCACGCCGTCTGCGAGATCGTCACGGTGCCGAATGGTGAGCCGCCCGTCGGCGGGTTGAAGATGCCCTTGATCTTGAACGTCTGCTTCGCGCCGCTCGCAAACGTCAGCGTGATCGGCGATCCGAGATGCAGGTTGTGCTTCTTGGCGTAGCCGTCGTCGATGAACGCGCCGTCGGCCCCGAGCTCGGAGAAGACCGCCTGTGAGCCTTCCTTCCAGTCGAGCAAGAACATGGTGCCCCCGACCGGGTTCACAGCCGTGGCGAAGAAGTTCTTGTTGTACGCGCGTGCGTCGCCGGTGCGCACATTGCCGACAGCAGAGACACCCGGCGCCTTGGAGGCAGCGTTCGCCGCCGCGATCGGAATCGGGTCGAAGTTGTTCTGAGCCGTGATCGCGTAGTCGGCGTTCGTCCAGATCTTGTTGACCGCGCCCGTGAACGACGCGAGGATGCCCGAGGCAAGCAGCGCGACCATGGTGACGAGCGCCAGGCCGATCATCAGCGCGGCTGCGGTCGATGCGGTTCGCTGCGGGTTCCGACGAGCGTTGTCGCGTGCGAGGTCGGCTGCCGACGAGCGATCGATGTACGTCGGCCAGACCTTGTACCGGAAGCGGTAGTAGACCTGGTAGATCCACCCGAGCGGAATCAGGAAGAGGAAGACGAGCCAGAGAACGGTCAGCAGCCACTTGATCGGCGGCCCGATCGACCAGGCCAAAGGCCGGACGAACCGCACCGAGACCAGCGACACGCCGATGAAGACCAGCAACGCTCCGAGCCCCATCCACACGAGCACGCCGGTGGTGCCGATGTGCTGGCCGAAGAGCTGGACGCTGAAGAGCCCGTAGATCACTGCCGCGAAGCCGAGGCCGGTCACGATCAGCGAGCCTGGTGTGCGGAACCGCGCGAAGCGGGACGGCGGCAGGGTGGCGCCTTCACGCACGGCGGCGATCGGCGGCACACGCGTCGCACGCACGGCGGGCCGGAGGCTCGCAACGAGCGTGACGAGGATGCCGACGAGCAGCGAGATGATCACGGTTCGGGTGCCGAAGATGATCCCGGTGTTCGGGAGCGTGAAGCCGATCGCGGTGAAGAACCCGAACAGGCCCTTCGCGAGCAAGAGCCCGAGGAAGAGGCCCGTGACGGACGCAATCGTCCCGATCACCAGCGCCTCGATCAAGATCGACCGCCGCACCTGACCTCGGGTCGCGCCGAGCGTGCGCAGTGTCGCGAACTCCCGTGTCCGTTGGGCGATCGTGATCGAGAGCGAGTTGGCGATCACGAAGCTCCCGACAAAGAGGGCGATCCCACCGAACGCGAGCAGGAACCCGCGCAGGAACGAGATGAACGAGTCGGTGTCCTTGGCGTCCTCGGCGGCCTGCTGAGCGCCGGTGCGCACCTGCGCGTTCGCCGGCAGGATCGGCTTGACCTGATTGACCAGCTGCTGATCCGAGACGGTGGGCTTGGCTGCAATGTCGATCTCGTCGAACTGGCCAGCCTTGTTGAACAGCTGCTGTGCCGTCGGCACGTCGAAACCGGCGAGCGTTGCCCCGCCGATGTCCAGCGAGCCCGTGCCGAACTTGACGATGCCCGAGATCTTGAGCTTCACGACCGGCCCCTCGGCCTGTACGCCGATCTCGTCGCCGACAGCGAAGTGCTTGTCGTCCGCGGTCTTGTGGTCGATCACCACCTCGTCGCCGTGCGGCCACTGGCCGGAGAGGAGTGAGAGCGGATTGAAGCGCGAGGCGCCGTTGGCGATGCTGAAGCCGAGGTTCGGAGCGCCGCCGTTCACGATCGCCTTGCCGTTCGAGCCGATCAGATGCGCTTCGCCGCCGACATTGCCTTCGGCTGCGGCCACGTCCGACAGCGCACGCACCTTGGGCAGGAGCGACGCCGACAACGTCGGCGCAGACGAGCCGCTGTTCGTACTCGTCGCGGCCTTACCGGTGATCACGGCGTCGGATCCCTTGCGAGCGTCCGTGAAGATCGAGCCGAACGCCTTGTCGATCGAGTCGGTCAGCACGAACGTGCCACTGACCATCGCGACGCCGAGGACGATCGCGATCATCGTCAGCACCGTCCGCAGCTTGCGGCCGAGCATCCCTCTGAGTGCGACGCGGGTCACTGGGAGATTTCGTTCATCGTCGCGAGGATCTCGCCCGGGCCGCTCTGGCCGAGCTCGCGCACGATCACTCCGTCGGCCAGGAACAGGATGCGGTCGGCGATCGACGCCGCGTTCGCGTCGTGCGTCACCATCACCATCGTCTGCCCGAGCTCCTTCGTGGAGACCTGCAGCATCTTCAGGATCTCGCCACCCGTCTTCGAGTCGAGGTTTCCAGTCGGCTCGTCGGCGAAGACGACACTGGGGCGCGAGACCAGCGCACGCGCGATCGCGACGCGCTGCTGCTGTCCGCCCGAGAGCTCGGACGGACGATGCTCCTTCCGGTCCGTCAGGCCGACACGGTCGAGCAGGTCGGCGAAGAACGCCGGCTCAGGCTTCTCACCTGCGATCGAGAGCGGCAGGAGGATGTTCTCCTCGGCCGTCAGCATCGGAAGCAGGTTGAAGAACTGGAACACGAAGCCGATGTGCTGGCGGCGCAGCATCGTGATGTCGCGGTCGCTCAGCGAGCCCAGCACCTGCCCGGCGATCCACACCGTGCCGCTGGTCGGCCGGTCGAGCGCCGCAAGGAGGTGCATCAGTGTCGATTTACCGGATCCCGACGGGCCCATGACCGCGACGAGCTGCCCAGGTTGCACGTCGATCGAGACGCCACGCAGCGCGTCGACGGCGGTCTCCCCCTCTCCATAGCGCCGGACGAGGTCCAGGGCGCTGACAACTGCTCCGTTTGCACTCATGGGTCCGAGATTACCGAGAATCGCGCGACGCGCTATCGGGTAAGTCCCTGAACGAACCCTTAGGCGGTAACGCTCTCGAACTGCGGGATGATGTCGTCGCCGTACGTCTGGAGCGTCTCTTCCTGGCCGTGCGTCATCAGGTAGATGTTGAACTGGTCGACGCCGATCGCGTCGAGTTCCTCGAGCTTCGCCTTGCACTGCTCGGTGCTCCCGATCACGCAGAAGCGGTCGCAGATCTCGTCGGTCACGAACTCGCCGTGCTTCGCGCCGACCCTCGAGTGCTCGTTGTAGTCGTAGAACTTGCGGGCCTGCACGTAGTCGGTCAGCGCTTTCGGGATCGCGCTGCCGTCGCTGCCGTAGCGGTCGATCAGGTCCTGCACATGGTTCGAGACCATCGCCGGGAACCAACGCACCTGTTCTCTCGCGTCCTGCAGGTCGTCGGTGACGTGGCTCGGCGCGCTGACGATGCACTTCAGCGCGGCGGGGTCGCGACCGGCCTCCGCGGCAGCCTGGCGCGCCGTTGCCATGATCCACTGGATGATGTCGGGGTCCGCGAGCTGGATGATCACGCCGTCGCCCTGGCGCCCCGCCACGCCGAGCGCCTTCGGACCGTAACCCGCGACGTGCATCTCGATCTCCGGCAGCTCGGGCCGGACCCACTTGAGCTGCAGCTGCTTCCCGTTCCACTCGACCTCTTTGCCGTTCATGAACGGCTTCAGCATCTGCAGCGCGGCCTCGAACTCGGCGACCTTCACCGGCTGCTGGCCGATGTACCTGCGTGCCGAGTCGCCGCGGCCGATGCCCATGATCATTCGCCCGTCGGAAATGTCGTGCAAGGTCGCGTAGGCGCTCGCGAGCACGGTCGGCTCGCGCGTGCCGGGGTTGGTGACCATGTGGCCGAGCTTGATCGTCGACGTGCGGTCGGCGACCAGCGCGAACACGGGGAACGACTCCTGCCAGAGCACGTGCGAGTCGTAGGTCCACGCGTACTCGAAGCCGTGGCGCTCCGCGAGCTGGATCAGCTCGATCATCCGGGTGTACGGCGGGTCGGGCAGCACGGTGACGCCGAAGCTCAGGCTCATTGGGTCTCCTCTCGCGGTGCGGAGAACACTAGTCCGTCAGAATCACGGCATGAAGATCATCTGTGTCGGCAGGAACTATGCAGAGCACGCGGCCGAACTCGGTGACGCGCCCCCCGAGGCGCCGCTGCTCTTCGGCAAGTTCACGAACACCCTGATCGGGCCGGGCGAGCCGATCGTGCTCCCACGCGAGGCGACTCACGTCGACGCGGAGGCCGAGCTGGCGATCGAGATCGGCGTGCAGGGGCGCCGGATCCCCGAGTCGGGGGCGCTCGACCACGTCCGCGGTTACCGCTGTGCGAACGACCTGTCCGCGCGCGACATCCAGTACACCGAAGCCCAGTGGACGCGTGCGAAGGGTTTCGACACGTTCTGCCCGGTCGGAGCCGACCTGGCGCCGGTGGCCGAGCTCGGCGACGGCAGCGGCCTGCGAGTCGTGCAGCGCCTGAACGGCGAGGTACTGCAGGACGGGAACACACGCGACCTGCTCTTCCCGGTGCCGTTCCTGATCGCCTACATCTCGAACACGTTCACGCTCGAGCCGGGCGACCTGATCCTGACGGGAACGCCGCCGGGAATCGGCTGGGCGCGCGAACCGAAGCTCGCGCTCGCGGCCGGCGACGTCGTCGAGGTCGAGGTCGAGGGCATCGGCACGCTCTCGAACCCAGTCGTCGCCGAGTAGGCCCGCGTGCACGAGCCGTCCGGCTACGCCTGCCCGTTCTGTCGGCTGCTGGACGGAGTGGAAACGGAGCGAAACCGTGTGGACGACGTCGTCTGGCGCGGCGAGCGCACGACGGCGTTCGTCTCGCCGAAGTGGTGGCCGGCCAATCCGGGTGCTGCGATCGTCATCCCGAACGCGCATGTGGAGAACCTCTACGAGATCGACGACGACCTGCTGGGCGCGGTGTATGCGACGGCGAAACGAGTCGCGCTGGCGATGAAGACGGCCTATGCCTGCGAGGGAACGTCGACGCGGCAGCACAACGAGCCGGGGGGCCAGCAGGACGTGTGGCACTTCCACGTCCACGTCTTCCCGCGCTCGGAGGGCGACGAGCTCTACGCGCGGCAAGCGGAGTCGCGTTGGGTTGCTCCGGAAGAGCGAGCGGGGTACGCGGCGGAGCTCCGGGCCGCACTCGGTCGAGTCTGACTCGAGTCAGACACGTGTCTGACACACCTGACCGCAACAGAAGTGCGTCGGCTTCGTAACGCGGTTCCGCAATCCGGCCTGGGATGCGGAATCGAGTGCTTCCTGGTTCCAGCCTCGAACCTGGCTGCGGGGGACGGGTGAGCGGTGGCTGCACCGCCGCGTCACACCAGTCGACGGAGTCAGACATGAGTCAGACACGAGTCAGACTCGTGGTCCTTCGTCGCGCGCTCAGGTGAGCGAGGAGAGCGTTTTCGTGGTCAGGCGGTCGAGGGCCTGGACGCTCAGCTCGAGATGCTCGTCCTTCGTGTCCTCGAGCTTCGTGTGCGAGAGGCCACGGAGACTCTGGACGAAGAGCATCACGGTCGGGATGCCGGCACGCGAGACCTCGGCGGCGTCGTGCAGCGGACCCGACGGCAGCTTGTGCGAGGTCCCCGAAACCTCGCGGACCGCCTCGTCGGCGAGTGCGATCAGGTCTTCGTCGAACAGGATCGGCTCGATGCTCCAGATGCGCTCCCATTCGACCTCGATGTTCTCCTCGGCGGCGAAGCGCTCTGCCGCGTCTCTCGCGAGCTGCAGCATGCGCGCGAGGGCGTCGGCATCGAGATGGCGCTGGTCGAGCAGCTGCTCGGCCGTCTCGACGACCGAGGTGACGATGCCCGGCCGCGTCACCACCCCGCCGGACGTGCAAACCGCGCCCTTTCCCACCTCGGCGGCGATCTCCCTGATGTAGAGCGCGAGCTTCGCGGCTCCGGCGAGCGCATCGCGTCGCTTGTCCATCGGCGTCGAGCCGGCGTGAGCGGCCTGGCCACGCCAGGTGAAACGCGAGCGTTCGACACCGAACGTCCCGAGCACGACTCCAAGCGGCAGGTCGAGCGACTCGAGCACCGGTCCCTGCTCGATATGCAGCTCGAGATACGCCACCGCACCGTCGAGCTGGGAGCTGGCGGCGAGCGCACCGTCCAGGTCGACGCCATGTTCACGCAACACATCCGGCAAGGCGACTCCGTCTCGGTCGGTGAGCGAACGCAACTCGTCCTGGTCGCGCATCGAGCCCGCAGCCGCCGACGAGCCGAACAGCGAGCGGCCGAAGCGGGCGCCCTCCTCGTCCGCCCAGGAAACGAGCCGGACCGTGAGCGGCGGCGTGCCCTCCTCGGCCAGCCGGCGCAGCACCTCGACGCCGGCGAGAACGTTGAGGCAGCCGTCCAGCCAGCCGCCGTTCGGCACCGAGTCCATGTGACCGCCGATCACGAGGACGCGCTCGGATGCGCCCAGGAGCGTGAACCACTGGTTCCCTGCCTGGTCGATCGACTCGGCCGCCCCGGTCGGTTCGACCTTCGCCCGGAGAAAGGCACGCGCCTGCTCCCAGGTGTCTGTCCAAGCCACGCGCTGGGCGCCGTCCGCGTCGCCCGTCAGGGCTTGCAACTCCCTGAGCTCGGCGACCGTCCGTGAAGGGTCGAGCGGCACGCGGCGAGGATACAACGCTGTTCGCGTTGTGGTAATCACTCACCGTGATCGACGCCGGCGCCGCCGCGACACATGAGAGCCGCGCAGGCGCGATCGCACGGCGCGTCGGCGTCGCCGTCCTCGTCGTCGCAGCTCTCTGGGGCCTGTGGGAGGGCTACAAGTGGCTCTGGGAAGAGACCGGCTGGGGTTGGCCGTTCGCGGTCGACGACACGTCGATGCCGCACCTCCACGACGTGTTCGCCGCGTTCTGGCAACCGACGACCACGGGCGGTCCGCCGCTCATCAACTCGCTCCTGCACGCGACGTGGTTCACCGCCAAAGAAGCGCTGGCGGGCTTCCTGCTCGGCGGGGTGATCGGCTTCTCGCTGGCGGTCGCGCTCTCGCAGTCGCGGCTGCTCGAGCGCGGGATCCTGCCCTACATCGTCGCGTCGCAGACGGTGCCGATCCTGGCGATCGCGCCGATGGTCGTCGTCGGTCTCGGCTCGAAGGGTGTCGCCGGTTGGAAAGCCGTCGCGATCCTCGCCGCCTACCTCACGTTCTTCCCGGTCGCGATCAACACCCTTCGCGGCCTCCACTCGGTCGATCCGCGCGCCGTCGAGCTGATGGAGTCGTACGCCGCCAGCCGCTGGCGGGTGCTCTGGCAGCTTCGCGTCCCGTCGTCGGTGCCGTACATCTTCACGGCGCTCAAGATCTCCGCGACCGCGAGCGTGATCGGCGCGATCATCGGCGAGACGCCGGCGTCGATCCAGAACGGCCTCGGCGGCGCAATCGTCAACTTCAACCAGTACTACTCGCTCGAGCCGACGTTCCTGTGGGCGACGAACGTCATCTGTGCGGGGCTCGGGATCATCTTCTTCCTCGCCGTGGCGGTCACCGAGCGCATCGTCCTGCGCGGCGCCCCGGAGAACATCGCGTGAGCGGAACCGCCGAGACCGTCGTCTCCCTGACGGGCGTCTCGAAATCGTTCCGGACCGGCGTGACGGCGCTGCAGGACATCGCGCTCGACCTGCGCGCGGGCGAGTTCATCTCGCTCATCGGCCCCTCCGGTTGCGGCAAGTCGACGCTGCTGCGAATCATCGGCGACCTGATCGCGCCGTCGAGCGGCACGGTCGTCGTCAACGGCAAGAGCGCACACCAGGCGCGGCTCGACCACGACTACGGGATCGTCTTCCAGGACTCCGTCCTCTACGACTGGCGGACCGTCGCCAAGAACGTCGCGCTGCCGCTCGAGATGCTCGGCTGGGACCGTGCTCGGCGACGCGCTCGCGTCGCCGAGATGCTCGAGCTCGTCGAGCTGAACGGGTTCGAATCGAGCCGGCCGTGGCAGCTCTCGGGAGGCATGCAACAACGCGTCTCGATTGCGAGGGCGCTGTCGTTCGACCCGGCTCTGCTCCTGATGGACGAGCCGTTCGGCGCACTCGACGAGATGACACGCGAGCGACTCAACATGGAGCTGCTCCGGATCTGGGAGAAGGCCGGCAGCACCGTCGTGTTCGTCACGCACTCGATCGCCGAAGCGGTCTTCCTCTCGACGCGGGTGGTCGTGATGTCGGCACGACCCGGACGGGTCGCGGACGTGATCGAGATCGATCTCGAGCAGCCGCGCACCGGCGCGACGCGCGAAGACCCGCACTACTTCGAGCTGATCACCGCGGTTCGCGAAACGCTCGCCCGCGGCAGGGACACGGCATGAAGGCGTTCAAGCGTCGGCTGCACGAATGGTTGCCCGTGCTCGTCGTCTTCGGGCTCGGCATCGTGCTCTGGCAAGGACTGACGACCGCCTTCCACGTGCAGACGTTCCTGCTGCCGAAGCCGTCCGACATCGCCACCTCGTTCTGGGACAACAAGTCAGACCTCTGGCACGCCGGCCTTTACACCCTGAAGGAAGCGATCGGCGGGTTCCTGCTCGGAGCCGGCCTCGGCATCGTGACCGCGCTGTTCCTGGCGCGGTTCCGCAAGATCGGCCTGGCGCTGATGCCCTTCGCGATCGCGGCGAACGCGGTGCCGATCATCGCGTTCTCGCCGATCACCAACAACTGGTTCGGGCTGCTGAATCCGTTCTCGAAGATGGCGATCGCCGCGGTGCTCTGCTTCTTCCCGGTGATGGTCAACACGCTGCGCGGACTCACATCGGTCCACCCCTCGTCGATCGAGCTGATGCGGTCGTACGCGGCGGGTGACGCCGCGATCTTTCGCAGGGTCAGGATCCCCAACTCGCTGCCGTTCATGTTCACCGGCCTCAAGGTGGCCGCGGTGCTCTCGATGATCGGCGCGATCGTGGCCGAGTATTTCGGCGGCCCGACGAACGCCCTCGGCGTGAGCATCCTGAACGACTCCCAGCTCTTCGACTTTCCCAGGGCCTGGGCCGGGATCATGCTCGCGAGCGCGTTCGGGATCGCGATGTACGCGGCCGTGGCCGCGCTCGAACATGCGACCACGAGCTGGCATCCATCGGCTCGAAGCGTGCATTCCGACTGACGGAAGTAGAGAATGGACGCCTGGGCGGCCGGCGGGTCGCGGACACCGAAAGGAGAACCTGGATGAAGCGGAAGCACGCGATCGCAGGCTTGCTCGTCGTGGCCTGCACCGGTCTCGTGGCTTGGGGCGCCGTGACAGCGTCGGCCTCGCCCAAGCAGCAGAAACTGACGAAGGTGACCCTGCAGCTGAAGTGGGTGACGCAGGCCCAGTTCGCCGGGTACTACGCGGCCCTCGATCAGGGGTACTACAAGGCGGCGGGGCTCGACGTGAAGATCAAGATCGGCGGCCCGAGCATCACGCCGGAGACGGTGGTCGTCGGCAAGCAGGCCGAGTTCGGTCTCGACTGGCTCCCGAACCTCTTCGCGACGCGCGAGAAGGGCAGCAACCTCGTCTCGATCTCGCAGATGTTCGAGCGCTCGGGGATGACCGAGCTGACCTGGAAGTCGAGCGGCATCGACACGATCGCGAAGATGCGCGGCAAGAAGGTCGGCGTCTGGTGCTGCGGCAATGAGCCGGAGCTCTTCGCCGCTCTCGCCAAGAACGGCATCAACCACGCGAAATCGAGCGACGTCACGATCGTCAACCAACCGTTCGACATGTCGCTGCTCCTGAAGAAGCAGGTCGACGCCGCGGCCGCGATGACGTACAACGAGCTGGCCCAGGTGCTGGAGAGCAAGAACCCGGCCACCGGCAAGCTCTACCAGCTGTCCGACCTGAACGTCTTCAAGATGGCGAGCCCGCAGGTCGGAACCGCCATGCTCGAGGACAACGTCTTCGTGCGGGGCGATTGGCTGAAGGACTCCGCCAACCAGAAGACGGCGACGGCCTTCCTGAAGGCCTCGGATCAGGGCTGGATCTACTGCCGCGAGCATCAACGAGCATGCGTGAACATCGTGCTCAAGACCGGCTCGCTGTTGGGTCGAGGCCACCAGACGTGGCAGCTGAACGAGATCAACAAGCTGATCTGGCCGAACACGACCGGGATCGGCACCGTGCC
>DASYPH010000272.1:0-6466 GCA_036006925.1 Gaiellaceae bacterium
CGTGGATCGTCGCAAGGTCGCGTAGCGCGGGAAGCTCCCCAGCGATCTCAGGTGCAAGTGTTGTGAACGCCTCGTGGAGTTCTTCGACGGCGGTTCCGTCTGCCTCGTCGCGCACGGCGACCGGCTGCAGCAACGCCAAGGTCCCGCCACGACGGAGCAGCGCTGCAGCCTTCGCCCACCCGACGCTCGGGTCGACCCAGTGGAACGCCGATCCCGAAAAGACCGCGTCGAAGGTCTCGAGCGGGAGCGACACGTCCTCAAACGGGCCCGGGTGGAAGCGGACGAGGTCGGAGTCGTCCACGCGCCGCCGCGCGACTTCAATCATGTTCGCTCCGGGCTCGACCGCTTCAACACGCAGTCCACAGGCAACCAGTTCCTCGGTCAGTTTTCCCGTACCCGATCCCACTTCGACGACTCGAGCACCAGGGTTGAGCCCCGCTAGCTCGACCGCGGCACTGACGATCTCGCGCGGGTAGCCAGATCGATGCGCGTCGTATGCCTCGGCAAGCGCATCGAACACACCGCCATGCCGCCACGGTTCGGCCACCACCGCAACCTACGCGTTGGCGGCGGACCGATCCGGTTGAGTCTGCGACGAACGACCACACATCGACTCGTTGAACGGATTTGTCGCCGATGGTAGCGTCGGGCTTCCCGATTCAGGAGCAACGCCCGTGAGCCTTTTCGTCCGCCGCCCAGTTGTTCGTCTCTACTCGATGCTGGTCGTCGTCGTCGCCTTTTGCGCTGTTGTCTCGGCTGCCGGCCCTGCCGCCACGACGACTTGGAACTACGTCGCGATGGGGGACAGTTATTCGTCCGGGGTCGGCACGGGCAGCTATACGCTCGACAGTGCCTGCAAGCGCAGCATCTACGCGTATCCGTACCTCTTCACGCAAACGCACACCACGGGGTCGTTCGACTTCGTCGCGTGCTCCGGGGCGAAGACCTCAGATTTGATCGCGAAGCAACTCCCATATCTGAAGGCGACGACGAACCTCGTCACGATGACGATCGGTGGGAACGACATCGGGTTCGCAAACCTGATCCAGCAGTGCACGTTGTCCGACTGCACCAAAGCCCTCACCAACACGACTTCGACTCTCAGCTCGACGCTCGGCCCGGCGCTGGACACCGCTTTCACCGACGTCAGGCAGGCTGCGCCGAACGCAACCGTCATCGTCCTCGGGTACCCGCGCGTCTTTTCGACGGCGGGCTGCTTCGGGACGCTCGGGATCAGTTCCACGGAGGAGAAGGATGCAAACGCCCTGGCAGACGCGGTCGACACGCTGACCTCCTCGCGCGCCGGGCAGCACGGCTTCACGTACAAGAGCGCGATCGTCCCGTGGACCGGCCACGCAGTCTGCTCTTCGAGCCCATGGTTGAACGGGCTCAACCTGTTCAACACGGGCGAGAGCTACCACCCGACCAAGGCGGGCCACGGCGCCGGCTATCTGCCCTTGGTCACGGCCGTGACCGGGTAGCAGTCGGCCCGATCGGGAAGGCATCTCTTCCCGTAACGTGACTGGGCGCAGATGCGGATCGCGATCCTTACGCGGCTGCCCGCGGTGTTGCAAGGCATCACGCCGATCATCCGCGAACGTGGCCATGAGGTCGTCGGTGTCGTGACCACGGAAGGCCCGTCCGGGCGCTACGGGGAGGTGCCGCTGTCGTCCGTAGTCGACGCGCGGCCCGCCGGCGTCGACATCCTTGTCGCCGACAACTCGAAGCGCTTTGCGCCGTTGCTCGCAGCACTCGAACCCGACCTCGCCGTGTGCGGCGGCTTTCCCGTGCGAGTCCCGGCGGACGCGATCGCCGTCCCGCCGCTCGGCGTTCTGAACGGCCATCCGTCACCCCTTCCGCGTTACCGCGGCCCGAACCCGATCGGCTGGGCGCTTCGGAGCGGGGATCCCGAGCTGGGGTTCACGTTCCACTTCATGGACGCGCAGTTCGACACCGGTCCGGTGCTCCTGCAGGGCGCGGCGCCCCTCGCCGACGCCGGGCGGGCCGACGACGTCCTTGGTGTGCTCTTCGGTTTGTGGACCACCTTGCTCCCGGAAGCGCTCGCGCGCATCGAAGTGGGTGAGCGCGGTGCCGAGCAGAGTCCGGAGGGCGAGAGCTACGCGGGCTTTTTCGAGCCCGAGTTCGTCGAGCTCGACCGGACGCGCCCGGCCGAGGAGGTGCAGCGACAGGTGCGCGCGTGGTGGGTCGCCGCCGCACGCGACGGTGTGCACGGTCCCCTGACCGAGGTCGACGGAGAGCGCGTCCGCGTCCTGCGGAGCCGCCTCGACGACCGCGAAGGCGGCACACGCGTCCTGTGCGGCGACGGCCGGCCACTCTGGATCGTCGAGACGGCGCCTGCCTAGCGGTACGACCCGATTCGAGGGAAGCAGCGATGTCGAACGCAGTCGCTGCACCGACGTTTCGAAACCCGATGATCAATGTCTACTCGCACGAGGTCGTGAGGCTCGTGGCGTTCTACGAACGCCTCGGCTTCCTCGAGACGTTTCGCACGCCGCGCCAGGGCACGCCGGTTCACGTGGAGCTGGCACTCGACGGATTCAAGGTCGGCATCTCCTCCGTCGACGCAGCGATCGCTGATCACGGACTGAACCCGAATCTCGGAGGACGCCCAGTCGAGATCGTGCTCTGGACCAACGACACCGACCGCGACCATGCGCAGTCGAACGCCGACGGCGCGCTGTCGCTGAGCCGGCCGCACGACTTCCTGGACGGCCGCCTGCGTTCCGCCTGGGTGGCAGACCCGGACGGCAACCCGATCCAGCTCGTGCAGGCCAAGTGAACCGCACGGAGGGTGGTAGCGGCGGCAGCTCGCTACCGGGCGTGCTGGACTAGCTTCGGGACCAGCTCCCGGTCGTTGAAGATGTCGATCGCGACCGCCCGCCCGCCTTGCACGGTGAACGCAAGCAGCGCAAACGGCCGCTCGCCGTCGAACGCCACGACGCCAGCTGCGCCGTTGATCAGCGCGGGCTGGACGAACGGCGCGAAGCGGCTGAACTGCAGCGCGCCGCGGGCGGCCTGCTCCGCGCCTCGTAGCTCGGTCACCCGTTCGTGGTGGTGGTTGCGGATCACGACGTCTGGGTCGAGAACCGCGACCAGGGCGTCGAGGTCGCCGTCGCGGGATGCGGCGAAGAAGGCCTCGACGATCGTCCGTTGTGCCCGTATGTCGACGTCGGGCGCCGGCGCGGTGTCCTGAACGCGTTGTCGCGCCCGGCTGGCCAGCTGGCGCGTTGCCTGGGGCGAGCGGTCGAGCAGCGTGGCGATCTCGTCGAACGGCACCGCGAACATGTCGTGCAGGACGAACGCGACGCGTTCGGCCGGGGCGAGTGTGTCCAGCACCACCTGCAGCGCGACTCCGACTGCGTCGGACAGCAGCGCTTCGTACTCGGGGTCCTCGCCGGTCGCCGGTGAGACCAGCGGCTCGGGAACGAACCCGTCGAGTGGCTGCTCCCTGCGGGTCGAGCGTGCGCGAAGCATGTTCAGGCAGATCCGCGCGACCACCGTGGTCAGCCAGCCTTCGAGGTTGTCGATCTCGTCAGCGCCGGTTCGCTGCAGCCGCAACCACGCCTCTTGGACGGCGTCGTCAGCCTCGCTGAGCGAGCCCAGGATCCGGTAGGCGACGGCCCGCAGGTGGCGTCGCTCGAGAGTGAACCGGTTGGCGAGCGCGAGTTCGTCCATCGGTCACATCCAGCCGTCGTCCGGGGTCATGCCCACTAGACCCCAACAAACGACACGGTGTGACGGGAGGATGCGCGATGGCACGGATTCAAGGTGTTCAAAGGAGCCAGGCCGGCCCGATCGTGAGGCTGGTCTACCGGCTTGGACCGCGGATGATGAGAAAGCTGACCGGCCGCGAGGCGTCGAGCGGCAACGGCATCGAGCCGATGGAGCTCTGGGCTCATAAGCCGAAGCTGATGGTCGCGATGGGCAGGTTCAACGGGGCGATCCGCAAGCCGGGCGCGCTCGAGAATCGGATTCGCAATCTCTGCGAGCTGAAGGGCTCGGCGATGATCGGCTGCGAGTTCTGCGTCGATCTCGGCTCGCAGATCTGCCGCAACTCGGGCTTCTCCGACGAGGAGTTGCTCGCGATCTCGCAATACGGGAGCAGCGAGCTGTTCGACGAGCGTGAAAAGGCCGCGCTTGACTACACGGTGGCAGTTATGCGCACCCCGGTCGAGGTCACCGACGAGCTGTTCGCGAAGCTGCAGGAGCACTTCACGACCGAGCAGATCGTCGAGCTGACCGCGCTGCTGACGCTGGTCAATCTCGACCGCTTCAACGCCGCGTTCGGGATCGGCTCCGCCGGCTTCAGCGAGGGGATGGTCTGCGTCCTACCGGAGAAGCCTGCGGCCGCGCAGCTGACGAAGATCGCGTGACTCGCGGTTTGCGCACTACTTCGTGCCCGGTTTGTATTCTGACGACGGAGTGCCGGTTACGGCTGAGCAGGTGTGCGCGCTCGCCAGGACGCTGCCGCGCAGCAGCGAGGCGCTGGTTCGCGGCCGGGTCAAGTTTCGGATCGGCAGCATCGTCTACCTCTCCCTCTCAGCCGACGGCTCGACAATGGGTTTCGGGTTCCCGAAGGAGTGGCGGCAGGTGCAGGTCGACGCCGATCCGGAGAAGTTCTCTTTGCCGAGTGAGTCGGACATGCGCTTCCACTGGCTGCACGTTCGGCTGGCTGCGATCGGCGCCGAGGAGATGCGCGAGCTGGTCGAGGGAGCCTGGGCGTTTTGTGTGCCGAAGTACGTCGTGGAGGAGTACGCCGCTTCGCAGAGCAAGCCAGCTGCTCGTCGCTGACGAGCCGTGGTCAGTCAGGAAGCAGCGGCACCGTCAGCTCGGTCGGGCGGCCGAGGAGCGTCGCGCGTGTGACGGCGGACGAACCGAATCTGCTTCGGATCTCGTCGAGCGCGGCGTCCAGCAGGGCGCCGTCGTCGGGATCGAGCGGCAGGGAGAGTTGCATCGGGAGGTCGTCGTCGAGGTTGGCGATTGCGACGCCGATCAGGGTCAGGCCGCGACGGTCGATCATCGGACGCGCGGAGTTGAACAGGCTGCGCGCGGCGGCGAGGACGGCCTGCGTCTGGGCGGTCGAGTGCGGCAACGTGTGTGAACGCGTCGCCCGCGAGAAGTCGTCGAAGCGAAACCGGAGCGTCACGGTGCGACCAACGCGTCTCGATGCGCGCAGGCGTCGCGTGACGCGGTCGACGAGCCGAAGAAGATCCGCGTCGATCTCCTCCGGGGATCTGCGCGATCGACCGAGCGCGTGCTGCGCTCCGATCGAGCGGCGCCGTCGGCGTGGTCGTACCGGCCGTGGGTCGACGCTGTTCGCGAGGGCGTGCAGTTGGCGCGCCGCCGCCCGGCCGAGCAGCGCGGACAGCACAGGCTCGGGGACGTCGGCGAGCTCACCGACCGTCTCGATACCGCAGGTTCGAAGCTTCGCCGCCGTCACCTGCCCGATCCCCCAGACACGCTCCACGGGGAGCGGATGGAGGAAAGCCAGCTCGCCTTCAGGCGGCACGACGAGCAGGCCGTCAGGCTTGGCAAGCGCGCTCGCCACCTTTGCGAGGAACTTCGTGCGGGCGATACCGACGCTGACCGGCAGCCCGACGCGCTCGCGGATCGCGCGTCGGAGGCGAACTGCGATCTCTGTCGGTGTCCCGGCGATTCGTTCCATGCCGCGGACGTCGAGGAACGCCTCGTCGATCGAGAGCCCCTCGACGAGCGGAGTCGTGTCCTCGAACACGTGGTACAGCGCTTTGCTCGCTTCCGAGTAGGCCGCCATCCGCGGCCGGACGACAATCGCTCGGGGACAGAGCCGGCGCGCCTGCCGGCCGCCCATCGCCGTGCGGACTCCGTAGGCCTTGGCCTCGTAGCTCGCGGCCAGCACGACGCCGCCGCCGACGATCACGGGACGGCCGCGCAAACGGGGATCGTCGCGCTGCTCCACCGACGCGAAGAACGCGTCTGCGTCGGCGTGGAGAATCGTCGCTCGGCCCGACACGAACAGATGTTCGCATAGCGGGTCGCCTCGCACCAGTTCCTCAGGGCGTAGGGCGACTACTACTCCAGCGCGCTGATCGCGAAGGCGAGCCCAAAGCCGAGCGTCGTGACGACGCCGACGAGCTTCCCACCGTGCTCGAACGCCTCCGGCATCATCGTGTCGGCGAGCATGGTCAGAACTGCGCCCCCAGCGAACGAGAGCACGAACGCGATCGTTTCCTGCGAGGCTGAATCGAAGACGGTAAAGCCGAGTAGCGCCGAGAGACCCGACACCACCGCAACAAGCGTCCACAAGCCGAGGATGCGCCGGTTCCCCCAGCGTGCCTGCGCCAACCCGCTGCTGGCGGCGATCGCCTCGGGAACGTTCGAGATTGCAACAGCGATGAGGAACGCAGCGCTGACGCTCCCGCCGACGACCGACAGCCCGAGAACGATCGACTCCGGAATGCCGTCC
>DASYPH010000273.1:0-11440 GCA_036006925.1 Gaiellaceae bacterium
CCGGTGCAGCCCCAGTTCAGCTCCTCGCCCACGAGCATTCCGTCGAACGTCCCGAGACCGAGGCCGCCGTACTCGGCCGGTACGTGCAGGTTCATCAAGCCGAGCGCGTGCGCCTGCTCGATCACGTCGGCGGGGTGCTGCATCGCGACGTCGTATGCGGCAGCCTTGGGACGGATCTCGTTCGTCGCGAACTCGCGTGCGAGCGCGCGCAACTCCTTCTGTTCGTCCGTCAGCGCGAACGAGACGCCGACGGACTGCTCGACCGTTGCCATGGCTGAACTCCTGAGCTCCTGATTGACCAGTCAGTCAAGAACGGTAGCCGAGCCGTCGCGATTCGGCTATCCATGTGGGATGGGAAAGGTCCACCACGAGATCGACGGGAAGCTCGCCGACTGGATCGGCCGGCAGCGGCTGTTCTTCGTCGCGACGGCTCCCGGCGAGGGCGGCCACGTCAACGTCTCGCCGAAAGGCCCGATCGGCACGCTGCGGATCCTCGACGGCAGCACGGTCGAGTACGACGACCACGTCGGCAGCGGCGCGGAGACAGCCGCCCACCTGCGCGAGAACGGGCGCATCTGCCTGATGCTCTGTGCCTTCGAGGGGGCGCCGCGCATCGTCCGCCTGCACGGCCACGGCGAGGTGATCCCAGCCGCGGATCCCACGAGCGGCGTGCGCGGTGTGATCCGGGTGCACGTCGAGCGAATCTCGGACTCGTGCGGCTACGGCGTGCCGCTGATGAAGTTCGTCGCCGAGCGGCCCCAGCGAAAGCTGTGGCTCGAGCAGAAGGGCAAGGCCGGCGTACGCGACTACGTGCGGGAGAAGAACGCAGCGTCGATCGACGGGCTACCGGCCTTCACGGACTAAAGCCCGGCCGGTCGGGCCGTGAGGGTGGCGCTCAGAGCTCGCCGTCCCAGTAGTCGACGGCGTCGGCCAGGCGGAAGAGGTTCCTCGGCGGCCAGACCCCGAGCTTCTGCGAGTCCGGGTACACGGCGACGCCCGGCTGCGCCTTGTTCGAGAGGATCGCGATCCGCGCTGGCTCGTCGGTGCGGTTGCTGACCTGGTGCGCGCCTTCCTCGCCGTTCGGGAAGAACGCCGCGTCCCACGGCACGAGTTGCTGGTTGCCCGCCGGCGTGCGGAGGGTCGGCGAGCCGGTGAGGACGATCAGCCACTCCTCGGCCCCGATCTCGTAGTGGTAGGGGCACACGCTCTGACCGGGCGGGAGCTCGTACACGGAGAGGCCGAGCTGCTGGGCCCCGAGCAGCGGCCCGATGCGTTCGTAGAGCGCGTGGTAGCCAGGCGGATCGTCGTCTTCGTCGTTCAGCGCGACAGCGAACAGGTTCACGTCGCTCATGGCTCACCCTCCCAGTACTCGCGCACCTCGTCGAGCGGCACGATCCGCCGGAACCCTGGGCCGACGATCAGCGCCGTATTGCTGTCGGGCCGGATGGCGACGTAGCCCTGCGAGGCGAACGACGACGGCATCGCGAACCGCGCGGTGCTCGCAGACCCGTTCCGCACCGCGTGCGCCCCCGATTCACCAGGCGGGAAACACACGACGTCTCCGGCCCGCAGCGTCCGCTCGCCGGTCGGTGAGCGCAGGACGACCTCGCCCGAGACGACGATCAGCCACTCCTCGCGGTTCAGTTCGTAGTGGTAGGCCCACGCAGCTTCGCCCGGCGGCAGCTCGTACACGCTCAGACCGGTCAGCTTCGAGTCGTGGACCAGTGTGAGCTGCGTACGCCGGAAGCGATGACCGTCGCGGGCCGCGCGCGGGTCCTCGCCGAGTTCGTCGTCGCGAAGATTGAAGATACGCCTCACAGGGCCAGCCCGTCGTGCGTGACGTGGACGACGGTGACGACCGCCCGCTCGACGTCGGCCTCCTCACCCGGGAGCTGGCCGAGCACCCAACCGGTCAGGATCTCCTCCAGCGCCCCGTAGAGCGCCCAGGCGGCGACGGTCGGGTCGACATCGAGGCGCACCTCGCCGCGCCGCTGCCCGGCCTCGATGATCCGGCCGAGCGCCTGGAAGAGATCGTTGATCTCGGCGACCCGCCGCCCGACTTCGGCGCTGCGCGCCACCTCGCGCACGAGCACGCACACGAGCTCGGGGGTGACGAGCCAGGACCCGAGGTAGATGCGCGCGAAGCGCCGCAACTGCTCGTGAAAGGGTGCGCCGGACTCCTCGATGCGGACCGTCTCGCGGACGAGCGTCGTCCACGTCTCGCGGAAGATCGTCTCCAGCACCTCTTCCTTCGAGCGGAAGTAGTGGTACAGCAGCCCATGTGCGACTCCGGCCTCGGTGGCGATGTCGCCGACGCGCGAGGCGTGAAAGCCCTTGGCGGCGAAGACCCGCACCGCCGCCTCGAGAAGCTCGGTCCTACGGTCGATCGTGCGCTCGGACATCGCCGCCGCAGCATAATCAGCCCGCGATGCAGCCCCTGACCGGCACGACCGTTGCGGATCTCACCCGCTACCTCCCTGGGCCGTTCGCGAGCCGCGAGTTGCAGCGACTCGGCGCGCGCGTCGTGAAGATCGAGCCCCCGGACGGCGACCCGACGGCGCACACGACGCCCGGGGTGTACGAGGCGCTGAATGCCGGCAAGGAGATCGTCGCCTGGGACGCGTGCAGCGAACCTCCGCCCGCGGTGCTTCAGGAGGCCGACATCGTGCTCGAGGGCTTCCGGCCGGGCGTCTGGGAACGGCTCGGCATCGACCTGCCCGAGCGCACGATCCTCTGCTCGATCACCGGGTTCGGCGCGACAGGCGGTCGTGTGCAGCAGGCCGGCCACGACCTGAACTACCTCGGCTACTCGGGCGCGCTCGCCGACACCGCGCCGGCCCTGCCACCGATCCAGGTGGCGGATCTCGCCGCCGGCGCCCAGGCCGCCGTGATCGAGATCCTGGCCGCGCTCCTCGAACGGACCCGGTCGGGAAGCGGGCAGCACATCGTCATCTCGATGACGCACGGCGCACACCGGCTGGTCGCGCACCGCCTCGCCGGCGAGCCGATCCCCCGCCTCCTCACCGGCGGCGCCGCCTGCTACCGGATCTACGAGACGGCCGACGGCCGCTTCCTCACCGTCGCCGCACTCGAACCGAAGTTCTGGCACCGCCTCTGCGACCTCCTCGGCCGGCCGGATCTCGCCGATCGTGCCTTCGACGCGGAGCTACCGGAACTGGCGGCGCTGTTCAAGACCCGGCCGCTCGCCGACTGGCTCGAGCTGCTCGAGGACGAGGACACCTGCGTCGGGCCGGTGCTCTCCCTCGAAGAGGCGGCGCTCGGCCTTGGCTGACCTCGCCGCGATCGCCTTCGCGCTCTTCGGCATCCACGTCGGCGCCGACCGCGTGCTGCCGGTCGGCTACGCACCGTCATGGAGCCCGGACTCCGAGCGCATCGCCTACGTGATGCGCGGCGACCTCTGGGTCGCCGACCGCGACGGCAGCCACCGCTCGCGCCTCGTCCGCGGCGCCGACGAGCCGGCCTGGGGACCGAACGGGCGACGCATCGCCTTCGTGCGCGGCGGCTCGGTGTGGACGGTGCGAACGGACGGCCTCGATGAGCGCCGACTCGCGCGAGGCGCTCATCCCGACTGGTCGCCCGACGGCAGCCGGCTGGCGTTCGACCGTGACGGCGAGACCTACACCGCACGCTGGTGGTACGGCGGGGCGCAGAAGGATGCCGGCAGCGGCACCGACCCGGCCTACGCGCCCGACGGGCGGCTCGCGGTCGTCCGCGACGACCAGATCTACGTCGGCGGGAACGCCGTGGCGACCGGTACGTCGCCCGACTGGTCGCCCGGCGGGCGGCTCGCGTGGGTGCGCGACGGCGTCATCTACGTGGCCGGCAAGCGCTACCACCGCGGCGTGCAGCCCGCGTGGCACCCGGCGCTGCGGTCGCGCGAGCTGCTACCCGACTTCGACCAGCGCGCGCCGAGCGGACTCGTGATCGCCGGCGGTCCGCATGGCTGGCGGCTCGGCTTCACGTCGCTCGTCGACAATCTCGGCCCCGGCAGCACCCTGCTCGTCGGCGTCCGGCCGCCCGGCGCCTCGCGCATGATCGGCACGCAGCGCGTTCGGCTCGCGAACGGCAATACGCGCGTCTACCGGGACGTTGCCGCGTTCCGGTACACGAACTCGCCACCGCACCACCACTGGCACTTGATGCGCTTCGACTCGTTCGAGCTCCGGACGCTCGACGGTCGGACACTCGTGCGCGACCGCAAGAGCGGCTTCTGCCTCGCCGACCACTGGGGCGCCGCGCCGGGCGTCTATCCCGGCCGCCACCCGGTCTTCCTCGGCGACTGCGAGCAGTTCCATCCGGAGGCGAGAGCGGTGACGATGGGCACGTCGCCCGGCTACACCGACCGCTACCCCGCGTTCTTCCACGGCCAGAACGTCGACATCACCCATGTTCGGGCCGGGATCTACGACCTCGCTCATCGCGTCAACGCCGGGTTGCGGTTGCGCGAGCTGCGCTACGACAACGATGCAGCGTCAGTGCGGATCCGGCTCACCTGGAGGAACGGCACGCCTACGGTGCAGGTGCTTCGAACCTGTCAGTCGTCGGCCACCTGCTGAAGCGCGAGGGAACGAGACGCGCCTGCGCGTGCCACGCGGCCAGCGCGAGCACGAACATCGCTCCCGCCGCGATAATCAGCGCCTGGGCGGCGATCCCGAATGCGATCGCGTCCTCGCTGCGAACACCGGCGGCGACGAGGATCGCAGCGCCCGCGCCGGCCTGCACCGCTGCGCCGGCCGGCGCGACCGGGAGCACGGCCGAGGCCGCCGAGGCGCAGACGAAGGCCAGCGCCAGGGCGAAATCGGTGCCGAGACCGAGTGCCGCGAGCAGCACGAAGGTCGCAAGCGAGCGGAGCACCCAGGAGATTGCAACCGCCCCCCACGCCCACAGGGCCTCGCGCCGCGAGGTCGCGTTGTCGCGCATCCAACCGGCGACGCGGAAACGCTTGACGAAGCGAATGCCGGTCAGGCGCGGCAGGGTCAGGACGACCGCCGCGGCCGCAACCCCGGCGACGACGACGATCGCGAGGCCGGCCTGGAACCAGCCGCCGACGTGCTCGACCCCCAGGGCGACCGCGGCGAGCGGCGACACCGCCGCGCTGTCGATCAGCCCGAGCAGGAACAGCGACAGCGCGACAGCGCCGAAGCTCGCCGTGCGGCGGCGGCAGCGGCGCACGACCGCGACGCGGATCACCTCGTCGCAGCGTCCGGGTAGCGCGATCCCGCCGACCGACGCAGCGCCACCCGCCGCGGCGAGCGTCAGCACGGCCGGGCGCTCATCGGTGCGGAACAAGCGCTGCCAGCCCCACGCCTTGGCCGCGTACGCGCCCAGGAAGATCAGGGCCGCGAGGGCGACCAGCCAGAGATTGGCGCGGTGCAGCGGCCAGCCCGTGTTTGCAAAATGGCGTCCGACGAGCACGGTCACCGCAAGAGCGACCAGCACGAAACCGGTGTTGAGGAGGCGCTTCAGCGTCAAGGGGTGCAATCGCCATCGGCAGCTCGGCCGCCGACCTGCATCCCTCACTTTGTAGCGTCTTTCGTCTCCTCTCGCGGCAGGAGCCGCTCCGAGATGGTGTCGAGCGCCGAGGTGAGCTCGCTCGGGATCAGCCAGACCTTGTTCGCGTCGCCCTTCGCGATCTGCGGCAGCATCTGCAGGTACTGGTAGGCGAGCAGCTGCGTATCGGGGTTCCCCTCGTGGATCGCGGTGAAGACCGTTCCGATCGCCTCGGCTTGGCCCTGCGCCGAGAGGATCGCTGCCTGTTTCTCGCCCTCGGCCTTCAGGATCGCCGACTGCTTCTCGCCTTCGGCCGTCAGGATCTGCGCCTGCTTGACGCCTTCTGCCTGGAGGATCGCCGCGCGCTTTTCGCGGTCGGCGCGCATTTGCTTCTCCATCGTGTCCTTGATCGAGAGCGGCGGATCGACGGACTTCAACTCGACGCGGTGCACCCGGATCCCCCATTTGCCAGTCGCCTCGTCGAGTGCCCCACGCAGCTGATCGTTGATCGTCTCGCGCGACGTGAGCGTCTGCTCGAGCGTCATGCCGCCGATCATGTTGCGCAGCGTGGTGACCGTGAGCAGGTCGATCGCGTTCACCGGGTTCGCGATCTCGTAGGTCGCCGACTTGGGATCGGTGACCTGGAAGTAGATGACCGTGTCGATGTTGACGACGAGGTTGTCCTCGGTGATCACCGGCTGAGGCTCGAACGAGACCACCTGCTCACGCAGGTCGAGCAGCGGTTTCACGCGATCGATGAACGGCACGACGAGCGTCAAGCCCGGCGTCAGCGTCCGCGAGTAACGCCCGAGGCGCTCGACCACGCCGGCCCGCGCCTGCGGAATGACGCGAATCGTCTTCGCGAGCGCGAGCAAGAGGAAGAGCACGATCACGCCGGCGACGATCAGTGCAGCCATCTGGACCTCCTATTCGGCGACCAGGGCGGTGACGCCCTCGATCTGGATGATGTCGACGGTGGCCCCTTCGGGGAACACCTGGTCGTCCAGGTAGGCGCGTGCGCTCCACTCCTCGCCGCCGATGCGGACGCGGCCACCATTTCGGTCGACCTGCTTCGTGACGAGCCCCTTACGGCCGATCAGGGCGTCCGTGCCCGTGCGCGAGAGCGCAGGCAGACGAATGTGGTTGCGAGCGATCGGCCTGAGAAACGCGAGCGACCCGATGGAGCAGACGATGAAGATGATCAGCGAGCCGAGCGTTCCGACGCCGGCCAGCGAGGCGACAGCGGCGATGACTGCCGCGATCGCGACCGGCCCCAGGAAGAAGAGCCCGGGTGTCAGCACCTCACCGACCGCAAGCAGAACCGCAAGGAGCAGCCACAGGAGCCAACCCACGAGGCGAGCTTAGACGAGGCCGAGCGCGGCTGGCAGGCCGCCGAGATCGGAGAGACGCGGGTCGTGTTCCGGGTAGCGGTGCTCACGGTCGATCAGCACGGCCTGCATGCCGATCGTGAGGGCGCCGTCGATGTCGTCCTCGGGCGAATCGCCGACCATCGCCGCCTCGGCCGCGTCGACGCCGAGCAGCTCGAGCATGCGACGGAAGATCGCCTCGTGCGGCTTTGTCTTGCCGTGCACCCGCGAGGTGAGCACCGCATCGACTTCGAGCGCGTGATGCGCAACGAACAGCTCGAGGTCGCGGGCGGTGTTCGAGAGCAACCCCAGCCGGAGCCCGCGCCGGCGCAGGGCCGCGAGCGCCGGCAACACGTCGTCGTAGAGCTCGAAGTGGTCGGCGTGCTCCCAGGCGTGTGTCATCTCGGCGGCGCAGGGGTAGGTGTCGCCGCTGCCGCCCATACCCTCGATCACCCGCTGCGTGAAGAGCACCCACGTCTCCTCGTCGTGCTCGAGCTCGGGATGGCGCTCGAGCGTCTCGAATGCAGCACGCCGTGCGCCGTCGTAGCGGGCTGGGTCTAGGTCGAGGCCGTAGCGCTCTCCCAGACGTCGGTACCCCTCGGGGCCGAGGTTCGGTCCCGGCTGGGCCAGCGTGAAGTCGACGTCGAACACCACCGCGCGGAGCACGCCGCGACGATAGCCGGGACACTCGAACCTGGTTCGGCCGTCGGCCGAACCAGGTTCGGGCGTGCGTCTTATCGGGGTGCGGAGATTTGAACTCCGGACCTCTCCGACCCGAACGGAGCGCGCTACCAGGCTGCGCCACACCCCGAGACCGGCACAGGTTAGCGGAGGAATTCCAGCGCAGCCCTGGCGCACGCATCCGGCCGTTCGGAGATCAAGAGGTGGCCGCAGTCGGCGATCACCCGAACGGGCGCACGGAGCCGGCGGGCGTACTCGAACCCGTCTTCCAGCGGGACCTGGCGGTCGCGGGCACCCCAGAGCACGAGCACGGGGCAGCGAACGCGATCGAGATCCCGTCTCGGGTCGTCGGCCACGAGCGCCCGGCCGGCGCCGAGCGCATCGGTGTGCATGGTCGGACCGCGGAGCAGCCCGTGCACCGACCGCTCGCTGAGCAGATCCGCATTCGACACCTCGAGAGGACTGAAGATCAAGCGGCGCAGGCGCCTGGAGCGCGCGATGTGCCCGGCACGGCGTCCCGCGAGGCGTCCCGGCTGCACGATCCCGACCAGCGTGATCGTGATCTCCGAGAACCGCGTCGAGCTCGTGATGCCGGCGGCGGCCGCGAGCACCAGCCCCCGCACCAGCTCGGGCCGCCGCTCGGCGAGACGCAGCGCGACCGTCCCGCCGAGCGAGTGCCCGAACACGTCGACCGGCTCGCCGGGCGGCAGGCACGCGGCGACCGCGTCGGCGTAGGCCGCCAGTGTCGGCCCGGCGGGCAGCGGAGCCGACGCGGCATGGCCGGGAAGATCAGGGATCAGCAGCCTCCGGTCAGGCAGGAGCGGCGCCAGTTCGCTGAAGTTCCAGGCCGCGCCGCCGTACCCGTGGATCAGCAGCAGCGGCGGCCCGTCCCCACCCTCGAACAGCCGCAGACGCGCGCCGCGATGCTCGACCCAGCGCTCGTCGAGGCCTGGCAGCAGGCTGCTCGCATCCGTCACGTCGATTGATTATTGTGTGGGCAGCATGAGCTTGTGGGCGACAGGGGGACGCGAGTGAAGCTTCCCGTCCTGCGCCTAGAGGACTTGACCGACCAGCCCGCCTGCGCCCCGTGCGCGGCGGGCTTTTTCGTGCTTCGAGCGACCACCGAGCGGGAAGGAGCGAGATGGCAAACCACCTGACGCCGGACGAGCTGTCGAAGGAGACCGGCATCGACCGTGAGGACGTGATCCGGATCTGCGTCGAGGAGAGCGTCCCGATCTATCACGGCAAGATCGACAAGACGCTGTTCTCAGCCCAGCTTCAGGCGATCGGGGCCGAGCCCGCGCAGCACTAGCTGCAGCGACCTACTTCCGGACTGTCTACTTCCGGACTGTCTACTTCCGGACTGTCTACTTACGGGCCGTGGCGGTCTTCTTACGAGAAGGCGCCGCGGCCTTCTCTTTCGCGGCGGGCTTCTTCGAGGCGGCCGCGACCGACGCGCGGAGAGCCTCCATCAGGTCGACGACCGGCGTCTCGGTCTCCGGTTCGGGCAGGGCGATCTCGTGCCCGGCGGCCTTGGCCTCGAGCACCTCGCGGAGCTGGGCGCGGTACTCGCTGCGCAGCTCGGTCGGGTCGAACGGTGCGGCCAGCGAGGCGATGATCTGCTTGGCCAGGTCGAGCTCGGGCTTCTTCACCTCGGCGCTCGCCACGGCCTCGTCGATCTCGGCGTGGCTCTTCACGTCCTCCTCGACGAACAGCGTCTCGAGCGCCAGCGCGTCGCCCATCGGCCGGATCAGGCACAGCTTCTCCTTGCCGGCGAGCACGAAGCGCCCCAACGCGGCAACCTCGCCCTGCTTCATCGCCTCGAGCAGCAGGACGTACGGCCGACGGGCGGCTTCAGCGCCCGACGGGACGAGGAAATAGGTCCTGTCGAAGAAGATCGGATCGACCTCCTCGAGTCGCACGAACCGGCTGATCTCGATCGAGCGGGAGGTATCCCGTTGCTCGATCGCCTCGAGGTCGGCATCCTCGACCATCACGAACTGACCCTTGGCAATCTCCCAGCCGCGGACGAGCTCATCGGACTCCACGTCGCGTTCGTGGACGGGGCAGTAGCGCTTCTGCTTGATCGGCGTCCCGCACTCGCGGTGGAGCATCCGGAACGAGACGTCGGACTGCCGCGCCGCCGGCTTGGTCGCAGGCGCAAGCCCGACCGGGATGTTCACGAGGCCGAAGCTGACCGATCCGTTCCATGATGTGCGCATCTGCAGGAGAAAGTGTAGAGGGACGACGTTATTTCGCGCTACCCGGAGCGGTTCCTCCGAGTAGATTGCGGCCGTGACCGGCGACCGGACGATCGCGAGGCTCTGGCGCGATGCGACGGCAGAACCACGGCCGCACCCCGCGTACCTGCACGAGGTCGACGGGGAGTGGGTTCCCGTGTCGTGGGAAGAGGCCGCCGAGGCGGTCGACGAGATCGCGAACGGCCTGCTCGCGCTCGGAATCGCCAAGGGAGACGCGTTCGCGCTGGTCGGCCGGACCGCGCTCGAATGGGCTCTCTTCGACTTCGCGCTCGCACTGATCGGAGCCGTCGGCGCGCCGATCTACTCGTCGAGCTCCCAGCGCGACGTCCAGTACGTCCTCGAGCACTCGCGCTCCGTCGGCGCGCTCGTCGAGGACGACGAGATCGAGGCGAAGGTGGGCGACGCGGTCAAGCACGTCGTCTCGTACGCCGGGCTTGCGGAGCTGCGCGCGTCCGGTCGCGCCTACGCCGGAGCCCATCCGAGCGACCTGCAAGAACGCACGGACTCGATCGACGAGGACGACCTGTTCACGTTCATCTACACCTCGGGAACGACGGGGCCGCCGAAGGCCTGCATGATCCGGCACCGCAACTACTACTCGATGGTGCAGAAGAGCGACGAGTTCGAAGAGCGGCTGACACTTCCGGGCGACGTCCTGCTCCTCTATCTGCCACTGGCGCACAACTACGGCCGCCTGCTGCATCTCTCGGGGGCGTACATCGGCTTCACAACGGCCTTCCTGTCGGACCCCATGCAAGCGGCAGCGGAACTGCCGCGTGTGCGTCCGACGCTCTTTCCGAGCGTGCCGCGCGTCTACGAGAAGATCTACGCCACGGTGACCGCGCGGTTCGAGGCGGAGACCGGCTTTCGCCGCAAGCTCGTCGACTGGGCGCTTCGGGTCGGCCGTGAGGTGTCCGTCCTGCGACAGGCCAACCAGCCGGTGCCGGCCGGGCTCGCACGGAAGCACCGCCTTGCAGACCGCCTCGTGTACTCGAAGGTCAAGGAGCGGCTGGGCGGCCGTCTGCGCATCGCGAACGCCGGCGGCGCTCCGCTCTCACGTGATATCGCCGAGTTCTTCCACTCGCTCGACATCCTGATTCTCGAGGGCTACGGCCTGTCCGAGGTGACGACCGCGGCGACGGTGAACCGGCCGGAGGCGTTCAAGTTCGGCACCGTCGGCCGCCCGATGCCGGGAGTCGAGCTCGAGTTCGAGCCGGACGGGGAGATCCTGATCCGCTCGAACACGGTCTTCGCCGGGTACTACCGCGACCCGGAGGCCACGGCGGAGGCGCTCGACGCCGAAGGCTTCGTCCACACCGGCGACATCGGCCACCTCGACGAGGACGGCTTCCTGGTGATCACCGACCGCAAGAAGGACATCATCGTCACCGCGGGCGGCAAGAACGTCGCCCCACAGAACCTCGAGAACGAGCTGAAGACCCACGCGATCGTCTCGCAGGCGCTCGTCATCGGCGACCGCCGGCCGTACATCGGCGTCCTGATCACGCTCGATCCCGAGGCAGCCTCCGACGAGCCGGAAGCGGCCGTCAGCCGAGCGGTCGACGCGGTCAACGACGGCCGGTCGCGCTACGAGCAGATCAAGCGGTTCCGGATCCTGCC
>DASYPH010000274.1:0-3782 GCA_036006925.1 Gaiellaceae bacterium
GTCGCAGTCGAGTGAGCGGATAGATGACCTCGCCGACCATATCGCGGGGAACGCCGTGGTACACAAATGCCATCGCTCGACTCTACGCCTGGCACTTCCTCGAATAATCCCGCCGGGAAGCGCATGGACGCGATCAGTCGAGTCGCGACGGGCAAGAATTTCTTGAAATCGGGCGCCGGTGCCTCGATGAGGATGACAACTGTCTTGCCTCGAACCGTCAGAGCACTCATGCGGAAAGAATTGTCGTGGTCGATTCGAAGCTCAGGCGGGTTGGCTCCGACGACCGTCCACTCCCCCGGTGGAGGCGCCGTCGCATCGAAGTAGAGAGCCGTCCGGCCGGCAACGCGCCACCGCTTGACGGCTGACGGCGGGTCGTACTGCCCGAAATTGAAGTGGCGCGAGAGCGGTCGGGGCAACGTGGCCGCGGGCGACCGGTTCATTGCCGGGCCAGAGATGATGGTGACGAGCTGCCGCTGGGTGCGCCAAAAGATCAATGCCTTTTCGAAACGCACCTTCGCGCCCTGATGGGAGACGAACTGAGCACCCGCCCAGCCTGTGACGGCAGGCGTCAGGCTCGGCATCGCGTCGATGAGACTGGCGCGGTAAGTCGTCCCTGCCGCGAGGGTGCAACCCGTTTCGTCGACTTCATCAGGTCTTGAGCAGGAGCCAAGCGCGAGGGCTGAAAGCGGATGAAGCCATAAAACCGCGTGCGCAGATCGTCTAGTCGCGCGCCGCTGGCGTCCGTCACGAAACGGGCGCCTGAGAATCGAGAAGAGTCGTCCATGAGGCGTCGGCTCCGCTAGTCACTCGATCAGGCGTTGTCGCGGGTAGATCGTGCGCCTATCGTCCGGCAATGACGTGGCCGCGTCGCGTTTCAATTGGGCTCGTCGGTACGCTCGTTTCGGCTTCTCTTCTTGCGATGCCGTCGGCCTCGGCGCGCGTGGCCGGATGGCGCGTTGTGGCTGCGGGAGAGAATGTCCCGTCGCTGTATGGCGTCGCGGCGTTGTCGAACGACGACGTCTGGGCCGCGGGTAAGACAGGGACGGGGAAGCGCTCGCGTCCGGCAGTTGCTCATTGGGACGGCCGGACGCTGCAAGTCCTCTATCCGGCGCCGCCCTCTGTTCATGGGTCGCTGCTGGTCATCTCTGCGACCGCAGGCGACGACGTGTGGGTCGCCGGCGAAGAGACCATCCCTCGAGTCGCGAACACAACGCCGCTTCTCTTCCACTGGGATGGCCACGACTGGAGGGCGGCCGCCCTGCCACGACTGCCGCCCGACAGCGAGGTGAGCGACGTCAAAGCACTCACACGCGATGATGTCTGGGCCGTTGGGGCCGCCGGGCCCGACCGCGCGCTCGCACTGCACTACGACGGTGCGGTATGGCGGAACAGCGACATCCGCAGCGTCAGCGGCGGAGGTACTTCGCTCAGCGCGGTCGACGGGAGCTCACCGAACGACGTCTGGGCCGTCGGCGGCAAAGACTACGACGAGCCGACGACCTTTGCGTGGTCGGATCTGATTTTGCACTGGAACGGCGAGAAATGGTCGGAAATCGATACCCGCTTCGACGACGCAACCGGGGTCACCGCTGACGGTGTCGCCGTCGCACCGTGGCAAGCAATCTGGACGCTCCACAGCGACAAGTCGGGCACCTACATCTCGAAGATCGTTCGCTGGAACGGCTGGACGAGGTCGGCGGTCACCGTCTCTGACTTCTACCCGCCAGGCGAAGAAGAGCTCTACAGCATCACTCCGGTTGACCGCCGCGACGTTTGGGTTCTCGGGCAACGGTGCCCTGACTTCAACAACTGCACCGCTCTCGTCCTGCATTGGTCCGGACACGGCTGGCGCACCGAAAAGACCCCTTTCGACCGGTTACCTGATACCGAGCCCACCGACGCGGCCACTATCCCCGGCAGCCACGACCTCTGGGTCGCAGGCGACCATATTCTCGCGCAATACCGCTAACGAGTCGGCATCCGTCGAGGTCTAGCTGCGCGCGGCTGCGAAGCTGTCGAGTGCGAAGTCGAGGTCGGGGATCGTGTGTGCGGCGGACATCTGCGTCCGGATCCTTGCCGTGCCGCGTGGGACGACGGGGAAGGAGAAGCTGACGGCGTAGACGCCGCGGTCGATCAGCCGCGCCGCGAAGGCGGCTGCCTCGACTTCGTCGCCGATCATCACAGGCACGATGGGGTGCACGCCCGGGAGGACGTCGAAACCGCGGCCGGTCATCCCGGCCCGGAAGTGCTCGGTGTTCGTGCGGAGCTGGTCGCGGAGCTCGTGCGAGCTCTCGATCAGCTCGAGTGCGGCGATGCTGGCCGCGACGACGGGTGGGGCGAGGCTGTTCGAGAAGAGGTAGGGGCGCGCGCGCTGGCGCAGGAGCTCGATGATCTCGGTGCGCCCGGAGACGTAGCCGCCGCTCGCGCCGCCGATCGCCTTGCCGAGCGTTCCGGTGAGCACATCGATGCGCTCGACCACGCCGTAGTGCTCCGGCGTGCCGCGGCCTCCGGGCCCGACGACACCGACGGCGTGCGAGTCATCGACCATCACGAGAGCATGGTGGCGCTCGGCGAGGTCGCAGATCGTGTCGAGCTGCGCCAGGTAACCGTCCATCGAGAAGACGCCGTCGGTCGCGATCAGGCGGTAGCGCGCGTCAGCCGACTCGACGAGTCGCGCCTCGAGCTCGTCCATGTCCCCGTTCGCGTAGCGGAGCCGCCGTGCCTTGCAGAGGCGAACGCCATCGATGATCGACGCATGGTTGAGCTGATCGGAGATGACTGCGTCCTGTTCGTCGAGCAGCGCTTCGAAGAGACCGCCGTTCGCGTCGAAGCAGGAGCTGAAGAGAATCGTGTCGTCGGTGCCGAGGAACGACGACAGACGTTCCTCGAGCTCGCGGTGGAGCGCCTGCGTGCCGCAGATGAACCGGACCGACGCCATCCCGTAGCCCCAGCGGTCAAGCGCCTGGTGCGCCGCTTCGACTATGACCGGATGGCTGGCGAGGCCGAGGTAGTTGTTTGCGCACATGTTGAGGAGCTCACCCCGGCCCGCAACGTCAACGTGGGCGCCTTGCGGGGTCGTCATCGCGAGCTCGGTCTTGTACGTTCCCGCGGCGCGGACCTCCGCCAGGCGCGTAGCGAGGTCTTCTCTCAGCGTTCCGTACACCACGCCTCCTTAGGGTTCAGTCCAGTCGAGCACGACCTTGCCCGACCGGCCCGAGTGGGCCACCGCGAAGGCCTCCTCGAAATCCCGATACGAGAAGCGGTGAGTGATCACCGGGGCAATGTCGAGCCCGGATTCGATCATGACACTCATCTGGTACCAGGTCTCGTACATCTCGCGGCCGTAGATCCCCTTCAAGGTGAGCATGTTGAAGATGACCGGGTTGAGGTCGAGCGCGACCTCCCCCGCGGGAATGCCGAGGATGGCGACGCGTCCGCCGTGTGCCATGTTCGAGATCATCGCCCGCAGAGCCTCCGGGCTCCCGGACATCTCGAGGCCGATGTCGAAGCCCTCGGTCATCCCGAGCTCCCGCTGCACGTCCTTCAGGTCGCGCTCGCGAGGGTCGACTGCGAGCGTCGCGCCGAGCTGCCGCGCAAGGTCAAGCCGGTAATGGTTGAGGTCGGTGACAACGACGTGGCGGGCGCCGGCGTGCCGGACGACCGCGGCAGCCATGCAGCCGATCGGGCCGGCACCCGAGACCAGTACGTCCTCGCTGAGCACCGGGAACGAAAGCGCGGTGTGCACGGCGTTGCCGAACGGGTCGAAGATCGACGCGACGTCC
>DASYPH010000275.1:0-4501 GCA_036006925.1 Gaiellaceae bacterium
CGTCATGTCTTGCAGGCAGGCGAGAGGGCGTACTGCGCGCTGTCCTGGGCGGAGGAGCTTGCGGCTCCGCAGAACGTCGACGAAGCGGTGGCGCGGATCGACGCGACGACACGCTTCTGGCGCAGGTGGCTGAGCCGGGCACGGATCCCGGATCACCGGTTGCGCGACCCGGTGCAGCGTTCGGCGCTCACGATCAAGGGCCTGACGTACATGCCGACGGGCGCGACCGTGGCCGCGCTCACGACCTCCCTCCCCGAGACGCCGGGCGGGGAGCGGAACTGGGACTACCGATACACGTGGATCCGTGACACGACGTTCACGCTCCAGGCGCTCCACTTCCTGAACCTCGACTGGGAGGCGGGCGAGTTCATGGAGTTCGTCGCCGACCTCGAGCCCACGGACGACGGCTCGCTCCAGATCATGTATGGCATCGACGGCAGGCGTGACCTGCGCGAGTCGACGCGCGACGACCTGACCGGGTACTCGGGAGCGCGGCCCGTGCGGATCGGCAACGGCGCCTTCGATCAGCGCCAGAACGACGTCTTCGGAGCAGTCCTCGACTCGATCTTCCTCCACACGCGGCACAGCGAACGCCTGCCCCGGCGTCTCTGGCCCATCGTCCAGGCACAGGCGGAATGCGCGACCCGAGTGTGGCGCAACCCGGACCAGGGGATCTGGGAGGCGCGCGGCAAGCCCCAGCAGTACGTCTCCTCGAAGCTCATGTGTTGGGTCGCGCTCGACCGCGCAGCCAAGCTGGCGGAGATCCGAGGCGATCCCAGCTTGCAGGAGACGTGGCGTGCGACCGCCGAGGAGATTCGGGCGGACATTTTCGAACACGGCGTCCGCGACGGCGTCCTCCGGCAGCACTACGAGACCGACGCGCTCGACGCGTCGACCCTCCTCGCGGCGATCTTCGGCTTCCTCCCCGGAGATGACGCGACGTTGCACTCGTCGGTGCTGGCGATCGCGAACGACCTGACCGAGGACGGCTTCGTCCTGCGGTACCGAACGGACGAGACCGACGACGGTCTCTCCGGCAAGGAAGGCACGTTCCTCATCTGCTCGTTCTGGCTCGTCTCGGCTCTCGCGGTCGTTGGCGAGCAGCAGATGGCACGCGACCTCATGGAGCGCCTGCTGCGAGTCTCGTCCCCGCTCGGCCTCTATGCAGAGGAGTTCGATGCGCCGACCGGCCGGCACCTCGGCAACTTCCCCCAGGCGTTCTCGCACCTGGCCCTGATCGAGGCCGCCGCCCGAATCATCGTCCCCGAGATGCTCGAGGAGTACTGATGGACTCGTATGACGTGATCATCATCGGAACCGGTGCCGGCGGCGGCACCCTCGCGCGGCACCTCGCACCCTCCGGAAAGCGGATCCTGCTGCTGGAGCGTGGCGACTGGCTTCCACGTGAGCCGCAGAACTGGCTCGCCGAGGAGGTGTTCGTGCAGAACCGCTACGTGTCCGAGGACACGTGGTACGACGAGCAGGCGCAGCCGTTCCAGCCGCAGATCCACTACTTCGTCGGCGGTGCGACGAAGCTCTACGGCGCGGCGCTCTATCGGCTCCGGGCCGAGGACTTCGGCGAGCTCCAGCATCACGACGGCATCTCGCCCGCTTGGCCGATCTCCTACGACGAGCTCGAGCCGTACTACACCCTGGCCGAGCAGCGCTACCAGGTCCACGGCGCCCGGGGCGAGGATCCGACCGAGCCGCCCGCGAGCGCCCCGTACCCGCACCCGGCGGTCTCGCACGAGCCCCGGATCCAGCGCCTTGCGGATGACCTCGCAGCCGCCGGCTACCACCCGTTCCACGCTCCGTGCGGAGTGATGCTCGACGAGCCCAACATGCCGTACAGCGCCTGCGTTCGGTGCGCTGACTGCGACGGCTTCCCGTGCGCCGTCCACGGCAAGTCGGACGCCGACGTGCTCGGGGTTCGTCCTGCGCTCGAGCACGACAATGTGACGCTCCTGACGAACGCCAAGGCAATCCGCCTGGAGACGAACGACGCGGGAACGGCTGTCACGGGAGTCACGGTCGAGCGTGACGGTGAGACCGAGCACTTCGCAGCCGACATCGTCGCGCTCGCGTGTGGCGCGGCGAACACGGCAAAGCTGCTCTTCCTCTCGGCCACCGACCGTCATCCGAACGGCCTTGCGAACGGCTCCGACCAGGTCGGGCGGAACTTCGTGTTCCATGCGAGCCGGGCGGTGCTCGCGCTCTCACGCGAGGAGAACCCGACCGTGTTCCAGAAGACGCTCGGGCTCAACGACTTCTACTTCGCGGGGCCGCATTCGGACTATCCGCTCGGCAACATCCAGATGGTCGGCAAGTCGCAGGCGCCGATGTTCCGCGGCGAGAAGCCCGGCGAGACGAAGCTGGCGCCGGAGTGGACGCTCGAGAAGGTCGCCCGCCATGCGATCGACTTCTGGCTGTCGACCGAGGATCTTCCGCGTCCCGCCAACCGGGTGACCGTCGACGGCGACGGCCGACTGACGCTCGCGTACAAGGCGACGAACGACGTCCCCAAGGACGAGCTGTACAAGAAGCTCCACTCGATGCTCGGCCATCTCGGGATGCACGAGCACCACCTGCTGCACCGCTTCGCCTACATGAAGAACGACATCCCGGTCGCCGGCTGCGCCCACCAGGCCGGAACGTGCCGCTTCGGGACGGATCCGACGTCCTCGGTCGTCGACGTCGACTGCAAGGCCCACGAGCTCGACAACCTGTACGTCGTGGACACCAGCATCTTCCCGAGCATCGGAGCCGTCAACCCGGCTCTGACGGCGATGGCGAACTCGTTGCGTGTGGGCGACCACCTGCTCGAGCGCCTGGGAGCGTCCACGGCGGTGGCCGCGGAGGTCGGGGTTTGAGCGAGCGCGGCGCAGCGGTCGCCGAGCAGGGCAGGCAGGTCGACATCGCGTGCGGAGATCAGCGTGTCGCCGTCGTCGGCCTCGGCGGCGGGCTCCGCTCGTACGTCGCCGACGGTCGAGAGCTGCTCGACGGCTTCCCTCCCGGGGAGCGGCCGACCTCGGGCCGTGGGCAGGTGCTGGCTCCGTGGCCGAACCGGATCGAGGACGGGAGCTACGAGTTCGACGGCAAGCGGCTTCAGCTACCGCTCACGGAGGCGGAGCACGGAAACGCGATCCACGGGCTCGTCCGCAGCGCAACGTGGAACGTCGTCGATCAGGCGTCCGAGCGCGTCTTGATGGACTACCTGCTCGAGCCGCAGCCGGGCTACCCGTTCACACTCGCTCTCGGCATCGAGTACGCCCTCTCGGATGCCGGTCTCACCGTGACGACGACGGCCCGGAACATGGGCACGGCGGCGTGCCCGTACGGGAGCGGGCAGCACCCGTATCTCAGGCTCGGGACGCCGACGGTCGACACGCTGCAGCTACGGGTGCCGGGCCAGATCGTCCTCTTCTCCGACGAGCGCGGCCTCCCGGTGCGCTCCGAACCTGTCGACGGCACCCAGTACGACTTCCGCGCCGGCCGGACAATCGGCGGGACAGTGCTCGACAACGCTTACACGGGCCTCGAGCGCGGCGTCGACGGCCGCGCGCGCGTCCTGCTCGACGACCCGAGCACCGACTCGGGCGTCACCCTCTGGGTGGACGAGACCTATCCCTACCTCATGGTGTTCACGGGGGATCCGCTCCCCGACGTCGCCCGGCGCAGCATCGCCGTCGAGCCGATGACCTGTCCGCCGAACGCGTTCCGCACGGGCGAGTCGCTGATCCGTCTCGAGCCGGGCGAATCGACTGTAAGCACATGGGGGATCGATGTCCGGTAACGGTCGTCCCCGTGTGCTGATCCTCGGTGGGGGGTTCGCGGGAGTCGGCGCAGCGCAGAAGCTGAAGAGCTCCGACGTCGAGGTCGTGCTCGTGGACAAGCACGACTACCACACGTTCCAGCCGCTCCTCTACCAGCTCGCCACGGGGTTGCTGGAGACGACCGCGGTGGGGCATTCCCTGCGCGATCTCCTCGCGCATCACGACAACACGACGATCCACAAGGCTAGCGTGACCGGGGTCGATCTCGACGGGCGGACGGTCAGCTTCGAGGAGATCGCGCCGATCTCCTACGACTATCTCGTCTTCGGCCTCGGCGCAGAGGTCAACTTCTTCGGCACGTCGGGCGCGGCGGAGCACGCCTTCCCGATGTACACGCTTGCCGACGCTGACCGCCTCAAGGACCACCTGCTCGACCGTTGGGAGGCGGCCGACCGCGATCCGACCATCGTCTCGGAAGGCGCGCTGAACGTCGTGGTCGTCGGCGGTGGGCCGACAGGCGTCGAGACCGCTGGTGCGATCGCCGAGCTGTACCGCGGCGACCTCGCCAAGGACTACGGCGGCGTGAACGAGGAGGACGCGCGGGTGACGCTGGTCGAGGCCGGACCGGAGCTCTTCCCGATGTTCAAGCCGAAGCTGCGTGAGTACACGGCCAAGGCGCTCGCCGACAGGACGGTCGAGGTCCTGACCGGCACCGCCGTCGCGTCAGT
>DASYPH010000276.1:0-3733 GCA_036006925.1 Gaiellaceae bacterium
CGCCCGCTATCGCGAGCTGATCTCGCCAGAGCCGCCGCCGATCACCGGCACCGTCGCAGAAGTCGTCGAGCAGCTACGCGCCTACGAGGCCGTCGGCGTTGAGCGGGCGATGCTGCAGCACCTCGTCCATGAGGATGTCGACATGGTCGCCGTCCTGGGCGACGTCGCGGCCGGACTACGCTAGACGGATGCGACTCTTCGTCGTGCGCCACGCCGAGGCAGCGCCCGGCGAACCAGATGAGTTGCGGCCGCTGACCGATGCGGGCCGCGCGGCCGCGCGCGCACTCGCGGCGCGCCTGGCGCAGGAGGATGTCGAGCTCGTCCTCGCGAGCCCACTGCTGCGAGCACGTGAGACCGCGCGCGAGATCGCGCGCACGGCGCAAGCGCCGCTCGAGGTCGACGACCGGCTTGCACCGGGCGCGACACCTGACGGCATCCGGGCGGCCGTCGACGGACGCGGCGCGACGGTCGTCGCCGTCGGCCACCAGCCGGACTGCAGCGAGGTCGTACTGGCCTTCACCGGCCGGATGGAGCGCTTCGAGCCCGCGGCGTTCGTCGAGGTCGAGCTCTGACAGCCGTCACAGTCAGCGGGCTGCGGAAGAGCTACGGCGACCTCGAAGCCGTCCGCGGCATCGACTTCACGATCGCCACCGGCGAGGTGTTCGGCCTGCTCGGCCCGAACGGAGCGGGCAAGACGACGACCGTGGAGATCCTCGAGGGCTACCGCCGCCGGGACGGCGGGACGGTCGAGGTGCTCGGCACGGACCCGGAGCGGGCCGGCACCGCCTGGCGCGAGCGGGTCGGCGTCGTGCTGCAGTCGTCGTCGCTCTATCCGAACCTGACCGTTCACGAAAGCCTCAACGTGTTCGCGGGCTACTACCGCTCACCCCGCGACGCAGCCGAGGTGATCGCAATCGTCGGCCTCGCCGAGAAACGCGATGCGCGTGTGCGAACGCTGTCTGGAGGGCAGCAGCGGCGCCTCGATCTCGGCCTGGCGCTGATCGGCGACCCGGATCTGATCTTCCTCGACGAGCCGACCACCGGCTTCGATCCCGGCGCACGCCGCACCGCGTGGGAGACGATTCGCAACCTGCGGGCGCTCGGCAAGACGATCTTGCTGACCACGCACTACCTCGACGAGGCCGAGCAGCTCGCGGATCGGGTCGCGGTGCTCCGCGACGGCGTGATCGTGCGCGAAGGCGCTCCGTCGGAACTGACCGGCGGCGCGGTCGAGACCGAGATCCGCTACCGCCTCGGCGGCGAGGAGATCGTGGAGCGAACCCGAGAGCCGACGCAGCGTCTGCACGAGCTGACCGCCGAAGCGCTCGGCCGCGGCGCGGAACTCGACCAGCTCGAGGTGCGCAGACCGACACTCGAAGACGTCTACCTCGAGCTGACCGGCGAATGAGGCTGTTCCTGCGTGAGATTCGCACCGAGCAGCTGCTGTTCTGGCGGAACCGCGAAGCGGCGTTCTTCACGTTCTTCCTGCCGATCCTGTTCTTCCTGATCTTCGGCTCGATCTACGGCGACAGCATCATCACCAAGGAGCACATCAAAGCCGCACCCTTCCTCCAGGCCGGGATGATCGGCTACGGCGTCGCGTCGACCGCGTTTGCCGGGCTGGCGATCACGATGGTGATCCGCAGGGAGAGCGGCGTCCTGAAACGGATCCGGGCGACGCCGCTGCCTCCCGCGACCTACCTGCTCGCGGTCCTCGTCTCGACATTCGTCGTCTTCCTGATCGAGGCCATGCTGATGATCATCATCGGCAACCTCCTGTTCGACATCGCGTTCCCGGAACGGCTGGGCTCACTGTTCGCCGTGCTCGTGCTTGGCGCGGCGAGCTTCGCCGCGATGGGGCTCGGCCTGACGGCACTCGTACGGTCAGCCGAGGGGTCATCTGCCGTCGTCAACTTCGTCTACCTGCCGATGGCGATCATCTCCGGCACGTTCTTCACGCCGAAGGAGTTCCCGCCGTACCTCCGAGCGATCGCCGAAGTCTTGCCGCTGACGTACTTCACGAAGCTGACGCGCGAAGTGATGGTTCACGACAAACCGATCTGGTCCGAAGCCAGCTCGGTCGGTGTTGTTTTGCTGTGGGGAGCAATCGGGCTAGTGGGCGCCGTCCGCGGCTTCCGCTGGCAGCCGCGTGAGCGCTAGCTCGACCGCGTCGAGCATGCGCTTGGCCTGGCGCTCCGCCACCGCCTCCAGGCTCGAGCCGGCCAGGCGCCCGAGCAGGCCGGACAGCGCCACTTCCGCGTCCCACCGCATCAGGGTCTCGGCGTCGTTGCCGGCCAGATCGAAGTTCGAGCTCACGTGCGCACCGCCCCCTCGCGCCCGCAACGACGCGTGCTCTCCGGGCCGACGCTCGACGACCTCGATCGTGATCGTCACGCTCGGTGCGAGTGGCACCGGCGGTTTCACCTTCGCCTCCCAGTGGTCGCCGTCGAGCACCCGGTACCCGCGTGCCCCGGGCAGGGCGGAGACCATCACGTCGGGATCGACGAGCACCTGGAAGACCTGCTCTGGTGAAGCCGCGAAACGGCGTTCTCCGGAGACGCTGTTCATCCTGTGACGGTAGCGGGCGCTCAGCGCGTCAGCGTCACCTTCGACAGGCCGAGCGGCCGGTCGAGGTCGATGCCGCGAAGCCGCGCCAGCCGCAGGGCGGCCAGCTGGCCTGGAACGACGCTGGTCAGCGGGCTCAGCCACTCCGGCACCCCGGGCAGCAGCGGGAAGGCGACGGCGGCGCGTGCCAGCAGCGTTTGGTCGTCCGAGGCGATGATCAGCCGGGCTCCTCGCCGAGCGACACCGTCGATCGCCTCCGCGACGGAGGCGCACGCCGGCCCGGACGGCGCGACGGCGAACACGGGCCAGCCCGGGGAGATGGCGGCGACCGGCCCGTGCATCAGGTCGGCACCCGAGTACGCCTCGAACAGGAGACCGGAGAGCTCGCGGATCTTCAGCGCGATTTCGAATGCAGTCCCGTAGTTGACGCCGCGCGCGATCACGGTACCCCCGTCGAGCAGCTCGAGCGCCTCGGCCGAGGTTCGGGACAGCTCGAGTTGCCGCCCGAGTTGCTCCGGTACGTCGACGAGCTCGCCGAGGCCCGCCCCCGTCGTGGCCGCGAACAGCAGCGCGATCGCGCCGAGCGAGTTGATGTAGGTCTTGGTCGCCGCGACCGCCTGCTCACTCCCTGCCTCGATCGGCAACACAGCCTCGCTTGCAACCGCGAGCGGTGAACCCGGATCGTTCGTGATCGCGACCGTCGGGCGCCCTTGCCGGCCGGCCTCCTCGATCACCGCCTTCACGTCCGGCGACTCGCCCGACTGCGAGATGCCGACGACCAGCGCCCCGTCGAGTCGCGGCGGCTGTTCGTAGAGGGTGTAGAGCGACGGCGTCGCGAACGCGACCGGGACGCGGTGAGCGCGCCCGAGGACGTACTGCGCGTAGCGGGCAGCGTTCGACGAGCTTCCGCGGGACGCAATCAGGATGTACTGCACGTCCGGGCGGCGGAACAACGACGCGATCGACTCCGCGTTGGTGCGCTGCCGATCGATCAGCCGTGCCAGCGCCTCGGGCTGCTCGGCGAGCTCGAGTTCGAGATGGGAGCTCACGCCCGCACACCCTCGCTCAGCAGGTCGGCGACGGCGTCGTACGACGCGCGGCTGCCACCGTAGGTGACGACATGGCCACGCGCTCGGGCCGGGTGCCACAGGGGGAGCCCGGTCTCGAT
>DASYPH010000277.1:0-14739 GCA_036006925.1 Gaiellaceae bacterium
GAAGGCGATCGCCGCCGCGCCTGCGGTCTTCAGGCCCAGCTCGGTCTGAAGCGTGATCGCGGCGGTCGGAAGCGAGAAGAGCTGGTCGTCGCGCGGTTCGGCGAGCTGCTTCCGTCCGAAGAGGACGTCGCGAAGACCCAAGCGTCAGATGACTGGTCGATAATTGCCGTTGTTGCGGGGAGGGTCTGCACCAAGCAGTCTGGTCGACTCGACCGGTGGCAAGGCCGGTGTGCCTTGGTGTCGGTCGAGTCGGGCGCAATGCGCCGTGTGCATTCCCCCAGCCGCGACAGCGTTGAATTGCCGATCAGTCATCTACGCGACCGGGCGGCCCATCTCGCGGGCGATCTCCGCGAGTGCCGCGATCCGCTTCTCGAGCGGCGGATGGTCCATGAACAGCTCGCTGGCCGCCGACTTCGCACGTGCCGGAATGATGAAGAAGGCGCTCATGCCCTCGACCTGGCGCAGGTCGCGGTTCGGGATCAGCGTCATCTGCGACGAGATCTTCTGCAGCGCGCTCATCAGATACTCGGGCGCGCCCGTGATCACGGCCGAGCCGCGGTCGGCCGCGTACTCGCGATAGCGGGAGATCGTCCGGATCAGGACGAAGCTGACCGCGTAGGTGAGGATCGAGACGGCGAACACGATCAGCCAGATCGGCGGGCCGTTGTTGTCGCGCCGGTCGCCCCCGCTGAACATGCCGGCATACAGCCCGAACCGCGTCAGCATGGCTGCGAGCATCGCGAAGAAGCTCGCGACGGTCATGATCAGCACGTCGCGGTTCGCGATGTGCGAGAGCTCGTGCGCGAGCACGCCCTCGACCTCTTTCGGCTCGAGCCGGTCCCACAGGCCGGTCGTGACGCAGACCGCGGCGTGCTTCGGCGAGCGGCCGGTGGCGAAGGCGTTCGGTACCGGGGTGTCCATCAGGGCGACCTTCGGCTTCGGCAGGTCGGCCATTGCACAGAGACGTTCGACCATGTCGTGCAGCGCGGGAGCTTCCTCGCGGCTGACGATCTTGGCGCCCGAGGCGGCGAGCGCGAGCTTGTCGGATGTGTAGTACTGGAAGAACGCGAGGCCGATGATGATCACGAGCATCGGCGCGAGACCGATCCCGAGGAACTGCACGAGCACGAACCCGAAGAAGACGTAGAGCAGGCCGAGCAGCCCCGTCGTCATGAGCATCCGCACTGTCAGCCCGGCATCGCGGCCGTAGGATCTGCGTTTCATGGGCGGCATTGTAGGGGGCGGCCGGACGCCGCCGACGGGCACTTAACGGCCGCTCAACGTCGCCCGGCCGTTATAGACTCCGCCCTCGTGCACCGCCTCGCACCCATCGCGATCCTGGGCCTGCTGCTGCTTGCTGCGGCGGGCTGCTCGACGAACAAGCCGGGCGAGAAGGTCGTGACGCCGACGCCCGAGACGGTGATCGGGACCGTCGCGACGGTCCCGACCGCGACCGTTCCCCCGCAGTACAAAGGCGGCAACCCGGTGGCCGGCAAGGCCATCTTCCTGAGCGCCGGCTGCAGCGGCTGCCACACCCTGAAGGACGCCGGCTCGACCGGCACCGTCGGGCCGAACCTCGACCAGGCGAAGCCGCCGCTCTCGCGGGCCGTCACTCGAGTGACGACGGGTGCGGGCGCGATGCCGTCGTTCAAGGGACAGCTGTCCGACAAGCAGATCGCCGACGTCACCGCCTACGTCGTGAAGGCGTCCGGCGGCGACCCGAACGGCTGAGCCTGCAGCTTCCCGCAGCGTTCCCGCACGACGTCCGGGTCGTCGCGACCGACTTCGACCGGACGCTCGTCTGGGAGGACGGCATCCTGAAGCCGCGGACGATCGCGGCGCTGCGCCGCGCGCACGACGCCGGCCTGCACGTGGTCGTCGTCACCGGGCGCATGTTTCGGTCGGTGCGCCGCGCGCTCGAACCGGCGGGGCTGGGCGATCCGGTGATCTGTTACCAGGGAGCAGTCGTGGCGGACAGCGACGGGAAGTGGCTACGACACCTGCCGATCCCGCTCGCCCTCGCGCGTGACGCGATCGCATTTGCGGCCGACGAGGGCTACAGCCCCAACGTCTACGTCGGCGACGAGCTGTTCGTGTCTGAGGTGACGCAGCACGCGCGCGACTACGCCGAGTTCCAGCATCTGGAGATCGAGCCGGTCGGCGACCTGCTCGCGTGGCTCTCCGAGCCGCCGACGAAGCTCGTCCTCGTCGGCGACCCGGACGCGCTCGACGCTGTCGAGACCCGCGCCAAGGCGCGCTTCGGGCACGACCTCTACATCTCGAAGTCGCTGCCGTACTTCCTCGAGTTCGCGGCCGCCGGGGTGACGAAGGGAACCGGGCTCGATTTCCTCGCGGCCCACCTCGGCTTCACCCGCGAGCAGACGATCGCCTTCGGCGACGGCGAGAACGACGTCGAACTGGTCGAGTGGCCGGGCTATGGGATCGCAGTCGAGAACGCTCATGAGCGTGTCAAGGCGGTCGCCGACTGGATCTGCCCGAGCGCCCGCGACGAAGGCGTCGCCCAGGTGCTCGAACTCTTTCTAGACTCGAAGCGATGATCGACCTCCGAGCCGCTCGCAACGATCCCGGGACGGTGCGAGCCGCGCTCGCACGGCGTGGCGCCGGCGAGGCCTTCGACGAGCTGCTCGCGGCGGACGAGCGCTGGCGCGGGCTCGTGCCGCAGGTCGACGAGCTGCGGTCGCGTCAGAAGCTCGACGGCAAGCCGACGCCCGAGCAGCTCGAGCAGCTTCGCCGGACGAAGGACGAGCTGAAGGCGGCCGAGGAGCAGCTCGCAGCGGCCGAGGCAGTGCGCGACGCCGCGCTCGCAAAGGTCCCGAACGTGCCACACGAGACGGCGGCCGACGGGTTCCGGGACGAGGACGCGATCGTCGTCCGCGAGTGGGGCGAACGGCGCACGGGGGAAGCGCTGCCCGAGCATCTCGACCTCGCCAACTACGACATGGAGCGAGGCGCGAAGGTGTCGGGCGCCCGCTTCGGCTTCATCATCGGTGACGCAGCCCGACTCTCGCTGGCGCTCTACCGGTTCGCGCTCGACCGGCTGACCGAGGGCGGGTTCATCCCCGTCCTGCCGCCGGTGCTGGTTCGCGAGGAGGCGATGTACGGCACCGGCTTCTTCCCTTCGGAGAAGAGCGACTACTACTCGATTCCCGACGACGGCCTGTATCTGGTCGGTACCTCGGAAGTGCCGCTGATCGCGATGCATATGGGTGAGATCCTCGACGGGCTGCCGGCTCGCTACTGCGCGTTCTCGTCGTGCTTCCGGCGGGAGGCCGGCGCGGCGGGGAAGGACACCCGCGGCATGTTCCGGGTGCACCAGTTCCAGAAAGTGGAGATGGTCGTCTACATCGCTCCCGAGGAGTCTTGGGACGAACACGAGCGTCTTCTGGCGCTCGAGGAGTCGCTCGTGCAGGAGGTCGGCTTGCCCTATCGCGTCGTCAACAGCGCTGTCGGCGATCTCTCGAGCGCAGCCGCGAAGCGCTACGACATCGAGGCGTGGTTCCCGTCGCAGGACCGCTACCGGGAGATCACGTCGTGCTCCAACACGACGGACTACCAGGCGCGGCGCTCGGGCATCCGCTTCCGGCCGGGCGAGAAACAGCTGGTGACACCACACACCTTGAACGGCACCGCCGTCACCGATCGTTGGGCGCTCGCGATTCTCGAGAACTTCGGCGGGGACGTCCCGGAGGTGCTGCAGCAGTTGGGAGCGCCGGTGCGCGTCAGACCTTGACGCGCGCCGGCGCGGGGTAATCCCCTAGGGAGGGCGGGGTAATCCCCTAGGGAGTCAGAGCCGCCGTGAAGACCTCTTCGCGCAAGCCGAGGTTGATCACGTCCTCACGACGATCCGCCCAGACTGGGCGCACGATGCCACCAAGCGCGGCGATGCCTTCATAGTCGCCGTACTGGTTGCCGAGGTCGACCCCGACTGGCTGATCGGCTTGAATAAGCCCGCGGCGGGGTGCCGGAGCGGCCGAACGGGGCGGTCTTGAAAACCGCTGACGGGGCAACTCGTCCCTGGGTTCGAATCCCAGCCCCGCCGCTCAACCATGCGGTTGTCGGCTCAACCATGCGGGTTCGCACGACACCCGACGAGACGGCCTTGCGTCCGTGGTCGTCCGCCACAGTCCACCGTTTTCGCGTCGGCTGGCGAACCTGCCGACGTGGCTCGCCTGGTTGACGGGCGAGTTGTCGCGGGAGAGGTTGCGCGAGCGGCGGCGAGCATCCTCTGGGGCCAAAACGCAAGAGCAGCCGCGCCTCTCCCTGGGATCTCAGCACGGCTTTCGACGGTTACCTCGAGGAGCCGATCAGCGTCCGCGAGTTGCCTGATCACGTCCATGCGTTCTGCGGCTAGGTTGGCGAGATGGTCTCCACAGCCGATCTGCTCGACGAGCACGGAGCAGCCGCGCAGGTCTGCCTGATCCAGTTCCGCTCGTTCGGCGCGCCACGGTTCTCGGGACGCGTCGCGACGATTCGGTGCCAGGAGGACAACGTGCTGCTTCGCCGGCGCACGCAGGAGCCGGGAGCCGGCCACGTGCTGGTCGTCGACGCCGGCGGCTCGCTCGAATGCGCGCTCCTCGGAGACAGCATCGCCTCACTCGCGCTCGCGAGCGGCTGGGCGGGGATCGTGCTCAACGGCCGTGTCCGCGACTCGGTCGCGCTCGACGAGCTGGGGCTCGGGATCAAGGCGCTCGGCACGAATCCGCGGCCGAGCCGCAAGGAGGGCGTCGGTGAGATCGACGTGCCGGTCACGTTCGGCGGCGTGCGCTTCGAACCGGGCGCCGAGCTCTACGCGGATGAGGATGGCGTCGTTGTCTTGCCGGTGAGATGAGAGACCGTGAACCGGTTCAGATTGCCGCTGCAAGCGCCGGGGTGGCATTCGTGCTCGCGGGCATCGCGGGCTTCGTGCCGGGTCTGACGACGCACGTGGGCAGCATCGGCTTCGCAGGCCATGCCTCGCAGGTGAGGCTGCTCGGCGTCTTCCAGGTGAGCGTGCTGCACAACCTGCTGCACCTGGCGTTCGGCTGCGGAATCCTGTTTGCACGGACGCCGGCTGGGGCGCGAACCTTCCTTCTCGGCGGCGGCTTCGTCTACCTCACGCTCTGGCTCGTCGGCGTGATCGGCAGGCTCGACGGGTTGCCGGCCAACGCGGCAGACAACTGGCTGCACCTGGTGCTCGGGCTTGGGCTCTTCGGCCTGCTAGCGCTTACGAGCCGAGAGGATCTCGGCGACGATCTCGAGCGCGATCTCGGCCGGGGACTCGCCGCCTAGGTCGAGCCCGACCGGGCCGTGCACCGAGTCTGCGACTGCGCCGAGCTGCTCGCGGCGCTTCGCCTGCGTGCGCTTTGAGCCGAGCGCGCCGACGTAGAACGCGCCGCCTGCAACCCCCGCGCGAAGTGCCGGCAGATCGAGGCGCTCCTCGTGGACCAGCGAGACGACTGCAGTGTCGGCATCGACCTCGATCTCGTCGGGCCAGGCGACGATCAGCTCGTCGGCGCTCGGCACGCGCTCCCGCGTCGCCAGCCCGGAACGCGGATCGACGACTACGGTGCGCCAGCCGAGCGGGCGCGCGATCGCACAGAGCGCTTCGGCGATGTCCCCTGCGCCGACAGCGACGAGACGAGGTGGCGGCCCGACGCGTTCGGCGAACACGGTCCGCCCGGGCTCGTCGCGCAGGGCAGTCCGGCTCGCCGACTCGTCCTGCCAACGCTCGCCGACGCCCTCTCCGGCGACGACGACGTAGCTCGTGCCTCGTTCGAGCGATGGTGCGGCCGTGAACGGCTCGACGAACACGTCGATCTCGCCGCCGCAGGGCAGGCCGAGGCTCCACGCCTCGTCATCGCCGATGCCGTAGGTGACGAGCTCGGGCGACGTGTCGGAGAGGACCGCCTTTGCGCGTTCGCAGACGTCGGCCTCGACGCAGCCGCCGGAGACGGATCCGAACATGCGGCCCTCCGAGGTGACGGCCAGCTTCGCGCCGAGCGGCCGGGGTGTGCTGCGTCGCGCCCCGACGACGGTGGCGAGCGCAACGTCCTCACCTGCTGCTCGCCACTCTTCTGCCTTTGCGAGGACCTCGTCCATGCCGCGATGATGCCAGCCATGGACGGCCAGCCGGAAGACGCGGTCGACGAGCTGCTGGCTCGCCTCGACGCAGGCGAGCTCGGCGACCCGCTGCCCGTGCTCGCGTATCTCGCCGGTCGCGCAGTGTCGATCGACGAAGAGGAGCTGAACGGCGCGCGCCGCCGGGCCGTGCTGCTCGTCGCCGCGGGCGGCGACCCACATCGCGGGCTCGACGTCGACGACCGCGCAGTCAAGTCGCTCGCCGCGGATCTCTACGACAGCGACCGGCGGGCGCAGCTGGCGCGGAGCCTCGATGCGCTGGTGCTGCGAGTGCGCGACCTGCCGGTCGTGCGTGAGGCCGCGCTCTTCCTCGTCTCCGACGTCGACCTCGCCTGGCGGATGTTCACGCTTGCCCTGCTCGCCGAGGAGCTCGGCGAATGACGCCCGCAGTGCAGGCCGCCAGGAGCGCCGGCATCGAATTCACCTTGCACGAGTACGAGAGCGTCGAGGTGGGCGACGGCGACTACGCGCGCTCGGTCGCAGCAGCGCTCGGCCGTCCGGAAGGGCAGTTGTTCAAGACGCTCGTCGTCTCTGTCGACGGTGACCTCCGCGCCTTCGTGGTGCCCGCCGACCGCCAACTCGATCTGCGCAGCGTCGGCAAGCGCGCGCAACTCGCGGACAAGACGCAGGCAGAGCGGGTGACCGGGTACGTGATCGGCGGCATCAGCCCGCTCGGGCAGCGTCGCAAGCTCCCGACGGTGGTGGACGAGTCGGCGCTCGAGTGGCCGACGATTCTGGTGAGCGCCGGCCGCCGCGGGTTGCAGATCGAGCTGACGCCGGAGGATCTCGTCGCGTTGACGGGTGCGACCGTCGCGAGAGCCTCCTAGGTGCCCCACCAGAAGCTGGCCGCGATCACGACGTAGAAGCCGACCAATACGGCTCCCTCCTCCCAGGTCGATTGACCGTCGTTGACGACGAGTCCGCCGAGGATGCCGGCGAGCAGCAGCACGAACGCGAGCAGAGTGGGGAAGACGAGCGTCAGGTGCGTCGTGAAAAGCAGGGAGAGGAACACCAGCGCCGGGGTCAGCGCGAGCGCCACTTGCAACGACGAATTGAGGATCACCGCGATCGCGAAGTCCGGGCGGTTGCGCGCCGCGAGCTGCACCCCGACGACGTTCTCGACCGCGTTGCCGGCGATCGCGACAATCACCAGCCCGGCGAACTCTTCGCTCATGTGGAGGGTGTGGATCGCGGGTGTCAACGCCGTCACGAACCAGTCGGCGGTGAACGCGGCCGCCACGCCTGCGATCGCCAGGGTGACGGTGGTCGTGCGCACCGACCAGCGAGCCGGGGCGTGCTCCTCGCCGGGCGGGCTGCGCAGAAACCACGGCAGCGTCAGCACGAACAGCACCAGCAGCACCCCGGCGCAGACGAGCGAGAGGGTCGCACCATGTGCCGCGGCCGGTGAGTGGAACGCGTGGGCGAGGGAGGGAATCGCCATCGTCGCCGCTGCGAGCATCGTCAGCGTCGAAATCATCCGTGCCCGACTCGAGTCGAACAGCTGAGGCCCGTTGCGAATCCCGCCGACAGTGAAGGCGATCCCGAGCACCAGCACGCTGTTCGCGAGGATCGACCCGACGAGCGCCGCCTGGACGACGTTCACGAGCCCGTCGCCGAGCGCGAAGAGCGCGATGAAGAGCTCGGGGAGGTTGCCGAGCGCGGATTGCACGACGCTCGCGCCGCCAGAGCCGAGCCGGGCGCCGAGCTGCTCGGTGGCCGTCCCGACCGCGTGGGCGAGCAGGGCGAGCGCGCCTGCCGCGACGAAGAATGTGAGCACGGGTGTGAGCGACGCGAAATGGCAGAGGGCAGCAAGGCCGACCACCACAGCGGTCGCCGCGAGCTCGATTCTCTCGCGCCTGGTCACAGGCGTCGGAACCTAAAGCACGTCCCTCATCTCAGGGGTGAGGAACCGTCTCCACAGTGCCGATCCGAAGCGCAAGCCATCGTTCTCGGGAGAGGAATTACTCGTTGCGGCACGGTCTGCTCGTCCTCACCATCGCGGTTGCCGCGTCGGCGCTTGCCTCGACAGCGAACGCATCCGACCTGATCGACCGGAACGCTCACGGCGCCACGCTGTCGGTCAACAAGCAGGGTGAGGCGCTGATCACCTACACCGCGGCCGGCAAGCGCCGGCACGTGCTCGCCTGGGGCGCACTCAACGCGATCGCGCCGACCCGGGCACGACCGCAGGTGTCGTTCCAGATCGACTACGCAGGCGGCTGGGGCAAGTACAAGCGCGACTACTGGAAGACATTCCACAACGCGTGCAAGGCCTACACCGGACCCGCGCTCGCGTGGCAGGTGACGGCGTGCACGGCGCCCGACGGCTCGTACTGGGCGCTGCAGGCATGGCAGCGGATGCTGCCGAACTACGGGCTCGCTCCGACAGGCATGCAGAGCGCGTGGGAACTGCGTCTCTCACACTGGACGGGCGAGCTGCCGGCGCTCCAGATCGACACGGACTGGGCCTGGCATCAGTGGGACCACCTCTTCGGCACCTTCAGGTACGCCGACGACCCCGTCTACGGCTTCCGATCGACGTCGTCGGGCGTGCCACTCGACACCTTCGGACGCAACGTGTTCGTCGACACGTTCGACTCGGCGTACGGCGCCGGCTGGAAGCGTGAGAACAGCTTCTTGACGCACACGCGCACAGGAGCGTTCTGTTACTCGTTCAATCCGCACGGCTCTCATCCGGCGGGCAAGGGGACGCGCTACCGCGCGACCGTCGAAGGCCCCGGCGTCACACCCGACGTGATGTGGGAGGGCACCCCGCCCGGCGCGTACGACAAGGCGCTCGACCTCGAGAAGAACGCGCTGATCGCGCAGCTCGGCGATCGTCAGTGCCGCGCGAACTGAGCGAGATGGTTGGTCGGTAATTCGCGCTGAATTGCCGGCCAACCATCTTCCTCTAGGCTCGCCCGTGTGGCAGAGGTCGGAGCAGAGCAGCGTGCGCTCTTTCGTCGCTGGCCGGCGGGCGTCTCCGTCGTCGTGGCGGAGGTCGATGGGCGCCGGTCCGGCCTGACCGTCTCGTCGCTGGTCTCGCTCTCGCTCGAGCCGCGGCTCGTCGGGATCTCGGTCGCGCTCGACGCGTCGCTGCACGAGTTGCTGCGCGACGCGGGCGAGTGGGCGGCCTCGATGCTCTCGGGCGAGCAGGAGCACATTGCGCAGCACTTCGCGCGCAGCGTGCCGCCGATCGCGCTCTGGAACGGCATCGACGTGCGGGACGACGACCCGCGCCTCCTGGTGGGTGCGGTCGGCTGGCTGACCGCCCGGACCGTCGATGAGATCTCGACCGGAGACCACACGCTCTTCGTCGGGGAACTGCAGACCGTTGAGGAAGCACACGAGCCGACCTCGCTCGTCTACGTGCACAGGGGCTACAGCAAGGTTTGACCGAGGCGGTCGTCTTCGATCTCGACGGCGTGATCGTCGACTCCGAGCAGGTGTGGGACGACGTGCGCGCCCAGTACGTGCACGAGCGCGGGGGGAGCTACGGCGCGGATGCGACCCGCGCGATGATGGGCATGAGCTCGCCCGAGTGGTCGGCCTACATGGCCCGCGAGCTGGGCGTGCCCGGGACGCCCGAGCAGATCAACGCCGACGTCGTCGAGCGCATGCTGGGCCGGTACGGGAGCGCGCCGCCGCTGATCGATGGTGCGATCGCCGCCGTGAGACAGGTCGCGAAGCACTGGCCGATCGCGATCGCCTCGTCGTCCAACGTCGAGCTGATCGACGTGGTGCTCGCCGCAGCAGGCCTCGCGGGCATCGTGCGCGAAACGGTGTCGTCCGAGCAGGTCGCGCGCGGCAAACCCGCCCCGGACGTCTACCTCGAGGCTGCGTTCAGGCTTGGTGTCGACCCGTCGGTGTGTGCCGCCGTCGAGGATTCGCACAACGGCATCCGCTCGGCGAAAGCGGCCGGCATGTACGTGTACGCAATCCCGAACTTGCACTATCCGCCTGGCGACGAGGCCGTTGCGGACGCCGACGTCGTGCTCGCGTCGATCAGCGAGCTGCCGGAGGCACTACTCGGCGCGGCCTAGCAGGACGCAGCCGTTGTGGCCGCCGAGCCCCATGGCATTCGAGAGCGCGACGTCGACCCGGGCGCGGCGCGCCTCGTTCGGCACGTAGTCGAGATCGCACTCGGGGTCCGGCTCGCGGTAGTTGATCGTCGGCGGCAACACCTCGTCGTGCAACGCAAGCGCGCACATGATCGCCTCGATCGCCCCCGCCGCGCCGAAGGTGTGCCCCATCATCGACTTGGTCGACGAGACCGCGAGCGCGTACGCGTGGTCGCCGAACACGTCCTTGATCGCACGCGTCTCGGCCGCGTCGCCGAGCGGCGTCGAGGTTCCGTGCGCGTTGATGTAGCCGACTCGCGTCGGCTCGACGCCCGCGCGCTCGAGCGCGCCGCGCATCATCGCCGCGACTCCCGTCGCCTCGGGCTCGGGCTGCGCCATGTGGTGGGCGTCGTTCGAGGCGCCGTAGCCGAGCACCTCGGCATAGATCTCGGCGCCGCGGCGCTCGGCGTGCTCCCAGTCCTCGAGTAGGAGCGCGCCCGCACCCTCCGACATCACGAAGCCGGCCCTCGTCGCGTCGAAGGGCCGCGACGCACGCGGCGGATACTCGTCTTCGGCAGCGAGCCCGCGCATCGCGGTGAAGCCGGCCAGGATCAGCGGGATCATGCAGGACTCCGTGCCTCCTGCCAGCACCGCGTCGGCCCAGCCGCGTTTGATCATCTCGGCCGCCTCGCCGACCGCGTGTGACCCCGTCGCGCAGGCCGAGACGACGGCGTAGTTCGGGCCGGTGATCCCGAGCGAGATCGCGAGCTGGCCCGACACCGAGTCGACGAGCACGTTCGGCAGGAAGTTCGGCGAAACGCGGCTCGGGCCGCGCTCACGCAACGTATCGGCCTGCTCGAGGATGCCGGGCACGCCGCCGATCGCCGACCCGAAGACAATCCCGACCCGCGACGGATCGAAGCCATTCAGCTTGGCGTCGGCGAGCGCCTCGCGTCCCGCACCGACCCCGAGCAGCACGTTCCGTTCCAGCTTGCGCGCCTCTTTCGGCGACACCACCTGCGTCGGGTCGAAGCCTTTCACCTCGCCGGCCACCCGTACGGGCAGGCCGTCGGTGTCGAAGGCGGAGATCCAGTCGATCCCGCTCTCGCCCGCCCGGGCGGCCGCCCAGGTGCTGGGTACGTCGAGTCCGAGCGGTGTCACCGCACCGACGCCGGTCACCGCGACCCGTCTCATCCGCCAAGCCTAGATGAATGCTTCGCCTACGCTTGGCGCGATGCCTGCACCGAGCATTCCCTTCCCGCCCATGGAGGCCGAGCTCGTCCGCGAACTGCCGGACGACGACGGCTGGCAGTACGAGCCGAAGTGGGACGGCTTCCGCGGGGTGCTCGAGAACGTCGGCGACGAGCTCGCGCTCTGGTCACGCAACGAGCGGCCGCTGCTTCGCTACTTCCCGGAGCTGCGTCCGCTCGGCGAGCTCATGCCGGCGCGCTCGGCGCTCGACGGCGAGATCGTGATCGCTCGCGACGGCGCTCTCGATTTCGACGCGATGCAGACCCGGTTGCATCCGGCCGAGTCGCGAATCCGGAGGCTGTCGGCGGAGATCCCGGCCGAGTACGTCGTCTTCGACGTGCTGCTCTGGGACGGCGAGCCGGTGTGGAAGCTGCCGCTCGCAGAGCGCCGTCAACGGGTCGAAGCCCTCGCCGGGTTCCGGATCTCGCCGGCGACGCGCGATCTCGCAGCCGCACGGGCCTGGCTCGACCGATTCGAGGCACTTGGCCTCGACGGCGTGATCGGCAAGCGGCTCGACGCTGCCTACCTGCCCGGCTCGCGCGACGCGGTCGTCAAGGTGAAGGAGCACCGCACCGCCGACTGCTTCGTGCTCGGCGTCCGCTGGAAGGGCGAGCAGAACGCGATCGCGACGCTCCTGCTCGGGCTCTACCGCGACGACGGGGACGTCGACTACGTCGGTTCGTGCGCCGTCGGCGCGCGGATGCGGGAGGAGGTGGCGCGGCGTGTGCTCCCGCTCGTCGACGAGTCATGGGAGGGGCGCGTCTCGGAGCCGAACCGCTGGGGGACCGGCGAGCTGCAGGAGAGCCGTGTGCGGCCGGAGCTCGTGGTCGAGGTGCGCTACGACAAGGTGCAGGGGAACCGCTTCCGCCACGGTACGAAGTTCATCCGCTGGCGCGACGACAAGGATCCAGCGGATTGCACCTGGCGCGAGCTCCGCCCCCCGCGCGACCCGAACGCCGCCGGCGTCGAGCAGCTGTTCGAGCGGTAGCCCGCGTCATGACCCGCCTGGACGGGGGGCCACGTCCACCGCGGCCGTCGGCTCGAGGCCGAGCGCCTCGAAGCGCGGGCGCAATGACGGCGGGTTCCGCCACATGCCGTTCATCGGATCGCCGGCCGCTGCGATCCGCTCTCGCATCGTCTCGATCGTGAACGCCTCCGGCTCGACGGTCGCGACTTCGTCCCAGCGGAGCGGCGCCGAGACCCGCGCGTCCGGGGTCGGGCGTACGGAGTAGGCGGATGCGATCGTGCGGTCCCGTGCGTTCTGGCCGAAGTCGACGAACACGCCGACGCGATCGGCGACCCGCCAGGTCGTCGTCGCGACCGCTTGGTCGCCGATGCGACGCTCGACCTCCTCGGCGAGTGCCTTCGCCGCCCGCCTCACGTCGGGGAAGAGAATGTCGCGCTTGATCGGCGCCAGGATGTGCAGGCCGGTGGCTCCCGACGTCTTCGGGTAGGAGCGCAGGCCGAGCCCTTCCATCACCTCGTGCACGACGAGGGCGATCTCGCGCACGAAGGGCCACTGGCCCTCGGTCGTCGGGTCGAGATCGATCAGGAGATAGTCCGGCTGCTCGATCTCGGGCACGCGCGAGTGCCACGTGTGCAACTCGATACAGCCGAGGTTCGCGACCCAGGCGAGCCCGGCAGCGTCGTCGAGCACGGCGAAGACGGTCGAATGGTCGCTCGGGAACTGCACGAAGACCTCGCCGACGTACGCCGGATGATTCTTCGGGACGCGCTTCTGGTGGAAGAACTCGCCCGTCACGCCACCGGTGAACCGCTTCATGTGGAAGGGCCGGCGCCGAATGTGGGGGAGGGCGAGCGACGCCACGTCGACGTAGTACGAGACGAGGTCGAGCTTGGTCAGTCCGGGCTCCGGAAAGAACAGCTTTTCCGGGTTCGTCACCTGAACGTCGGTTCGGCCGATGCGCACGGAGCGAGTATCGTGGAGTGCGTGCTCGAGGGGCATCCACTGACCGACGTGACGCTCGAACCGCTCGACGATCACATCGTCGTCGAGACACTCGACGAGTCCGAGCTGCCGAGCGGGCTGATCGTGCCCGCGAACGAGGCGGTGCAGTGCCGTACCGGCATCGTCGCGGCCGTCGGGCCCGACGTCGGCACGATCGAGCCGGGCGACAAGGTGCTCTTCCCGCGGGACGCGGGTTTCGACGTGCGGCTCGCCCGTTCGTCGCATCGCGTTCGGGTGCTGAAGCGCGAAGATCTGATCGCGCGCATCAGCGATTGACGCCGGTCTGACCCCTGTACCCTGTCGCCCGATCGGAGGGGTGGCAGAGCGGTCGAATGCGGCGGTCTCGAAAACCGTTATCCGTCGTTAGGCGGATCGAGGGTTCAAATCCCTCCCCCTCCGCCTCGAAGCCCCGGAGACGGGGCTTCGTCGTTCAGGCGCTTTCCGCTGCAAAGACGCTCGACCAGTCGTTCTTGATGCTGACGACCGTCCAGTTCTTATCGGCCGCCAGTTCGAGCGAGGTCTCCGCCTCGGTGGTGTACGCGAACTCGCGCTCGTCGTCGTCGTCGTCGTGGAGGACGAGCAACCGCAGCGCGGGGCGATCGTTGCCGCCGGCGTAGCTGAGCATCGGAATGTCGCCGTTCGAGTTCCCGCCGGCGACGATGGGCCGCCGGCCGACGCGGCTCCAGATTCTCACCGGCTTCACGGGACCGTCGTCGAACACGTCCGCCGTGGCTGCGTAGGAGACGTTGCCGCCGTGCTCGTCGTCCGACCATCTCGGAGAGCCGCGTGAGGAGAAGCTGAGCTCGATCGGCATCGGTTTCTCGCACCACAGGGTGCCGTCGCTGTCGAAGACTGCGACTCGCGCGTTGGGACGCACATAGTGGGCTCCGCCTTCGGTCGTGACGGCGTTGACGAAGTCGAGGCGTCGCTTGACGCGTCGGTGTGTCGTTTCAGGATCGAAGGACGTCGGTCATCGTCGTTGCCCCCGGTGGTCGTGCCTTCGGTCAACTATCGCAAAGCCCGCGCGCCTAGTCAGCGGCCGGCAGCACTGTTAGGTTCGCCCATGCAAGCTGCGACGCCCCCGCCTTGAGGGAGGCGGTAATCCCTCCACCGTCATGCGGCCGGTGGCCCGACGAGCATCAGGAGGCGCTAGTGCAGCTGAGAACCGCCGCAGCGATCTGACCACGACTGGTCCGTGGCCGGCGACCCATGCCGGCGCTCAAGCCCGCAGCCTCGTATGAGCTGCAGGCTCCCTGCACGTGAGTTGGAGGCAACTACATGCACAAGGTTCTGCTCGCGCTCGTGGCGGCGGTGGCACTC
>DASYPH010000278.1:0-15846 GCA_036006925.1 Gaiellaceae bacterium
AGAGCGTGGCCAGCTCGCCCTGGGCGAAGTTGAGTACGCCCGTCGCACGATGGATCAGCACGATCGCGAGCGCCAGCAAACCGTAGACGCTGCCCGAGGCGAGCCCGCTGACGACGTGCTGCCAGAAGCTCCCCATCGAACGGCCGGCTAGTACCCGAGGTAGCTTCGCCGTACGGACTCGTCGGCCCGCAGCGCGCCGGCCTCTCCGGCCAGGACGACACGCCCCGCCTCGAGCACGAACGCATGCGCGGCAGCAGCGAGCGCGAGATTCGCATGCTGTTCGACGACGACGATCGTCGTCCCCGACGCGTTCAGGCGCGCGAGCACGTCGAAGATCTCGCGGACGACGCGCGGCGCGAGCCCGAGCGACGGCTCGTCGAGCAGCAGCAGCCGCGGCTTGGCCATCATGGCGCGTGCCAGCGCGAGCAGCTGCTGCTCGCCGCCGGAGAGCGTGCCTGCCTGCTGATCCCGCTGCTCGTACAGGCGCGGGAAGAACTCGTAGATGTTCGCGAGGTCCCGATGGGACGGCCCCTGCTGCACCCAGGCACCGAGCCGCAGGTTGTCGAGCACCGACAGCGTCGCGAACGTGCCCCGGCCCTCCGGCACGTGCGCGACACCCCTTCGCGCCATCGCCTCCGGTGTGCGCCGAAAGAGCTTCTCGCCCTCGAACACCACGTCGCCGGTGGTCTTGACCGTGCCGGAGATCGCACGAAGCGTCGTCGTCTTCCCGGCGCCGTTCGCCCCGAGGATGGCGACGAAATCTCCGTCGTCGACGGTCAGCGAGACGCCGCGTAGTGCGCTGACCTCGCCGTAACGCGCCTCGACGTCGCGGAGCTCAAGGAGCGACAAGGCGCTCCCGCAAGCGCTCGATCTGGGTGTTGGTGAGCCCGGCGGCGCGCAGGTACGACGCCACGTCGCCGTAGCGCGTCTCGATCTCGGCCAGCGTTCGGACCATCCCCTCGGCCGGCGTGTGCGAGAGCTTCTCCCGCTTCGACCGCTCGTCGTCGTTCGCGGCCGACTCGACCCATCGAGCCGTCGCCGGAGCGAGGTTGGTCGACGAGAGCGCGTAGTCCGCGCCGATCGTCGCTCGATCGACGCCGGCCAGCCGCAGGAGCAGCGCCGCAACCAGTCCGGTGCGGTCCTTCCCGCCCATGCAATGCACCACCACGGGGCCATCGGCATCCGCGATCGCGGCGAGCGCGCGACCGAAGCGGTCGCGGTAGCGCTCGAGGAAGTCGACATACGAGAAGGCGTAGTGATCTGCCACGTCGTCGACGGCAGCGAGGTGGGCGTCGAGCTCGGCGACGTACTCGCGGTCGTAGGCGTCGCCAAGCACCGAGACGTGCACGACCTCGATCTCGACGTCGCGCGGGGCGTCCTCGGCGAGCTCCTCGGGCCACCGGAGGTCGACGATCCGCGCCACGCCGTGCGCTGCGAGCGAGCGCCATCCTGCATCGGTCAGCGAGCGAATGTTGTCGGATCGCACAACGGTTCCCGCGCGTGTGCGGCGGCCGTCCTCGGTCGGCAGCCCACCCAGATCGCGGACGTTGAGGCAGCCCTCCCAGTCGAGCGCCGTCAACTCACGCGGCTGCCGGCTCGGCGCCGAGGTAGGCCTCGATCACGGCCGGGTCGCGCTGGACTTCCTCGGGCGAGCCCTCGGCGATCTTCCGCCCGAAGTCGAGCACGTGGATCCGCTCGGCCACGCTCATCACGAGCCCCATGTGGTGCTCGACGAGGAGCACCGTCAGGTCGAAGTCGTCACGGAGCTTCCGGATGAACACCCCGAGCTCCGACACCTCTTCGTGGTTCAGGCCGCCGGCCGGTTCGTCGAGCAGGAGCAGCTTCGGCTCGGCGACGAGCGCGCGCGCCAACTCCACCCGCTTCAGGGTTCCGAACGGCAACCCGGACGCCGGGCGCTCGGCAACGTCGGCGATCCCGACGTAGTCCAGGACTTCGCGCGCGCGGCCGCGAACGGCTCCGCTGCGAAACGGACGCGTTCGGGTATGCGCGCCGACGAGCACGTTGTCGAGCACGGTCATCGAGCGGAACAGCTCCACGTTCTGGAAGGTCCGCGCGATCCCGCGCCGCACGACTCGGTGTGGCGGCGTTCGCAGCAGGCTCTTGCCCGCAAAGCGCACGTTGCCGGTGTCCGGCTTGTAGAGCCTCGTGATCACGTTGAAGAGCGTGGTCTTGCCCGCACCGTTTGGCCCGATCAAGCCGACGATCTGCCCCGAGTCGACGTCGAGCGAGACGTCGTCGATCGCCACGATCCCCCCGAACCGCCGCGTCACCTCGCGAATCTCGAGCAGCGCCATCGCGCTTGAGCTTAGTGCACCGATCCGGGATCGGTGCTGGGCAGCTCGCACGCGAAGTTCCGGCAGACGTAGAGCGTCGGGAGCCCGTCGACGGCCACGCGGCCGGCGAGAAGCGGAACGTCCTCTGCGGGCCCGAACGCGATCACGTCCGTCGGGTGCGCGTAGTCGACAGCCCTCCGTGCGATCTCGTCTTCGGGTGACCCGATGATCGCGAGCTCGCGGTGCGGAGCGAGAAATTGGTCGAGCGCGACGAGCAGCCACCCGAACGCGGTCGGGACCTTCGGAAGCGCGTCGCGGACGAGCCGAAGGCTTGACACGGCTCGCCGCTCGAGCTCGTCGTCGCCCCAGATCCGGGCGAGGCGCAGGAGGACGTACGCGAGCATCGCGTTCCCGCTCGGCGACGGGTGGTCGTCGAGCGGTTTCTTCCGGGCGACCAGCTGTTCGCCGTCGGCAGGCGACTGGAAGAAGCCGCCGGTCTCGTTGTCGGCGAACAGCTCCACGCCGAGTGTCGCCAGCCGGCGCGACTCGCGAAGCCAGCGTGCTCCGCCGGTGGCGACGTGCAACTCGTGCAGGCCGTACGCGACATCGGCGTAGTCCTCGAGGTACCCCGTGCCCTTCGCGACTCCGTCGCGCCAGGTCCGGAGCAGCCGCCCGTGGTCGGAGAGCGGCCCGAGCAGGAACTCCGCGAGCCCGACGGCGGGCCCGATCCGTCCGGCCTGCGCGAGTGTCGCCAGCATCAGCCCGTTCCACGACGCAATTGCCTTGTCGTCGCGCGCCGGCTTGGGCCGGCGCTCACGCAGCGCGAAGAGGCGAGTGCGCGTCGGCTCGTCGAGCTCGCCTCTCAACACGAAGCGGCCGTCCTCGAACGGCTGCAGTAGCTCCTCGGGCGCCCCTTCCCCAGGCGCCCACGTGAAGGTCAGACCTTCGACGCCGTCGGTGTCGGCGTCCTGGGCCGAGGCGAACCCACCGCCTTCGAGTGCGAGCTCGCGCAGCACATAGTCGATCGTACGCTCGGCGATCTTGCGGTAGCGGTCGTCGGCGAAGACGCGCGCGGCGCGAAGGTAGACGGAGCCGAGCAGTGCGTTGTCGTACAGCATCTTCTCGAAGTGCGGCACGAGCCACTGCTCGTCGACGGAGTAGCGATGAAAGCCGCCGCCGACGAGGTCGTGCATCCCGCCGAGCGCCATGCCGTCGAGAGTGCTGCGAGTCATCTCCCGCTCGCCACGACGCAACAGGAACTCCAGCACAGGTGCAGGCGGGAACTTCGGCGCCCGGCCGAAGCCGCCGAAGCGCCGGTCGAAGCTCGTCCGCAGGCTGTCGACCGCGTCGTCCAGGAGCGACGCGTCGAGAGGCTCGCTCGACGGTTCCAGGCGCGCCGACAGGCGAACGTGCTCGGTCAGGTTGCGACCCGAGCTCTCGACCGCTTCGCGCTGGTCGCGCCAGGCCTCGGCGACTCCGAGTAGCACCTGTTTGAACGACGGCAAGCCGTGGCGCGGCTCGGGCGGGAAGTAGGTGCCGCCGAAGAACGGCTCACCGGCGGGGGTCAGAAAGACGGTCATCGGCCAGCCGCCGCTGCCGCTCAGCGCGACGACGGCGTCCATGTAGACGGCGTCGAGATCGGGGCGCTCCTCACGGTCGACCTTCACGCTGACGAAGTTGTCGTTGAGCACGCGCGCGGTGAGCGGATCCTCGAACGACTCACGTTCCATCACGTGACACCAGTGACAGGCTGCGTAGCCGATCGAGAGCAGGATCGGCCGGTCCTCGTCGCGGGCACGCGCGAGCGCCTCCTCGCCCCACGGATACCAGTCCACGGGATTCGCAGCGTGCTGCAGGAGATACGGCGACGTCTCGTTCGCCAGACGATTCATCGGCGCCACCGCCGCACGCCCTCGACCGCGAGGGCGACGCCGAACGCGAAGGCGAGGGCGAGCAGCAGGCCGAGCCAGGCGTGGTCGTGGAAGAAGCGGCCGCCGAAGTACCCGAGCAGCGAGGCGTAGATCGCCCAGGTGATCGCCGCGATCGCGTCGAAAACGAGGAACTTGCGATACGAGTAGTGCGTGATGCCGGCAGAGAACGTCACCGCCGTGCGACCGCCCGGGACGTAGCGGCCTACGATCACCATCGTCCCGCCTCGCAGCTGAAGCTGGACTCTCGCCCACTCGAGCGCGGCGCGAGACCGGCGCCCGTCGAGGAAGCGCTGCTGCGCAGGGCGGCCGACGAACCGGCCGAGGCCGTAGGAGAGGCTGTCCCCGGCGAACGCGCCGGCCGCGCCCGCGGCGATCACCCAGCCGAGCTGCAATTCGCCGACAACGGAGAGCAAGCCGGCGATGATCAGGCCGGTCTCGCTCGGGAACGCCGGCATGATCCCGTCGCCGAGCGCCAGGCCGAACACGATCAGATACGCCTCAGGCGGCTGCGATAGCAGATCGATGGCGGCGTCGAACACGCCGCCATCATCGCGGCCACCCGCCGCCCTCGGGCCGGCGAGGCTCGGGAACCACGTTCGAACCTCGTTCGAACCTCGTTCGAACGAGGTTCGAGGGTCACGCGCGCCGGAACGGGGAGCATTCGGTGCTGTTCGCGGAAGCCGACCGACTCGTAGAGCCGACGCGGGATCGGATACGCGTCGTGGCCGCGACAGGCCCCCGCCTACGCGCCGCGAAGCTCGGGAACCTCGTTCGAACCTCGTTCGAACGAGGTTCGAGTGTCACGCGCGCCGGAACGGGAGCATTCGGTGCTGCTCGCGGAAGCCGACCGACTCGTAGAGCCGACGCGGGATCGGATACGCGTCGTCGCCGCGACAGGCGACGAGCGCCAGCGTCGCCCCCTCTTCCCGAAGGCGCTGCAGCGCGAACAGGTTCACCGCACGACCGAGGCCGCGCCGCTGGTGCGCTGCATGGGTCCCGACCGGCTCGAGCTCGCCGACGCCGTTTGCCTCGTCGAGCCACGCCAGCGCATACGCGGCGATCGTGCCGTCCGGCGCCTCGACGACGCAATCGAGATCCTGGCGGTACGGCCAGGCGGCGCGCACGCACGCGTAGACGTCGTCGCGAAAGCGCGACGGACTGAACGCGGACCGATGTGCCGACGCACGCGAGCCGAAGTCGTGCTCCTCGACCGTTCGGACGTGGTAGCCCGCGGGCGCAGCAGGCTCCTCGGTGCGCTCCAGCGTCCTCGCGTTGACACGCATCCAGGCGCCTCCCGGGTCGTGCGTCAGCCCATGGGCGCGCAGACGCTCGATCGCATCGGTGTGATCGGCACGCACCAGCACCTCGCTCGGCTGCGCCCAGTCCAGGATCTCGTCCAGCAGCTCGGGCCGCTCGGGCCGGACCTGCCATTCGAGCTCGGTCTCGCGCGTGACCCACCCCCAGCCGTCGAGACGGTCGCCGTCGTACCACAGGCGCACGCGATGCTCGCCGTGGCAGAGATTCGCCGACCAGAAGGCGATCTGGCCGAAATCGCACGACAACGCCCCAGGGGCGCTGGCTCGAAGCTCCTGCGCGAGGGTGAGCAGCAGCGGCAGCTCACCGTCGCGAAACTCGCGCGACTCCATGCGTCGAGTCTAGGCTGCGGCGATGGCCGAGCTACGCGACCTGCTCGATCTGACGGCGGGCCTCGCGGCGGATTTCTACGACTCGCTGCCGGAGCGGCCCGTCTTCCCGCCCGCCACCGTTGACGAGCTCCGCGCCGCGTTCGCCAAACCGCTGCCCGACGGCCCGACCGACGCACGAACGGTGATCACCGAGCTCGCGGCCGCCGCCGAGCCGGGCCTGGTCGCGGAACCGAGCGGTCGCTACTTCGGGTTCGTGATCGGCGGCTCCCTGCCCGGCGCGCTCGCCGCCGACTGGCTCGCGACGGCATGGGACCAGAATGCGGGCCTCTACGTCTGCGGCCCGGCGGCGTCCGTGGTCGAGGAGATTGCCGGGGCGTGGCTGATCGAGTTGCTCGGCATCCCCGCCCACGCCTCGTTCGGCTTCGTCACGGGCGGTCAGATGGCGACCTTTACCGGGCTCGCCGCGGCACGGCACCACGTGCTGGCGAAGGCGGGCTGGAACGTCGAGCGTGACGGACTGACGGGTGCACCGCGGATCCGCGTGGTGGTGGGCGAGCACCGTCACGGCACGGTCGATCGCGCGCTGCGAATGCTCGGGCTCGGCGCTCCCACTGACGTCGTTCCGAGCGACGACAACGGACGGATGCTGGCGACCGGGCTGCGGCTCACCGATGAACCGACGATCATCTGCGCGCAGGCGGGCGAGGTGAGCACCGGGGCGTTCGACCCGTTCCACCCGATCGCAGACGCTCGCGACGCGGCCGCGAACGCCTGGGTCCACGTCGACGGAGCCTTCGGCCTCTGGGCGGCGGCGGCCGACTCGTTGCGACACCTCGTCGACGGCGCCGACCGCGCGGACTCCTGGGCCACCGATGCCCACAAATGGCTCAACGTTCCGTACGACTCGGGCATCGCGTTCACGGCGCATCCCGAATCGCACAGCGCCGCGTTCTCCGCCCGCGCGGCGTACCTGGTCTACGACGCCGACAAGCGGGACCAGCTCGACTGGAACCCCGAGCATTCCCGGCGCGCCCGCGGCTTTGCCGTCTACGCCGCGATCCGCGAGCTCGGCCGCAGCGGGATCGCGGAGCTCGTCGAGCGCACCTGCCGTCACGCACGGCGCTTCGGCGAAGGGCTCCGCGAGCTCGGCGCGGAGGTCGTGAACGACGTCGAGCTGAACCAGGTGCTCGTGCGCTTCTCGACCGACGCCGAGACTGAGCGGATCCTGGCCGGCGTCCAGGGGAGCGGCGAGGCGTGGATGAGCGGGACGACATGGGAGGGGCGCGCCGCGATCCGGATCTCGGTCTCGAACTGGCAGACGTCCGACGCCGACGTCGAGCGAACGCTCGCCGCCTACGCCGGCCAGCTCGCGGCGCGGTAGATCTGACCCTCGAGCGGCCTGCCGAGGAGGTCGGCGAGCCAGCTCGAGACGCCTACGAGCGCCTGAAGATCGATTCCGGTCCGCACGCCGTCGCGCTCGAGCTGCCAGACGAGATCCTCCGTCGCGACGTTTCCGGTCGCCCGCGGCGAGAACGGACAGCCTCCGAGCCCGCCAACCGACGCGTCGAGAATCGTCGCGCCGCCGTCGAGCGCGGCCCAGGCACAGGCATAGCCGGTGTTTCGCGTGTTGTGCAGGTGTGCGCCGACAGGCTTGCCGAGGATCGAGACGCGCTCGACGAGTCGTCGCACCGGCGTTGGCGTGGCAACGCCGATCGTGTCCGCGAGCACGAGCTCGTCGGCCTGACGGACCTGCTCGCACAGGTCGGCGACGGCGCCGGGGTCGACCTCTCCCTCGAACGGGCAGCCCCATGCGCACGAGATGGTCACCGTCGAGGGGACGTCGGCCCGCCCCAGGATCGACTGCACCCGCGCAACGGCCTCGCCCAGCGACGCGTTGCCATTTCGCCGGTTGAACTCCTCGGTCGCGGCGAGCGTGCAGTTGATCCGCGCGAGACCCGTCTCCGCGAATCGCTCGTAGCCGCGCTCGTTGAGCACGAGGCCGGCGAGCTCGGAGCCCTGGCCCTGAGCAAGCGCCACGACCTCCTCCGCGCCGGCCATCTGCGGCACGCGGTCGTCGCGGACGAACGAGACCGCCTCGATCCGCGGCAGCCGTGCGCCGGCGAGACGCGAGACGAGCTGCGCGCGCACCGCAGGCGCGAGCGTCTCCGGCTCGTTCTGCAGGCCGTCGCGCGGCCCGACGTCGCAGATCGTGATCATGCCGGGGCGGCTGCGGGCACCGGCACGTCGATCGAGTCCCGCGGGCGCATCGGCAGCAGGGCGACGACAAGGCTCGTCAACGCCAGTCCCACCCACTGCAGGTTCGTCGGGGTCTGGCCGAACTTGAAGTAGAGAACGAGTGTCGCGCTGACCGGGAAGGCCAGCTCGGCGATCGTCGCAGCGACGGCGGGGGTGCGCAGCAGACCGTAGTAGTAGAGGCCGAGCGCCAGGAAGCCGGTGACGAAGGCGAGCACGCCGATCCAGAACGTGTCGTGGAGCGACGAGAAGGCCGGTGCGCCGAGGATGAGGAGTGCCACTGCACTACCGGCGAGCCCGAAAGCGAAGCGCAACGTCGCGACATGCTCGAAGCGCATGTCGCGCACGAGGTAGCGTCCGAGGACGGTACCGAGCGCCCAGAGCGCCGCGGCGCCGAGCGCGTAGAGGGTCGGCTTGAGACCGTGGATCGACGGATGGATCGGGTCCTGCACGCCCATCAGCCAGACGCCGACGAGCGCCGGGAAGAAGAAGTACGCGAAGCTGCGCCGGGGCCGCTCGCCGAGGATCAGCCCCGCGCAGACGACCGCGATGATCGGCTGGATCTTCTGCAGGACGACTGGCGTCACGTAGTCGTGGCCGTCGACGAATGCCTGCGTGAAGAGGATCGTCGCGAGCGCCGACGAGCCGGCGCCGATCACGACGGCTGCGAGGACGTGGCGCCAGCCGAGACGGATCACCGACCTGAGTGCCGCTGCGAGGAACGGCAGCGTCAGCAGCACGAGCACCACGTGCTCGCCGAACACGATCGTCGCGACCGGCGTCGACTGTGCCAGCGGTGCGCGGATCCACGCGTCGAGTCCCCACAGGGCAGCGGCGACCGCGACTAGCACGGTCGCTCCCGGACGAGAACGCAGCCACGACAACATTGCCGGAGCGTATCCGCGCGCTGTCAGTCGATCGGCCGGCGTGAGCCTGCGACCGTCACGACCAACGCGAGTACTACGCCCCCGACGAGCACGACCGCCGCCCAGCCGGCGGCGTCGTCGACCCGCGCGGCGAGCAGCGCCGCAGCGAGCACCGACGCGACCGCCGCCAGCGCGAGCGAGCCCGCACCGACGAGCAGCCCCCAGATCTCGACCGCGACGGCGCGCAGGAGCCGCGGCACCGGTACGCGGCGCGGCGGGTGGACGAGCAGGCGCGAGCAGACGACGAAGAGCGTCCCGAAGATCGCAACGAGCAGCACCAGGCTGGCGTCGTCGTGCCACCAATCGACGCCGATTCCCTCGCCTGCGAAGAACACGCCGAACGAGGTGAGCATCACGCCGACGGTCGCCTTCATGAGGTTCTCGGGGACCTTCGTCAACGGCGCCCGGAGCACGACGCCGAGCACGACGACCGTGGCGAGGGCAGCGACTGCGCCGACGACCGCCTCGACACGATGCCCCACCCCGCCGAGCGCGATCACGATCAGCACCACCTCGACGCCCTCGAGCAGCACCCCGTTGAACGCCGTGGTCAACGCGACCCAGTGCTCACGGCTGGAAAGCGCCCGCTGCGTCGCCTCGAACTCCTCGGCTTCGTCGTGCTGCGCCTTCAGCCCGGCCTGCCGGAGAATCGCCTTGTGTAGCCACCGGAGGCCGAACAACAAGAGGAACACGCCGACGACCACCTGCGCATCGGCAACCGGGAACGAATCGATCGCAGCGCCGAGGACGACCACGATCACCGCGAGCACGCCGGCTGCCAATCCCGTCCCCAGCAGCGCCGGCCGCCAGCCGCTGAACAGCCCGACGGCCAGCACGATCGTGAACGCCTCGACCCACTCGACGCCGGACGCCAGGAACGTCGAGATGACGACGAGCGGGCTCAGTCGTCGGTTCCGTGGTCGAAGATGCGACGCGGGGAGATGCGGACGATCACACGGTCGACGGGCGCGTGGAACTGCCTGCCGTAGTAGCGCTGCGCGAGCGAGTGGATGTGCTCGGCCGCGCCGTTCTCGTCGAGCTCCGCGGGCCCTTCGACTTCGAAGTACCGGTAGGGATCCTCGTTGTCCCAGACGCTGATCGAGACCTGCGGGTTGCTGCGGAGGTTCCGCCCCTTTGCGCGGGCGTTCGTCGTGTTGAAGATGACGTTCTCACCGTCGGTGTCGACCCAGACGACGCTCGTCTGCGGCCGGCCGCGATCGTCGACCGTCGCGACGACGCCGAAGTTCGGTCCGCGGAGAAGGCTCAACTGCTTCGCGGTCAGGGCTGGCATCGTCGCGCTCCTTTCACCGATCGTCACTTCACGGTCGTCGGGATGTTCGTGATCTTGCCAGCGATGATCTGCCGCTCGATCTGCGAGACCTTCCGCGCGATACCCGGCGGCGCCTTCGCGGAGAACTTGCCAAGTCCGACACCGTTCTGCTCGAGCCCGTACACGGAGTCCTGACCGCCCTTGAAGTGCCCGGCGTGCGCGTCCTTGATCGAGAGGTAGACGGCCGTATCGACGCCCTTCAGCGCCGAGGTGAGGATGTGCGGGCCGAGGAAGCCCTGGTCGGCGTCGACGCCGATCCCCCACACGCTCTTGGTCTTCGCGGCGTCGAGCGCGCCGAGGCCGCAGCCACCGGCGACCTGGAAGACGACGTCGGAGCCGGCCGCGATCTGGTTGAGCGCGATCTCCTTGCACTTCGACTCGACGCTGAAGTCCTGTGAGTAGTTGTTCAGCGTCTTGATGCCCGGGACGGCCGCCTTGGCGCCCGCCTGGTAGCCCGCGATGTACCGGTCGACCGGAGGCTGCTTCTGGCCGCCGACGCTCGAGACCGTGTTCTTGCCGTCCGCCATCGCTGCAAGTGCCGCTGCATACCCGGCGAGGTAGCCGACCTGCTGCTCCTTGAAGAGGAGGCCCTGGACGTTCGGGGCGCTCCCCTCGTCGGCGTTCGAGACGTCGACGATCGCGAAATGCGTGTTCGGGAACGACTTCGCGACGGCTTTCAACGCCTCGATCTCGGTGAAGCCGACACCGATCACGAGGTTGTAGCCCTGGCGGGCGAGAGCGCTCAGATTGGGGATGTACTCGGCCGGCGAGGCCGACTGCACGACCCGTGTCGAGATGCCGAAGTCGGTGGCGGCCTTTTGCAGGCCGACATAGGCGAGGTGGTTGAAACCTCGGTCGTTGAGACCGCCGATGTCGGTGACGAGGCCGACCTTGAACGCCGAGGTGGCCGTGGTCGTCGACGCCGTCGAGCTTGCCTTCTTCGAGGAACCGCAGCCTGCTACGGCAACGGCGAGGGCGAACACCAGCAGGGCGATCGGCAGTTTCTTCACGGCACTCTCCGAGGTTTTAGACTGTGGGACGAAAACCGTGTCCGATTCTACTTGGCATACCACCGTCGGCGTCGTCCTACGGGCGCGCGACGGCCGGCTCGAGGTGCTGCTGGCCGAAGGGGCGCTGCCCTCGGCCCCGCTCGCGCGTGGCGAGTCGCTGGAGGTGGCGCTGGCGCGCGCCGTCGAGACGAGCGCGTTGGCGCATCTCGAGCAGCTCGAGACGCGCGTGCGGGCCGACGGTGACCTCGTGACCGCGTACCTCGGGCTCGCACGGTCGGACACGGAGCTCGACGGGAGGTGGAGCGGCATCGGCCGTCTGCCTCGCCTCGGTCGCGACGACGCGGCGATCGTCTCGGCGGCCCAGGCTCGGCTCCGCGCGAAACTGTCGTACACCAACATCGGCTTCGCGCTCGCACCGGCGACGTTCACGATCTCGGAGCTCCGCCAGGTCTACGTGGCGGCGCTCGGGCACGACGTCGCCGCGACGAACCTGCAACGCGTGCTCCTTCGTCGCGGCGTCCTCGAGCGCATCGAAGGACTGCGACCGTCGGGCCGGTCGGGAGGCCGCCCTGCGGCGGTCTTCCGCTTCGCCTCGCAACGCCTCGAAGTCACGGACGCCTTCGCGACTCTGCGCCCACCCCGGTGAAACCGGACCGGCCTGGTCACCTCAGGGCGTCGGCAGCGGCACCGGGCTGGCTGCGTCGGCAAGGATGTCGCGCCAGCGGCTGAAGAGGATCTGGTGCGTGCCCGGCTCGAGGCGCAGCGTCGCGTTCGGAAGCGACCGCTTGTAGTCGCGGCCGATCGACGGGACGCAGACCGTGTCGTCCTCGCCCCACCAGAGCGTGACGGGCGCGCGCACGTCCTCGAGCTCGAAGCCCCACGGGCGTGTGAGGTAGGCGAGTTCGCGGGCGAGCCAGAGGCCGCCGTACCGGAACGACTCCCTGCGCCCCGCGGCATACGCAGCGTCGGTCGCGGGATCGCCGGTCGGCGGTGGTGGCCGCTTGCCCCACGCCTCGAGCGCGCGGGCGGCGACGCGCGGAGCGACCCGGGCCGTACGCATTGCACGCTGCACGTCACGCGCGAGGAGCTTGTTGCCGGCGACGGGCGGCATCGAGCCGACGAGCGCGACCCTCGTCACCCGCTCCGGCGCGACCGCCGCCAGCGCCAGTGCATGTGGCCCGCCCGCCGACCAGCCGATCACCGCGAACCGGTCCGGCTCGAGCACTGGCAGCAACTCGTCGGCCCAGCTCCGAAGCGAGCCGCGGCGCACCGCCGGCCCGCACCGGTCGACGGCCAGCAGCCGCACGCCGAGCGCCGCTGCGATCGCGTCGTCCGGATGCCGTGAGAGACGCGAGTCACCGCCACCGTGCAGGTAGACGACCGGGGTGCCGGCCGGGTCGCCGACGTCGTCGAGCGTTACCGGACGATCAGGGTCGCGCGCATCCCGCGCGCTCGATGGTCTGCGACCGAGCACCAGAACGAGTATCGCCCCGGAGCGAGTCTCACCGTCAGCTCCGCACGCTGCCCCGACTCGACGACGGGCGTGCCCGCGATGTGCCGGGCGCCGATCCGCTGCACGCGCAAGTCGTGCGCGTCCTGGCCGAAGTTCGCCAGTTCGATCACCGCCGAGCCCGGCCTCAGCCGCGTACGAGAGAGCGAGTACGAAAACTCGCGAGCGACCACCTGCACGCGCGAGGGAGACGGAGCCCGCGCGAGCAACACCGTGTTACCGGCGAAGAACAGCGCCGCGACGAGCGCCGCCAGCCTCATTTGACCAGCTGCGGCCGGGCGAACTTGTGGGCTGCGGGGATCACGCGGGCGGCGTCGAAGCGGAGCCACTGCTCGAGCAGCGACGCATAGACGCCGCGGAAGTCCGACGTCGCCTTGAGGTTCCCGTCTGCGTCGAGACCCGACGCGAGGCCTGGGAACTCGCCCACCTGCGTCCCTGCCGCGCGCGTGCCGATCAGGAACCCGGTGCCGGCAGCGCCGTGGTCGGTCCCGCCGGAGCCGTTCTCCTTCGCGCGCCGCCCGAACTCCGACCAGACGAGGGTGAGGACGCGGTCGGCGACCCCTCGCGCCTCGAGGTCGCGCTGGAACGCGAAGAGCGACGCGGCGGTGGTCGTCAGCGCGGGACCGAGCGCCGCGACCTGACCGGCGTGGGTGTCGTACTCGCCGGTCGCCTCCAGCGCGACGCACCGAAGTGGCAGCCCGGCGGCGATCATGGCGGCGAGACCCTGCAGGCGGGCCGGGAACGCGTCGCCGCCGGTCGGGTACGGCACGGCCGGTGCGACCGGCTTGGTGCCCGCGAACGGCGCGAGTTGACGGCGCAGCCTGTCGGCCTGTGCGGTCACGTTGGCGGCGGCCCGGAGCGCCGGATCGCGCTGCTTCGCATGCCCGAGGCCGCCGATCGCGTCGAGCATGCGGTTCTGCACCTCGCCCCAGACGCCGGGCACCCAGAAGTCGTACTGGTCGGGTCCGTCGATCGCAGCGACCGGCACCTTCGAGGTCGCGAGCGCCGGTGAGAGCGAACCGGTCATCGAGAGCCCTTGGAGCGGGTTGTCGGGCGTGCCCGCGAGATCGAGGTAGCGGCCCAGCCAGCCGGTCGGCAGGCGCGGATCGGTCGCGCCGACCTCCCAGAAGTGGCGCGAGGTGAAGTGCGACTGGTCGGGGTGGTCGTAGCCGACGGACGGCAGCACCGACACCTTTCCCTCGGTGTGAAGCTGCGCGATCGGTGCCAACGCAGGGTTCCAGAGCAGCCGCGCGTCTTCGGCAAAGGGGCTCCCACCGTTGACTGCGAGCGCAGACCGGTACTTCCGGTAGAGCGGATCGCCGTCGGGATAGAGCAGTGACAGCGCGTCGGCGCCGCCCTGTAGGAAGACGGTGACGAGGATCGGCTTCTGAGGTCCGGTCGCGGCGGCGGCGATTCCCTCCTCGAACCACTGGAGCTTGCCCACGCCGTACACGGCCAGTGCGAGTCCGGCCGAGCGCGCGACGAACGAGCGGCGCGTCAACCCCGTGCCGGCGGGTGTCGGCATGCCCGGCTCGATCGCCGGCAGTCCTTTCCCCGCGGCGGCGCGAAGGACGTCGGCGCGCGAGCACTCGTCGCAGGAGATGCGGCTCATGAGGTCTGTACGTCCGGCGATACGGCGATCAGATGGCGAAGCGCGTTCTCGATCAGCACCGGGTATTGGGTCTGCTTCCACTTCTGCCCGCGGGCGTCGTGCAGCGACGCTTGGACGAATCGCAGCAGCGCCGCGTGGGTGCCCGACGAGAGGGCCGGATTGCGCCAGAAGGTGAGCGCTCGCGCGAGCAGCCCGGCCGCGTCGGCCGGCAGCCCGGCGGGCGGCTTGGCCGGATCGAGGTGGTTGTCGCGAAGCAGCCGCTGCACGGCGATCCAGCGCCCGCGATACGTCGCCGTATCGAGCCAGCGCGAGTCGTCCCAGCCGGCGACGTTCGGCGGATAGAACAGCTGCTGTCCCGCCAGCCTGCCGATCCACGCCCAATCGGTGGTCGTGACTCCGGCGCCGATCCGGCGCAGCAGTCCCGCCTGATGGACGATCGGCGGCTTCACCATCCGCGGACCGTCGATCAGTACCGGGTGCTTGAGGATCGCGCTGACGACCGGTGCAACCTCATAGCCGTGCCGGTAGAGCGCTTCGAGCCCGTTCAGGGTCGAGCGGCTCGGGGACACCGGAACGAAGTAGCTCCAGAGCTTGTTGACGAAGAACGATGGGTGTGCCGGGTGCGAGACGCAGAGCCGGCACGCGTCCTGCCAGTCGAAGCGGCCCGCCTTGTGGAAGACCGTCTTCATGCCTTCGTCGTGGTCACGCGCCTCGAAGTGGAAGTTGTAATCGCCCTTCCCCCGGCTCCAGCTGTTCTGCCAGCCGGTCAGCGAGCGAGCCTGCTCGCGCACGTCGCGCTCGCTGTAGGCGCCTCGGTCGGCACCGAGCGTGAACAGCTCCATCATCTCGCGGGCGTAGTTCTCGTTCGGGGCGCCCTTGACGTTCTCGGTGCCGTTCAGCCACTTCAGCATTGCCGGGTCCTTCGTGACATCGAGCAGCAGCCGGTGGAACGACCCGACGGCATGGAAGCGGAACAGGTCGTTCTGCTTGATCATCAGCGCCTGGTTGCCGACGCCGTCGTTCGAGGTCGCGAACCAGTCGTGCCAGACGAGCGTCATGCGCTCGACGAGCGGGCGCGACGTCCGCACCATCCGGTCGAGCCACCAGCAGTGGTCGTGGCCCCACGCGTCGGCCGGTGCGAGCGGTCGGCCCTTGTCGTCATGCGGACGAGGCCCGACCAGCTTCTCGGGCCCGGGGTCGAGCAGCGAACGGACTGCGCCGTCGAGCCCGTGCTTGGCCAGTGCCTCGGCCTCGCCCTGTCGCGGGCCGAAGCCTGCGCGCCAAAGAAGCCGCTCTGCTTGCGGTGCGCCGAACGGCCCCCGGTAGACCGGTAC
>DASYPH010000279.1:0-13951 GCA_036006925.1 Gaiellaceae bacterium
TGATGGACTCCGCGAGATGAGCGTGATCACGTTCCTCACCGATTTCGGGCTCGAGGACGACTTCGTCGGCACGTGTCACGGGGTGATCGCGCGGATCGCACCCGAGACCCGCGTGATCGACGTCACGCACGGCATCGGGCCACAGGCCGTGCTCACCGGAGCGCTGGTGCTCCGCAGCACGACGCCGTTCATGCCGGTCGGCGTGCACCTCGCGGTGGTGGATCCGGACGTCGGTGGGAATCGCCGCGCCGTGGCGGTCCAGACCGGCGACGGGCGCACCTTCGTCGGACCCGACAACGGCCTCCTGATGCTCGCCGCCGACGACCTCGGGATTGCCGCTGCACACGAGCTGACCGAGGAGCGATTTCGCCTGCCCGAGGTGTCCCACACCTTCCACGCGCGAGACCTGTTCGCACCGGCGGCTGCGTACCTCGCAACCGGGACGGCGCTCGAGGAGCTCGGCCCGGCGCTCGATCCGGAGACGCTCATTCGAATCAACGTCCCGGAGCCGCAGGTCGGTCGAACGCAGATCTCCGCGACCGTGCTCGTCGTCGATCGCTTCGGCAACGTCTCCACCAACGCGCGTCGTGAGCACGTCGACGCGCTCGGCATTCGCGATGGCGAGCGCATCGAGATCAGGCTGACGCTCGACCGGTACTACGCCGTCGTCGCGCAGACATTCGCCGACGCGCCGCCGGGCGAGCTGATCCTGTTCGAGGATTCGTACGGCCTCATCACGCTCGCGATCAGCCGCGGCGACGCCGCGCGCCTGACCCGCGTGTCGGCCGGCGACGAGATCCGGATCGCGCAGCCGTGAGCGCCGGACAGTGGTTTGCGCGACTCGTGACGACGATCGTCGTGCGCGTTCCCGCGGCCTGGATGTTCTTCCGCAGGCCGTTGACCGCCAACTTCGACAGGCTCGCACCCGAGTGGGACGCGACGCGCGTCCACGAAGTCTCCCTCGGAGCGATGCGCGCCGCGCTGGACGAGGTGGATCAGCCGCCACGGACTGTCCTCGACCTCGGAACGGGCAGCGGGGTCGTCGCCAGGCTCGCCGCCGCCCGCTGGCCCGAAGCCGACGTCGTCGGGGCTGATGTGTCGGCCGAGATGGTCAGCGAGGCGCGACGCCTCGCGACGACGCCGACGCAGCGCTACGAGGTCGCCGATGCGTCGCGCCTTCCCTACCCCGACGGTGCGTTCGAGCTGGTGACGATGAACAACATGATCCCGTTCTTCGCCGAGCTCGCCCGGGTCACGGCGCCGGGCGGACGCGTAGCGATCTCGTACAGCCGCGGCGCCGCGACGCCGATCTGGGTGCCACTCGAACGCGTCCAGGCCGAGCTCGAGCAACGCAATTTCGCGCACGTCGCGACCTTCTCGTCGGGGCCTGGGCTCAGCCTCCTTGCCCGCAAGAACGATCGGTCGTAAGCTCTGCGGACAGGGACGTTCGCGACGCGGTAGCACCGGTCCGGACGTCTCTTTTTGCCCGGGCGCTGTCGTTGTCGTGAGTGGCGAGGGCCGGACTTGAACCGGCGACACCACGGTTTTCAGCCGTGTGCTCTACCAACTGAGCTACCTCGCCCCGCCCGGCATGCTATCGCCCGGCGCCGGCCGGGCTCGGCCGCGGCGACGTATCCTCCGCGCGTGTCGCGGATCGCAAATGTCGAGCTGGCGCCGGAAGGGCACCGGCGCATCGACTGGGCGTGGCAGCACATGCCGGTGCTGCAGCGGCTCGGCGCCGAGCGGCTCGCCGACGATGCGCTGCGCGGGCGGCGTGTTGCCGTCGTGGTGCACCTCGAGGCCAAGACCGCGTGTCTGGTCCTCGCTCTGCGGGAGGCCGGCGCCGAAGTGGTCGCGGCCGGTTCGAATCCGCTGTCGACCCAGGACGCGGTGTGCGCCGCGCTGGTCGAGCGCGGCGTCTCCGTGTTTGCGCGCCACGGCGTCTCTGCCGACGAATTCACCGCCGACCTGCTGGCGGTTGCCGATAGCGCGCCCGAGCTCGTGATCGACGATGGGCTCGAGCTGACCCGCCGCATCGCGCAGCACCGACCCGAGACGTACGATCAGCTGGTCGGTGTCAGCGAGGAGACGACGACCGGCGTCGGCAGGCTACGTGCACTCGAAGCCGAAGGACGCCTGCCCTTTCCGGCGATCGCGGCGAACGATGCGCGCTGCAAGCACATGTTCGACAACCCGTACGGGACGGGCCAGGCGACTCTGACGGCGATCCTCGCGCTCACCAACGTCCTCGCTGCAGGACGTGAGTTCTGCATCGTCGGCTACGGCTGGGTCGGCAAGGGCGTCGCCAACGCTGCGTCGGGACTCGGCGGTCGGGTGACCATCGTCGAGATCGACCCCGTGCGGGCGCTCACGGCGCACATGGACGGGCACCGAGTTGCCGCCCTCGCCGATGCCCTGCCCGACGCGGATGTCGTCGTCACGGCGTCGGGGCTGGTCGAGGCCGTGCCGGCCGAGGCGCTCGGCCTGTTGAAGGACGGCGTCGTGCTCGCGAACGCCGGCCACCACGACCGGGAGATCGACGTGCCCGCGTTGGCGGCGTCGGCGGAGCAGATCATCGACGCGAGGACCGGCGTACGCACGTACGTGGCGGCAGATGGACGACGAGTTCACGTGCTCGTCGACGGCGCGCTCGTCAACATCGCCGGACTCGACGGCAATCCGATCGAGATCATGGATCTCTCGTTCTCGGTCCAGGCTTTGTCGGCCCATCATCTTGCGTCGGCGTCGCTGCCCGCAGGACTGCACTCGTTTCCCGTCGAGCTCGACGACACGATTGCGCGCACGAAGCTTGCGACGCTCGGCATCTCGCTCGACGCCCCCTCCGACGCGCAGCGCCGCTTCAAGGCGAGCTGGCAGTAGCGTTCGCCGCCGTGACCGCAGTCGTACCCCGCGAGCCCCAGCGCAAGCCCGTCGCGGTGATCGGCGCGGGTCTCGACCTCGGGCAGGGCCGACGCGGCGTCGACATGGGCCCCTCGGCGATCCGCTACGCGGAGCTGAACGCGCATCTGAGGGAGCTCGGGCTCGAGGTCGACGACTGGGGCGACGTCGGCTCGCCGGTTCCGGAGACGACCGAGGAAGGCGCTGCAGACGCGCGCTACCTCGCCCCGATCCTCCGCGTCTGCGAACAGATCGCGACGAAGGTCGCTGATGCAGCCGACCGCGGGCACATCCCGCTCGTGCTCGGCGGCGATCACTCGATAGCGATCGGAACCCTCGGCGGCATGGCCCAGGCGCGCGGTGCCGGCGCCACGCTCTGGATCGACGCCCACGGCGACCTGAACCGGCCCGCAACCTCGCCGAGCGGCAACGTGCACGGCATGCCGCTTGCCGCCGCACTCGGCGCCGGCGGCCCGGCGTTCGCCAGCACGGCCTATCCGGTGCCGTCTGTCACGCGGGCTGCGCTCGTCGGCGTCCGGTCTCTCGACCAGGGCGAGCGCGATCTGATTCGCGACCTCGATCTGCGGGTCTTCACGATGAGCCAGATCGACTCGCTCGGTGTGGAGCGAGTCATGCGCGAGGCGCTCGCCTACCTGGCGGGGGAGCCGTTTCTCCACGTCAGCCTCGACCTCGACGCCGTCGATCCGATGTTCGCACCGGGTGTCGGAACGCCGGTTCGCGGCGGGCTGTCGTACCGCGAGGCACACCTGGCGCTCGAGCTCGTCTCGGAGTCGGGGCTGCTCGACTCACTCGATGTCGTCGAGGTCAACCCGATCCTCGACCGCGAGAACGAGACGGGCAAGCTCGCGGTCGAGCTCGTCGCGAGCGCGCTCGGCGCGCGCATCCTCTAGTCGAGCGGTTGCTCGGCGCCGTGGCCGGACGGCTCGTAGTAGACCGTCCCCCGGAGCTCGTCCGGGAGGCAGTCGACGTCGAAGCCCGCCGGGTCGTCGTGCGGATAGACGTAGCCCACACCGCGCCCGAGTGCGCGGGCGCCCGCATACGCCGCCGAGCGCAGGGCCGCCGGGGGCAGGAGATTCCCGCGTTCGCGGACGTCCTTGATCGCGCGTCCGAGCGCGATGTAGGACGCGTTCGACTTCGGAGCGCGCGCGAGGTAGACGGTCGCCTGGGCGAGGTTGTGCCGCGCCTCCGGCAGACCGACGTGCTCGACCGCGTGAGCTGCCGCGACGGCGACGAGCAGTGCCTGCGGGTCGGCGTTGCCGATGTCCTCCGAGGCCAGGACGATCATCCTGCGCACGATGAAGCGGGCGTCCTCGCCGCCCTCGAGCATCGCGGCGAGGTAGTAGACCGACGCCTGCACGTCGCCCGCGCGTGTCGCCTTGATCCAGGCCGAGATGAAGTCGTAGTGCCGGTCGCCGCCCTTGTCGTAGGCGAGCGGCCGCTTCCTCGCCGCATCCTCGACGTGATCCGCGCTCACCGGCTCGCCGGCGGCGCGCGCCGTCTCGACCGTCAGCTCCAGGATGTTGAGCGCGTTCCGTGCATCGCCGCCGGCACGCTGCGCGATCAGCTCCTCGACCTCGGGCGACACGTCGACCTCGAGCTCCGCCGCCCCGCGGCGGACGACCGCGAGCAGGGTCTCCGGCGAGTGCGCCTCGAGCTCGTAGATCTGGGCGCGCGAGAGGAGCGCCGAGTTGACCTCGAAGTACGGGTTCTCGGTCGTCGCGCCGATCAGCGTCAGGAGGCCGTCCTCGACGCCGGGGAGCAACGCGTCCTGCTGTGCCTTGTTGAAGCGGTGGATCTCGTCGAGGAACAGGATCGTCCGACGCCCGCTCCCGCCGAGCCGTTCGCGTGCCTGTGCGAGCACCTGGCGCACGTTCGCGACCGTGGCCGAGACCGCCGAGAGCTCCTCGAACTCGGCGCCGGTGATGTGCGCCACGATCCGGGCGAGCGTGGTCTTGCCGGAGCCTGGTGGCCCGTAGAGGATCAGTGACGGCACCCGATCCTGTTCGATCGCAAGCCGCAGCGCACGGCCGGGGCCGACCACGTGCTCCTGGCCGACGAAGTCGTCGAGGGTCGTGGGCCGGAGCCGCTGCGCGAGGGGCGCCGACGCCTGCAGGCGCCTGCCCGCCGCCTCGCTGAAGAGGTCGCCCACACCGGAAGTATGCTCTCGTCGGTGGCGGCGGAGAGATGAGCGAAGTCTGGAGCGTCGGTAGCTACGAGCGGATCGCGGCTCGGTTCGGGCCTGTGCAGGATCACCTGACGACCCTGCTGGCGCCGCGGGCCGAGGAGCAGGTGCTCGACGTCGCGACCGGGACCGGCGAGGTGGCGATCCGCGCGGCGCGCACCGGGGCGACGGTGACCGCGATCGACATCGCCGAGCCGATGCTCGAGAAGGCGCGCCGCCGAGCCGGCGAGGAAGGCGTCACCGTGCGGTTCGACCTGGGCGACGCGGAGTACCTGCCGTACGACGACGCGAGCTTCGACGTCGTGCTCTCGAACTTCGGACTGATCTTCGCGCCGGACCACGCCAACGTCGCCGCCGAGCTGGGCCGTGTGACCCGCCCGGCCGGACGCGTCGGGTTCAGCGCGTGGAAGCCCAACTCCAAGCTCGCCGAGCTGTACCGCCGCTTCACCGAAGAGCCGATCGCCGGCCGCGAGGCCTACGAATGGGGTCGCGAGGACCACGTCGAGGACATGCTCGGCGACGAGTTCGAGATCGAGTTCGAGGACGGCACGCTCTGGCTCGAGGCCGACTCCGGCGAGGAGGTGTGGAAGCTCTTCTCCGAGTCGGCGCCTCCCGTGCTGGCGCTGATCCGGACCTTCGACGCCGCGCGCCGCGAGGAGTTCCATCAGGCATTCGTCGAGTTCTACGAGGGCTACCGCACCGACGAGGGCCAGATCCGCGCGCCCCGCCGGTACCTCCTCGTGCAGGCCCGGAGGAAGTAGTGGCGCAGGGCGAGGTCGCAGACCTTCTCCAGAGGCTGATCCGCGTCGATACCACGAACCCGCCCGGCAACGAGTCGGCCGCGGCCGAGGTGCTGCGCGAGTACCTCGAGGCCGCCGGCGTCGAGTGCGAGCTCTACGCGAAGTCGCCCGAGCGCGCAAACCTCGTTGCGCGGATCCGCGGCCGGGGTGACGGCCCGTCGCTCGCGCTCCTGTCGCACACGGACGTCGTGCTTGCGGCCGCGGGCGAGTGGCAGCGCGACCCGTTCGGTGGCGAACTGGTCGACGGGGAGGTGTGGGGACGCGGCGCGCTCGACATGAAAGGAGAGGTCGCTGCCAGCGCGGTCACGTTGGCGACGCTCGCGCGGGAAGGCTGGCGCGGCTCCGGCGACCTGATCTTCATCGCCGCGGCTGACGAGGAGGTCGGCGCCGGGTTCGGGCTCCAGTGGCTCGTCGACGCGCACCCCGACGCGGTGCGAGCCGACTTCTCCGTCAACGAGGGCTCCGGCGACCGCCTCGAGCTGGGCGGCAAGACGATCTATCTCTGCTCGACCGCCGAGAAGATGAGCTCGCCGTTCGTGCTCCGCGTCCACGGGCGAAGCGGCCATGGATCGATGCCCGCGATCGCCGACAACGCGCTCGTCAAGGCAGCTCCGTTGATCGCTCGGCTCGGTGCCTTCCAGGCAACGCCGACGCTGATTCCCGAGGTGGAAGGCTTCCTCCAGGTCGTCCTTGGCGAGGTGCCGTCTGCAGGCGAGGCGCTCGCGGCCGCGAGCGCCATCTCGCCGAGCGCTGCCGAGTTGATCGAGCCGCTGCTCGCAATGACGGTCGCACCGACGAAGGCTCACGCCTCCGAGAAACGCAACGTGATTCCTGCGCTCTGCGAGATCACGGTCGACACCCGGCTGCTCCCGGGGCAGTCCTTCGACGAGGCCGAGGCGGCGATTCGCGCCTGGCTCGGCGACGGCGACTACGACCTGGTCAACACCGAGCGCCAGGGCGGGACACGCTCGCCGATCGGCGGACCGCTCTGGAGTGCGGTCCAGGAATTCGTCGCGGAGGAGGAGCCGGGAGCGGTCGCGGCGCCGATGTGCGTCGCGGGCTTCACCGACTCGCACTGGCTGCGGCAGGCGTTCGGGACCGTCGCGTACGGCTTCTTCCCGTCGCGGGCGATGCCCGCCGAGACGTCGGCGCGCCTGATTCACTCCGCCGACGAGCGCGTGCCGGTGGAGGACCTCGAGCTCGGCGTCCGCTGGCTGCTGCACGCGGCCCGATCCGTCTGCGCGTAGCGGTCGAGGGTGGGGCCGCTGCTCGAGCTGTACGACGCCGACGGTGCCTTCGCGCGGCTCGAGCAGTGGCTCGCCGACGAGGTGCCCGCCGGCGGCAGCGCCGACGTCTTCCTCGCCTTCGGTCTCTCGCGGCCGTTCCGCCGCGCGACCCAAGCGCCGCCGCCGGAGCCGTGCCCGCTGCCGCTCCTGGCCGCGACTCCGAGACCAAGTGCCAACTTGGCACAAGGTGGGTTCACGGTTGGCGAGTGGCAGCCATCCTGGTCACCCGACGACTACGCGGCGGCGATCGAGGCGGTGCGCGCGGCGATCGCACGCGGGGACGTCTACCAGGTGAATCTCGTCCAGCACCTCTCGGCGTCGTTCGAGGGCGATCCCGCCGGGCTCGCGGCCGCGCTCGCGCCGCTCCGGCCGCTGCATCCGCGGCCGCTCGTCGCTCCCGGGTGGGCGATCGTCTCCGCCTCGCCCGAGCTCTTCCTCTCGCGTCGCGGCGACCGCCTGCGGACGATGCCGATCAAGGGCACCCGGCCTGCGGGCGAGGACATCGACGACGCCAAGGACGCAGCCGAGCACGTGATGATCGTCGACCTCGAACGCAACGACCTGTCGCGCGTGTGCGTCGACGGCTCCGTCCACTGGCCCGAGCTGATGGTGCAGCAGGAGCTCGCCGGTGTGACGCATCTCGTCTCGCTGGTCGAGGGGCGCCTGGCACCCGGCGCCGGCCTGGCAGAGATTCTCGCCGCACTGTTTCCGGGCGGGTCGGTCACCGGCGCGCCGAAGGTCGCGGCGCTCGACGTGATCGCGGCGCTCGAGCCGGTCGGGCGCGGCGCCTCGATGGGGGCGCTCGGGACGATCCACGCGAACGGCGACTTCGACCTGGCGCTGACGATCCGAACCTTCGCCGTCGCCGAGGGCCGCATCCACCTGTGGGCCGGCGGCGGAATCGTCTGGGACTCGGATCCCGAGGCGGAGATCGAGGAGTCGTGGATCAAGGCCCGGCCGCTGCTCGCCGCCGTCGGCGGACTCGTGCCGGCATGACGCTGCTCGCAGTGGCCGTCGCCGGGCGCGGCCTCGTCGATCCCGCAGAGCCGGTCTTCTCCGCCGGCGACGAGGCGCTCTTGCGCGGCGGCGCCGCGTTCGAGACGGTCCGCGTCTACGCCGGGCGGCCGTTCCTCCTCGACCGGCATCTCGGGCGCCTCGCGCATTCGTCGGCCGCGCTCGCCCTGCCGGCTCCGACCGGGGTGGAGGAGTTGATCCGACTCGTGCTGACGGCGCCGCCGCCGGATCATGTGTTGCGGCTCTACCGGACGGCCGAGACCCTGGTTGCCACGTCGTCGGCCCTGCCTGCCGGCCTCGACGAGTTGCGAGCGCGCGGCTTGACGCTCACATCCGTGGCGGTTGGCAGCTCGCAGCTGCTCGAAGGCGTCAAGTCGACGAGCTACGCCGAGGCCTTCGCGGCGCGCCGCTCGGTCGACTCCGACGACGTCCTGCTGGTCACGGGAGCGCTCGTTCGGGAGTGCGCGACCGCCAACATCTGGTGGCGGCGCGGCGAGGTCCTGTACACACCCGCGGTCGGCCCGGGCGTCCTTCCGGGCGTGACGCGTTCGTTTGTGCTCGACGTGGAGGCCGACGTGCGTCAGGGGACGTTCACCCTCGACGAGCTTCTCTCTGCGGACGAGGCGTTCACCACCTCCTCGATCCGGGAGGTGATGCCGGTGCGACGGCTCGACGGCCGGTCACTGGGCGGCGAGTTGCCTGGGCCGGCCACGGCTCGGCTGCAGGCCGCGCTCAGGCTACGCTCCGCCCAGTGAAGGAGACCGTTCGTCTCGGCGGCATGGCGCTCGGCAACGGCGTTCTCGTGCATGGACCGAACGCGTGGGCGTGCGCGATCCGGACCGCGGACGGCGAGCTCAAGGTGGTCGCCCGCCGCAAGAGTCATCACGCCTCGCGCGTACAGAGCCCGCTGCTGCGGGGGCCGGCGCGCCTCGCGGAGGCCTTTCTGCTGGTTCCGCAGCTGAAGCGCGCGCTCCCCGAGGCCGAGCTGCCGCTGGAGCGACCGCGCGTCCTCGGCTCGATGCTCGGCGCCGCGGTCGTGCTGCAACGGCTGCGCCGTTCGTCGCTCCGGCCGGCTGTCCGCGAGGTCCTGACGAGCGTGCTCTCGCTCGCGCCGGCGGCACTCGCCCTTCGCGGCGGCGAGCTCGCCTCGTACCACGGTGCGGAGCACATCTCGATCGGCACCTACGAGCACGGGAACGCGCGGCCGAAGGAGCACGAACGGTGCGGCTCGCACCTGATCGGCCCGATGCTCCTGACGAGCACGATCGGCAATCTCGCAGCGGAGCGCGCGCCGTTGCACCTGCGCGCGCCGGCGAAGCTGGCAGCGACGTTCGGCGCTGTCGCCGCTTCGATGGAGATCTTCGGCTGGATGGGCCGGCACCCGGCACATCCGCTCTCGCGTGCGCTCGCGAGGCCGGGCCACGAGCTGCAGCACAGACTCGGCACCCGTGAACCGAGCGCGGCGCAGCTCGAGGTGGCCGATGCGGCGCTTCGCGCGTGCCTGGAGCTCGAAGATGATCACGACGCGTAAGCGGCTCGACCCGTCGATCTTCGAGCTGCCCGTCGAGAAGATGCGTGCCGGGTACTACACCGATGCGTACTTCAACCACACACGCTCGACGCTGCTTCGCGACGGCAGGCGGCCACGCGTCGTCATGCAGATCTTCCAGAAGAACCACGCGTACCTCGGTGGCATGGACGAGGCGATCGCGATTCTCAAGCTGTGCGCAGACGACTGGTCGGGGCTGACGGTGAACGCCCTGTACGACGGCGACCTGGTCCATCCGTACGAGCCGGTGTTGACGATCGAAGGGGACTACACGACGTTCGCCCACCTCGAGACGGTCTACCTCGGGACGCTGGCGCGACGCACGCTGATCACGACGAACGTCGTCCGTGTGCTCGAGGCAGCAAACGGCAAGCCGATCATCTTCATGCCGGCCAGGCACGACCACCACCGCGTCCAGACGGGCGACGGCTACGCCGCCTACGTAGCCGGCCAGGTGATCGGGGCGCCGATCGGCGTCACCACCGACGAGCAGGCGTCGTGGTGGGGCGGCACCGGTATCGGCACCGTGCCGCACGCGCTGATCGCCGCGTACGGCGGCGACACCGTGGCGGCTGCGCAGCACTTCGCCGACTGGGCCTCCGGCGACATGAACATCACCGTGCTGGTCGACTTCGAGAACGACTCGGTGCGCACCGCCCTCGAGGTCGCGCACGCGCTCGGACCACGGCTCTGGGGGGTGCGGCTCGATACGTCGGAGTCGCTCGTCGACCGCTCTCTGTGGGAGGAGATGGGCGATTTCCGGCCGACCGGCGTCAACCCGCGCCTCGTCAACAACGTGCGGGACGCACTCGACCAGGCCGGCTTCGCTCACGTCAAGATCGTCGTCTCCGGCGGCTTCACCGCCGACAAGATCCGCGAGTTCGAGGCGAACGACGTGCCCGTCGACGCCTACGGCGTCGGCTCGTCGCTGATCCGCGGCTCGAACGACTTCACCGCCGACATCGTGGTCACCGACGGACGGCGGTCGGCCAAGGTGGGGCGGCACCTGAGGCCGAGCTCGCGGCTGGAGCTCGTGACATGAAGCGGATCCTCTGGGACGTCGACACGCAGGTCGATTTCGTCAGCGCCGACGGGAAGCTCGCCGTGCCCGGTGCAGAGTCGGCGTTGCCGGCGATGGCCGGGCTCGTTGCTGCGGCACGCGCGGCGGGTGTCCCGCATGTCGCCTCCGCCGACGACCACGAGCTGACCGACCTCGAGATCTCGAGCGAACCCGACTATTCGTCGACCTACCCGCCGCACTGCCTCCGGGGGACGCGCGGCGCGGCAAAGGTCGGCCAGACCGCACAGGTCGATCCTGTTCCCCTGGCGCTCACCGAGGTGCCCGACAGGTGGCTGGGCGGTCGCGAGTTTCTGCTCTTGAAGAAGAGCTTCGACGTGTTCACGAACCCGAACGCCGACAGGCTGCTCGAGCTGCTCGCCCCCGACGAGGTCGTCGTGTTCGGCGTCGCGACCGACGTCTGTGACGACGCGGCGATCCGCGGGCTGCTCGCCCGCGGGCTCTCCGTCGTGTTCGTCGAGGCGGCGTCGCGTGGCCTCGACGAGGCGCGCACCGCCGCGTGCCTGGCCGCTTGGCGAGCGGCCGGTGTACGGTTCACATCCCTCGATGATGCGGTGGCCTCGCTTGAGGGGGTTGCCGTGATTGCCGACAAGTGACGCGATGATCCTCGCCGGAGGCTTCAGCCAGTTCATGTCCGACTTCGCGCTGACGTGGCTGCCGATCCTGTTCTTCTTCCTGATGTGCGCGGTCGTCTACCTCTTCTGGAAGACCGTGAAGCTGATGCCGCGCGTCAAGCCGACCGAGATCACTCCCGGGTCGGAATCGTCGGTGACATGGGACGACGTCGCCGGGCTCGAGGAGGCAAAGGAGGAACTCCAGGAGATCGTCGACTTCCTGCGCGATCCGCAGCGGTTCGAGGCGCTGGGCGCGCGCGTGCCGAAGGGTGTCCTCTTCCACGGGCCGCCCGGAACCGGCAAGACGCTGGCGGCGAAGGCGGTTGCGCATGAGACGGGCGCCCGGTTCTTCGCCCAGAGCGCGTCGTCGTTCGTCGAGATGTTCGCCGGGCTCGGCGCGGCTCGCATCCGCACGCTGTTCGACGAGGCCCGCAAGAACGCCCCGTCGATCGTCTTCATCGACGAGCTCGATGCCGTCGGCAGCTCGCGCAGCACCAACTCGATCAACCGCGAGCACGATCAGACGCTCAACCAGCTGCTGGTCGAGCTCGACGGCTTCGGCCCGCGCGACCAGGTAGTCGTGATGGGCGCCTCGAACCGGTTGCAGGATCTCGACCCCGCGCTGCTCAGGCCCGGACGCTTCGACCGTCAGATCCTGATCCAGCCGCCTGATCTCAAGGGCCGCCTCGCAATCCTCGCCGTGCACACGCGCGGCAAGCCGCTCGGCGCGACCGTCGAGCTCGACGGAGTGGCGCGGCAGACAGCCGGGCTGACGGGCGCCGATCTCGCGAACATCTGCAACGAGGCAGCGATCGGCGCGGGCCGGGCCGGGAGGACCAAGATCGAGCTGGTCGACTTCGACTACGCGCTCGAGCGCGTCGTGGCCGGCCTGCAGCAGCGGCGCGTCGTCACCGACAAGGAGAAGCGCATCCTCGCGTACCACGAAGGCGGGCATGCCCTCGTCTCGCACCTCGTCGGCAATGCGCCGCAGCGCGCGACGATCATCGCGCGCGGAACGGCGCTCGGCTACGTCCTGCACCTGCCCGAAGAGGAGCGCTACCTCGAGACCAAGGAGGAGCTGCGCGACTGGATGGTGATGGCGCTGGCCGGGCGCGCCGCGGAGGAGCTCGTCTTCGGGCGGGTCACGAACGGCGCAGCAACCGATCTCGAGCGAGCAACTCAGATCGCCCGCTCGATGGTGTTCGAGTGGGGAATGGGCGAGACGCTCACGTCGAGGACGGCGCGGTCCGACGATCTGGGCCTTTCGGAGGAGACAAAGCGCGTGCGTGACCATGAGCAGGTCAAGCTCACGGACCATGCGTACGCCGAATCGCTGCGCCTGCTCAGCACTCATCGCGCCGCTCTCGACCGGATCGCAGCGGCCTTGCTCGAGCGCGAGACGCTGTCACGCGACGAGCTCGTCGCGGTGTTCAAGGGGGTCGAGCCCGACTCACGCTCCGCCGACTCGGTCGGCGTCGTTCGGATCCTCGGCGAGTAGCGTTAGCCGCGTGTTTGCGCCCGACTGGCCGATCAGGACCGACAGGCTCGTCCTTCGCCCGTTCCGCGACGGCGATCTCGACGTGCTCTGCGAGATCCATGCGGACGAAGGCGTCGCCCGCTGGCTCTACAACGAGCCGAGGACCCGGGCGCAGGTCGTGGACCTGCTGAAGGTGAAGATCGCGGGTGCCGCAGTGCACGCACCCGGCGAGTGGCTGTGTGCCGCGGTCGAGACGAGCGAGACGGGCGAGCTCGTCGGCGACGTCGACCTGTTGTGGGCGAGCGAGAGGCACCGAAGCGGGGAGCTCGGCTTCATCGTCCATCCGCAGCACCACGGCAACGGCTACGCGACCGAGGCCGCGAGGTCACTGCTCGACTGGGCGTTCGGCGACCTCGCGCTCCACCGTGTGATCGGCCGCACCGAAGCGCGAAACACCGGCTCCGCCCGTGTGCTCGAGAAGCTCGGGATGCGCCGCGAGGCCGAGCTCGTCGAGAACGAATGGGTCAAGGGCGAGTGGCAGAGCGAGCTCGTCTACGCCATCCTGGACCGCGAATGGTCCTAGCGACGCATCACGTCGGGATCGCGGTCGCCGATCTCGACGCCGCCGTCGAGACGTATGCGCGGCTGCTCGAGGCAGAGGTCGAGCATCGCGACCGCCTCGAGGAGCAGGGTGTCGACGCCGTCTCCCTGTGCGCCGGCACCGGGCGGATCGAGCTCCTGGCTCCCCTGGGGACCGAGACGCCGGTCGGGCGGTTCCTGGCGAAGCGCGGCCCAGGCCTGCACCACATTGCGTTTCAGGTCACCGACGTCGGTGCCGAGCTCGAGCGGCTGCGGCGGGCCGGCACACGCCTGATCGACGAGACCCCGCGTCGCGGGCTCTTCGGGTTGGAGGTCGCGTTCGTCCATCCGGAGTCAACCGGCGGAGTTCTGGCAGAGTTCGTGAGCGATGGCCGAACCTGAGCGCACCCGGATCGAGATCGCCTTCGACGGCCAGCAGGTGCTGTCCGTGCT
>DASYPH010000280.1:0-20966 GCA_036006925.1 Gaiellaceae bacterium
CGAGGTCGGTGTCGCGCGAGCGGTCGCGGGCGTCGTGCGGGAGACCGGTGGTGGCTTCCCCGGGGTGCGGGCGCTCGGCCTTGCCCTGCCGAGCGCCGGCCTGGTGCAGGTGTCGATGAACGTGGAGGACTGGGAGGCCGCCGCGCTGCACGAGATAGTCGCCCGTGTGGTGGCAGAGGCGGAAGCGAGAGGTGCGGAGGTCGTCGGCTCGGAGCTGGTCGGACTCTTGCCGGCCGGCGCCGCCGCGGCCGCGGCAGGCGCGGCGCTCCACATCGACCAGTTCGACGCGTCTCACGTACTCGAGCTGCGGCTTCTCGATGGTCGGGCATCGCCGTCGTCGCTCTAGACTCGGACGCGTGACTGCCACTGCCCTGACGGGCGACGACATGACGCTCACGGACGTCTGGGCGGTCGCCGTCGAGCGACGAGGAGACGCGTCGCTCGCCGACAGTGCCCGCGCGCGGATGCGGGCGGCCCGTGCGGTCGTCGAGCGGGCGGCACACGGGTCGAGCGAGCACACCTATGGGGTGAACACCGGCTTCGGGCGGTTCGTCTCGAAGCAGATCCCCGAGGAGCAGACCGAGGAGCTGCAACTGCGGCTCCTGCGCTCACACGCCTGCGGCGTCGGCGATCCCTACCCCGACGAGGTCGTGCGCGCTGCCATGTTGCTGCGCGCGAACGCCCTCGCCAAGGGCAACTCGGGGGCGCGCATCGAAACGGTCGAGTTGCTGCTCGACTGCCTGAATCGTGGCGTGCTCCCGCGAGTGCCCGCACGCGGGTCGGTTGGCGCGTCGGGCGACCTCGCCCCACTCGCCCATCTGGCATTGCCGCTCGTCGGCGAAGGTTCCGCATGGCACGACGGTGAGCTGCTGGCCGGAGACGCCGCGCTGCGCCGAGCCGGGCTGGAGCCGCTTCAGCTGGTCGCGAAGGAAGGTCTTTCGCTGATCAACGGCACCCAGTTCATGGCTGCGCAGGGAGCGCTCGCACTCGTGCGAGCCCAGCGGCTCGCCCGTGCCGCCGATTGTGCGTGCGCGCTCTCGCTCGAGGCGCTGCAAGGTTCGCGCAACTCGTTCCTGCCGCAGATCCACGCGCTTCGGCCGCTCAGGGGGCAGGGAGTGTCCGCGGCCAACCTGCTGCGCCTGCTCGAGGGCTCGGCGATCATCGAGTCGCACCGCTGGTGCGACAAGGTGCAGGACGCCTACTCGCTGCGCTGTGCGCCACAGGTGCACGGAGCCTCGCGCGATCTCCTCGACTACGTCGAGTACACGGTCGGCACCGAGCTGAACGCCGCGACCGACAACCCGCTGGTGCTGGTCGAGGAGGGGATGCTCGTCTCGGCCGGGAACTTCCACGGCCAGCCGCTTGCGTTCGCCCTGGACGCACTCGCGATGGCGGTCGCCGAGCTTGCGAGCATCTCGGAGCGCCGGGTCGAGCGGCTCGTCAACCCCAACCTGAGCGACGGCCTGCCCGCGTTCCTGACCACCGACGGCGGGCTCAACTCCGGGTTCATGATTGCGCAGTACGTATCCGCATCACTCGTCTCGGAGAACAAGTCGCTCTGTCACCCTGCCTCGGTGGACTCGATTCCGACCAGTGCGGGACAGGAGGATCATGTGTCGATGGGCAACGCAGCGGGACTGAAGGCGTGGCAGGTCGTGGCCAATGCCGAGCACGCGCTGGCGATCGAGCTGCTCGCCGCGGCCCAGGCCGTCGAGTTCCTCGCACCGCTCGAGCCGGGTCATGGCGCGCGCGCGACGCACGACCATGTCCGCACGCTCTCCGAGCGCCTGCGCGACGACCGGCCGCTCGGCCCCGACATCGAGGCGGTGGCCGGTTCGATCAGGGACGGCTCGCTCCTCGCCGCCGTCGAGCGTGAAGTGGGGGAGCTCGCATGAGCCGTAGGCTTGACGGAGGCGAACAGGGAGCGCAGGTGCCGGCTTCGCCGGTGCCGGAGCGGGTATGAGCAAGAAATTGGAGTGGGGCGGGATTCCCGAGGTGCCGCCGCCGAAGAATCCATACCGCGACACGCTGCTCGTGTACGGCGGCATGTCGCTCGTGATCCTGATCGTCGCGTGGCTGACCGGGGGTTCGATCGCCAAGGCGGCGCTCGTCGCGATCGTCTTCTTCGTGATCGCCTCGGGCTGGACGATGTACCGGTTCCGCGTCCGGGCTCGCGAGGCGGCGGCGCGCCGGCCGGAGAGTGATAGGTGACGGTGGCGCGGTCGCTCGAGGCGACCGTCGAGTCGCTCTGCGGCGACCTGCGCACGATCAAGGCGCCGCGGGGGCGCGAGCTGAACGCCCGCTCGTGGTCGACCGAGGCCCCCCTGCGAATGCTGTTGAACAACCTGGACAGCGAGGTCGCCGAGCGGCCCGAGGACCTCGTCGTCTACGGCGGGACGGGACGGGCGGCACGGTCGCACGAGGCGCTCAAGGCGATCGTCAAGGCGCTGCTCTCGCTCGCCGACGACGAGACGTTGCTGGTCCAGTCCGGCAAGCCCGTGGCGGTGTTCCGCACGACGACCTCCGCACCGCGCGTCCTGATCGCGAATTCGCTGCTCGTGCCGAAGTGGGCGACGTGGGACGAGTTCAGGCGGCTCGAAGCCGAAGGGCTGACGATGTTCGGCCAGATGACCGCTGGGTCGTGGATCTACATCGGCTCGCAGGGGATTCTCCAGGGCACGTACCAGACGTTCGCGGCCGCGGCGCAGAAACACTTCGGGCGGTCATCGCTTGCCGGCCGTACCGTGCTTACTGCGGGGCTCGGCGGCATGGGCGGAGCCCAGCCGCTGGCGGCGACGATGGCCGGAGCGGTGTGCCTGTGCATCGAGGTCGATCCGTCGCGGATCGAGCGGCGGCTCGAGACCCGCTACCTCGACGAGGCGACCGAGTCGCTCGACGACGCCCTGGCCCGAGTTCGCGCCGCCGCTGCGGCCGGCCGCGCCGGCTCGATCGGTCTGCTCGGCAACGCAGCCGACGTCGTTCCCGAACTCTCACGGCGCGGCGAGCACTTCGATCTCGTCACCGACCAGACCGCCGCGCACGACCCGCTGACCGGCTACGTGCCGCAAGGCCTGTCGGTCGACGAGGCCGCGGTGCTCCGCAGGTCCGACCCGGACGAGTACCTCCGACGGGCTCGCAGCTCGATCGCGGCACACGTCCGGGGCCTGCTCGAGTACCTCCGAGCAGGCAGCCACGTTTTCGACTATGGCAACAATCTGCGGGGTGAGGCGCTCGAAGCTGGCGTGACCGATGCGTTCGCGTACCCGGGCTTCGTCCCGGCCTATATCCGGCCCCTCTTCTGCCGGGGGATCGGGCCGTTTCGCTGGGCCGCGCTGTCTGGGGACCCGGCCGACATCAGCGCGATCGACGAAGCGCTGCGCAAGCTCTTCCCGGACGACGAGCTACTCCAACGCTGGCTCGAGCTGGCCCCGGAACGGGTCGCGTTTCAGGGCCTCCCGGCCCGCATCTGCTGGCTCGGATTCGGCGACAGGGCTCGCGCCGGGCTCGCCATCAACGAACTGGTTCGAAGCGGGGCGGTCAATGCGCCGGTGGTGATCGGGCGTGATCATCTGGACGGCGGCTCCGTCGCCTCGCCGTATCGCGAGACCGAGGCGATGCTCGACGGCTCCGACGCGATCGCCGACTGGCCGATCCTGAATGCGCTCGTCAACGTCGCAGCCGGAGCAACGTGGGTCAGCGTCCACCACGGCGGCGGCGTCGGTATCGGCAACTCGATCCACGCCGGGATGGTCGTCGTCGCCGACGGCACCGAGGCGGCGGCAGAGCGGCTCGAACGCGTGTTGACGTCGGACCCCGGCATGGGCGTCGTCCGGCACCTCGACGCCGGCTACGGCGAGGCGGAGTCGACGGCGCGCGAGCACGGCCTGAGCACGCCCATGTTCGACGCGACCTCCTAGCGGCCATGACTCGGCTCCTCGTCCGCGGGCTCGCCCAGCTCGTCACGCCTCCCGGGACCGGGACGCTGCCGCGCCGCGGCCATGACCTTGCGGCCGTCGAGGTACTGGACGACGCATTCGTCCTCTGCGACGGCAAGCGGATCGAGGCGGTCGGGCCGATGCGCGAGCTCGCGGAGACCGTCGGCGACCTCGCCGGGGTCGAGGAGCTCGACGGCTCGGGCCGGTGCGCGGTCCCGGGTCTGGTCGACTGTCACACCCACCCGGCCTGGGGCGGCGACCGGGTCGAGGAATTCTCCCTGCGGGCGGCCGGCGCGAACTACGAGCAGCTCCACGCCGCGGGCGGCGGCATTCTCTCGACCGTCGCCGCGACGCGGGCCCTCGGCGCCGACGGGCTCCACGAACGCGTGGCGCGCCACGCCGCCTGGCTGCTCCGGCACGGCACGACGACGTGGGAGGGCAAGTCCGGCTACGGGCTCGACCTGACGACCGAGCTCGACTCGCTGCGCGCGGTGCGCACCGCAGGCGGCTCGCCGACCTGGCTCGGGGCGCATGCGGTACCGCCCGAGTTCGCCGACGCCGACGCGTACCTCGACTTCGCCCTCTCCGAGGTGCTGCCCGAGGCGGCACCGCTCGCCGACGCAGCGGACGTGTTTCTCGAGCGGGGCGCGTTCGACGCGGCCCAGGCGCGGCGCTTCCTCGAAGCCTGCGGCGCCGTCGGGTTGGCGTTGCGCCTGCACGGCGACCAGTTCACGGAGTCGGGCGCGATCCCGCTTGCGGTCGAGCTGGGCGCTCGCTCGGTCGACCACCTCGAAGCCACGACGGAGGGCGGCGTCGCGGCACTCGCGGCCAGCGGCGTCGTCGGCGTGCTGCTGCCTGCCAGCGCGCTCTTCCTCGACCGGCCGATGCCACCGGCCCGCGCGCTGGTCGACGCCGGCGCGGCGATTGCGCTTGCGACCGACTTCAACCCCGGCAGCTCGTTCACGACCAGCCTGCCGTTCGTTTGCTCGCTCGCGTGCACACAGCTGCATCTCTCGCCGGCGGAGGCGCTCGTGGCAGTCACGGTGAACGCTGCTCACGTGCTCGGCATCTCCGACCGGGCCGGGCGGATCGCTCCGGGCTGCGATGCGAACCTCGTCCTGCTCGACGCGCCCGACTGGCGCTACCTCGCCTACCACCTCGCGGGCGACATCGTCGAGACGGTCGTCAAGGACGGACGGGTCGCCTACCGGCGCTAACCTGGTTCCGTGCCCTCGAAGAAACAGCGCCGCCGGCGGGCCAAGGCCTTCCGGCACGAGTACGACCTGGTGCTCGTCGACGCCGACGGCAACGAGCTGCCGGTCGATCCCGAGGAGCGCCGCAGCGAGCGTGAAGCGAAGGTCGAGCAGCGCACGAAGGCGAAGCCCGCCCGCGGTCAAACGTCGCGTGGCGGCAAGACCCTGCGGGAGCCGCCCAAGCCCTCCTGGGATCGTGCGCTGCGCCGCGGAGGCGTGATGGGCGCGTTGATGCTGCTCGCGTTCATCTTCCTCTTCAAGAGCGCACCGCTCGGGATCCGCCTCGCGTGGGGTCTTTTCTACGCGGCCGCATTCGTGCCGCTCACGTACTTCGTCGACCGGACCGCGTACCGCACGTACCTGCGACGGCTCGAGCGCGCCAACACGCCGAAGAGCTAGCTCGAGCTAGGCGCCCCGCGGTAGTGGCCGACACCGGGCCACGGCGCGAGCAGGAGAAGCACCCGGGCGCCGTCGTCGCTGCGGATCGCGTGGCGCTCGTCGGGCTCGAATCGGGCCGTCAGCCCGGGCCCGGCCGTGATCGTCTGGCCGCCCGCGGTGAGCTCGACGCTGCCGTCGAGGACGGTCAGCCACGCGTTCTCTTTCACCTGGTGCTCGCCGAGCGCCTGACCCGGCGTGAGGACGATCAAGACCGCGCGGGCCCCGTCGTCCGAGTGCAGCACGAGCGGGTCGCGAGTTCCGTCTGGCGCGTGTACCGAAAGGAGGTCCCAGGTCTGCATTGGCAGCGAAAAGGCGTTTCCGCGCCAGGCTACACTCAAACGCTTGCCGATGCCGCTCGCCGTCGACCCGTTCGTGCTCGGTCCATTCCACTCCAATTGCTACGTGGTGCGGCTGGAGCGCGGCGCGCCCGAAGCGGCGGTGATCGACCCCGGCGACGACCCGACCGAGCTGCGGCTCGAGCTGGCGCGGATGGGCTCGCGCGCCGCAGGGATCCTCGTCACGCACACCGACGTCGACCACATCGGCGGAGTGGCGGCGCTGGCCGAGGGGACCGGGAGCGACGTGTGGGCGCCGGCACTCGAGGCGGATGCGCTGCGGGCCGGTGAGACCCGCGGCGGCTTGCGTGTGCCGCCGCACGACCCGGCCCATACGGTGTCGGGCGGCGATCAGGTGACGGTTGCCGGGATCACGTTCGAGGTGGTCGACGTGCCCGGTCACTCGGCGGGTCACATCGCGTTCCTCCACGGCGGTGAGCTGTTCTCGGGTGACCTGCTGTTTGCAGGCTCGGTCGGTCGCGTCGATCTCGAGGGTGGCGACTGGGACACGCTCGTCGCCTCTGTGCGCTCGCTGGTCGAGAGATTCCCGCCCGAAACGGTCGTCTATCCCGGTCACGGTCCGGCGACGACGCTCGGCAGCGAGTTGCAGACCAATCCGTTCCTGCGCGAGCTGCGCGACGAGCTCAGGGCGTGAGCAACGGCTTTCAGGCTCCGCGCGGCACGCACGACGTGCTGCCGCGCGAGGACAACTGGTGGCATCTCGTTCGAGTGATGCAGGACGTGACTGCTCTCTACGGTTGGCGGCCGATCCAGACGCCCGGCATCGAGGACACCGCACTCTTCGCGCGCACGTCGGGGGAGGCCTCGGACGTCGTGCACAAGGAGATGTACACCTTCAAGGATCGGAGCGAGCGTTCGCTGACGCTCCGTCCCGAGGGAACCGCACCGATCGCACGCGCCTACGTCGAGCATGGCCTGCACCGCGAGCCGCAGCCCGTCAAGGCGTACACGATCGCGCCGATGTATCGCTACAGCGCACCGGGGCGCGGGCGCTACCGCGAGCACTACCAGCTCTCCGTCGAGGCGATCGGCAGCGCCGACCCGGCGATCGACGCCGAGATCATCCAGCTCTACCACGAGCTTCTGCGGCGGCTCGGTGTCACGAAGTGGGAGCTCCGGCTCAACTCGATCGGCGATCAGAACTGTCGCCCGGCCTACGTGGCCGAGCTGAATGCATGGCTCGACGCCCACGCCGCCGTGCTCGACGAGGACGCTCGACACAAGCGAGCCACGAGCCCCCTACAGGTGTTCGACGTGAAGGCGCCGGCTGTGCGCGCTGCGCTCGAGAGCGCCCCCAAGATCGGGGAGTCGCTGTGCGAGGAGTGTCGTCTGCACTTCGACCAGGTACAGCGCGCGCTCGACGCGTACGGCGTGCCGTATTCGCTCGACCCGACGCTCGTGCGCGGCCTCGACTACTACACGCGGACGACGTTCGAGTTCATCGGGCCGGACGAGAACGCCAACTCGACGATCTGCGGCGGGGGACGGTACGACGGCCTCGTCGAGGCGATCGGCGGGCCGCCGACCGCCGGCATCGGCTTCGGCGCCGGCCTCGAGCGACTGCTGCTCGCGCTCGAGAACGAAGGAGTCGCCGCCTCGCCGGAGCCGCTCGACGTCTTCATCGTGGTGACCGACGTCGCGGATCGCATCGCGGTTCTCCCCGTCGCGGCCGAGCTGCGCCGCCGTGGTGTCTCGACCGATCTCGACTACGCCGGCAGGTCGTTCAAGGGCCAGATGACGCAGGCCGGGCGGACCGGCGCGCCGACGGTTGCGATCGTCCGCGCCGACGGCGTGACCATTCGCCGTGGCGGCAGGGACGCGGAGACGGTCGCTCTCGCACAGCTGGTCGATACCCTCAGCGGGAAGTGACGTGGCGCGACGCAATCGGCAGCAAGCTGACCTCCGACGACGTCGGCCGTACGGTCACGCTCGCAGGTTGGGTGGCGCGCCGGCGTGACCACGGCGGGCTGATCTTCGTCGACCTGAGAGACGAAGGCGGGCTCGTGCAGCTCGTCCTCAACCCGGAGCGCACCGCCACGGCCGCCGCCGCCGCGCACGAGCTGCGAAACGAGTTCGTCGTCCGTGCACGAGGCGAGGTCGTCCGGCGCAGCACCGAGACGGTGAATCCCCGGATGCCGACCGGTGAGATCGAGGTACAGGTCGACGAGCTCGACGTGATCAGCACGTCGACGCCGCTGCCGTTCCAGCTCGAGGAGGACGGCGTCGACGAGACGCTGCGCATCCGCTATCGCTGGCTCGACCTGCGACGCGAACGGCTGCAGCGAAACATCAGGACGCGTGCGCGGGCGGTCTCGATCATCAGGCAGGAGATGGAGACCGCCGGTTTCGTCGACATCGAGACGCCGATCATGGGCAAGCCCACGCCGGAGGGCGCGCGCGACTTCCTCGTCCCGACGAGACTCCAGCCCGGCCGGTTCTTCGCCTTGCCGCAGAGCCCGCAGATCTACAAGCAGCTGCTCGTCGTCTCCGGCTTCGAGCGCTATTACCAGATCGCCCGCTGCTTCCGAGACGAAGACCTGCGCGCCGACCGGCTTCAGGAACTGACCCAACTCGACGTCGAAACAGCCTTCCCGGATCTCGAGTTCCTGTTCGGCCTGGTCGAGCAGATCGTCGTTCGCATCTGGCGGGAATGCCGGGGCGTCGAGCTCGAGACGCCGTTTCGGCGCATGCCGTGGGAGGAGGCGAACAGCCGCTACGGCTCGGACAAGCCCGATCTCCGCTTCGGCCTCGAGATCGAGGAGGCGACGGAGTTGACCCGCGGCTCCGAGTTCGGGGTCTTCGCGAGTGCGGCCGCCGTGCGCTTCCTCCGGGTCGAGCGCGAACTGTCGCGTGGCGAGATCGCGAAGCTCGAGGAGCTGGTCAAGGGGTGGGGGGCACGCGGCCTCGCCTCGATCGTGTTCCGCGCCGACGGCGAGGTGAGCTCGCCGATCGCGAAGTTCCTGTCGCAGGACCTGCTGGCGACACTCGCCCGTCCTGGAACGACGCTGCTCTTCGGCGCCGGTGAGCCTGCCGAGGTGGCCCGCATCCTCGGCTTCCTGCGGCTTCACCTCGGGCGCGAACTGGGCCTCGTCGACGATTCGGCGTGGCGGTTCGTGTGGATCACGGACTTCCCGATGTTCAAATGGGACGCAGAACTCGAGCGGTGGGACGCGGAACATCATCCGTTCACGCGCCCGAACGACGAGTCGCTCGCCCTGCTCGACAGCGACCCGGGCGCGGCGAAGGCGATCGCCTACGACCTCGTCGGCAACGGTCTCGAGCTTGCGGGCGGCTCGTTTCGGATTCACGAGCCGGAGCTGCAGCGAAAGGTCTTCGATCTGCTGCGGATCACGCCAGACGAACAAGTTTCGAAGTTCGGCTTCCTGCTCGAAGCGCTGTCGATGGGCGCCCCGCCGCACGGCGGCATCGCCTCCGGGATCGACCGTCTCTGCATGGCGCTGCTCGACGAGACGTTCATCCGCGACACGATCGCGTTCCCCAAGAACCAGGCCGGGGTCGACCCCATGACCGGCGCGCCGACCGGTGTGACGCCGGAGCAGCTTGCCGAGCTCGGAATCGACGTAGTCGCCGTGCAGGTTGCGGAGCCCTCCTAGCGAAGGGAGCGGATGATGGTCGATCGCCGCGGTTCTCGCTTCGCGTTCGAGGTGCTGTTCCTCGTCGCACTCGCGGTCGGCCTGACGCTCGCCGAAGTGCGGACCGCGGTGATCGTCGGCGTGATGGCACTCGGCTGGGTGATCGTCGCTGCACTCGAATGGGCCGCGTGGCGCAGCCAGCCCCACTTCGGGAGCGGGTTGCCGCCGCGCTACTACGTGCCGCGGGTCAACCTGCCGCCCGCGCAGCCTCTCGAGCAGGTCAACGTCGGCTATCCGGCGGCGCACCGCGACGAGGCACCGACCTGGATCGCCTCGGCGGCACTACGGGCGGAGGTGCTCGGCGAGTGGCCCGCCGCCGGCCCCGAGGCACGGCCCGAGCCGGAGCCGGAGCCGACGGCCGCGCCGGTGCTGGAGCCCGTTGCCGACGCCGGTCCGCAACCGGTGCCGGTGCGCCTGCCCGACCTGCCGGTGGAGGCCAAGCCCGTCGTCTCACCGCCCGTGCGGCGCGTGAACGATGGCCCGCTCGCGCGCTACACCCTCGACCCGCTCGGCGAGCCGCCGCCAAAGCGCCGTTTCGCACGACGCCGCGACGAGGAGCTCGGCACCGTCGAGGTCCCGGCGAGGCCTGCCGGGCCGCGCCGCCTCCCCGGACAGTCGACGCGGCCATGAGGTCGAACGTCGCGTTGCGCGAGCTCGCGCTCGCCGCGATCGCGCTCCTCGCCATCGTCGGGGCGATCGCCTTCACCGAACGGACCCGCAGCCACACCGACACGAACCCGCAACCGGAAGGCTCGTACCGTGCCCTCGCCGGCTCGAGCGGGCCTGCGGTCTTCGGACGGCGCAGCGCGTGTGGCGGCGTCCTGCGCGCCGGGACCGTCGGCGTCGCGCATCCCACGCTCCCCTGCGGCGCTCGCATCTTCGTCACGTACAACGGGACGACCGTCCTCACCCAGGTCGTCGACCGTGGTCCCTACGAAACAGGACGTCAGTTCGATCTCACCGATGCGCTGGCCCGCAGGCTCGGCCTGCGCGGCGTGAAGACGATCGAATGGTCGTACGCGCGCGCGCCCTAGCTCTCCCAGTACTATCGGCACGAGTGCTCGACGACGTTCGTGTGCTGCGCATCCATGTAGAACCAACACCATGTGGAAGGGAGCCCGCGTCAGGGCTCGGGTTCTCGTTTGGCCCGGTGTCCTGCAAGGCACCCACCTGGCTTGTCCAGGTTCACACGGGCGCAGCGAAATCGGCGTCGTCGGAGCACAGTGAGGGGAGCTTCGGCTCCCCTCACGCTTTCCCGCACCGAGTACCCTGATCCCGATGGTCGAGCTGTACGGCGATTCGGCACGTGGTCCCGACTGGGCGGCGGTGCGACTTCGGGTCAACGGCACCCGAATCGTCGACGCCGATGCGCCGGGAATCGCACAGGACCTCCGCGGCCTGTCGCTGCTCGAGGCGGCAGCGGTCGGCGGCGAGTTGCTGCCGGTCGACGCGCTTGCGAATGCACTCGCGCCGGCCGTCAGTGCCCCGCGCGACACACGCCGGGTCGCGGTTGCGATGAGCGGTGGCGTCGACAGCGCCGTGGCGTTGCTCAGGGCCGGCCCCGAGGCGGTCGGCGTGACGCTTCGGCTCTGGCTCGACCCCAAAGGCCCGGACTCCGAGCGCGCGTGCTGCTCGCCCTCGGCGGTGATCGCCGCCCGCGAGGCGTGTCACGCGCGGGGCCTCCCCCATGTGACGCTCGACCTGCGGGAAGCATTCAGGCGAGCGGTGGTAACGCCGTTCGTACGCGGCTACGCGCGCGGCGAGACCCCGAACCCGTGCATCGCGTGCAACGGCGGTTTTCGGTTTGCCGAGCTGCTCGCCTTCGCGAAGCGGATCGGCGCAGCGAAGCTCGCAACCGGTCACTACGCCCGCATCGTCGAACACGAAGGGCGGCTGCTGCTCGCGCGCGGTGCAGACCCGGGAAAGGATCAGAGCTACATGCTCGGGCGCGTCGACCCGCGGTTCCTCGATCGCATCTGGTTCCCGCTCGGCGAGCAGTTGAAGACGGACACTCGCGCAGAGGCCGCGGCGGCCGGGCTCGCGGCCGCGGGGCGCGCCGAGAGCCAGGAGGCGTGCTTCCTCGCCGGCGACGACTACCGCGCGTTTCTGGGCCGACAGGGTCTCGCGAGCAAGCCCGGCGCGATCGTTGACGAGAACGGGACCAAGATCGGGACGCACGATGGGTTCTGGCGGTTCACGCCGGGCCAGCGCCGCGGGCTCGGGGTCGCCGCGAGCGCGCCGCTCTACGCACTCCGCACCGACGCCCGCACGAACACCGTCGTCGCCGGAGATCGGGAGGCGCTCGCTCGGCGTCGCGTCGCTGCTCGCGGGCGGCTCCACGTCCCGGTCCGGCACGTCGATGCGAAGCTCCGGTATCGCTCGCCGGCGGTCGGGGCCAGCGCCGAGGCGACGGCTCGCGGATTCCGGCTCGACCTCGACGAGCCGGCGTACGGGGTCGCCGTCGGGCAGGCCGCGGTGCTCTACGACGGAGATGTAGTGGTCGGCTCGGGTTTGATCACGTCCGCCGGGGTTACGTAGATGGTTGATCGGCAACCGAACGCGAGCACGGCTGGGGGCCTACACGCGGCGTATTGCGCCCGCCTCGCCCGGCACCAAGGCCGACCGGCCTTGCCACCGGTCGAGTCGAACACACTGCTTGGTGCAGACCCTCCCCGTACCCACGGCAATTTCCGATCAACCATCTAGGGTGGTGGCGATGCTCGCATTCAGCTACAGCGATCTCGCCCATCTCGCCCTGGCGTTCTTCCTGGTCGCGATCGGGGTCGGCATCGGCTGGGCGTTCTTGCGTCTCGCGGTGACGTTCGACCGGCTCTCGTCGCTGATCAAGGGGACGGAACGCGAAGCGCTGCCGGTGATCAACAAGGTCGGAGGCACCGTCGACCGAGTGAACACGCAGCTCGACAGAATGGACACCGCGACCGCGAGTGCCGTCGATGCGGTCGTCGCTGCCGACGAAGCTGTGCGAACCGTGAGCTTCGCGGTCAAACGCCCGGTGCAGAAGTTGACGGGTTTCACTGCCGGCGTCTCGCACGGGTGGTCGTCGTTGAGGACTGATCGCAACTGGCGCGAGGCGGTCAACGAGGGCAAGGCGGCCGCAGCGCGGCGTGAGCGCGACCTCGAAGACGAGCTGAAGCCGACCACAGATGGCTGATGAGATCACGCTCACGCTGCCACGGGAGCCGGCCTTCCAGAGTGTTGCGCACCTGGTGCTCGGCGGGCTCGCGACGCGCCTCAACCTGACGCTCGAGAACCTCGAGGACCTGCAACTCGCACTATCGGCACTGATCGCTGGCGGCGACGGCGGCGCACCCACAGCCGTGACGGTGCGCATGACGATTCACGACGACGCGCTCCAGATCGTCGTCGGTCCGCTCGATCGGAAGGTGCTCGACGCCGTCGATCGTGGAGCGCGCGACGAGCTCGACATCCGGCGAGTCCTCGAGTCGACGGTCGACGACATCCTCGTCGACGGCGACTCGGTGCGGCTGACGAAGCAGGTCGCCCTTGGGTGAGAACGACAAGGAGCTGCTCCGTCGCTACCACGAGCAAGGCGACCTGCAGGCCCGCGAGCAGCTGATCGAGCAGAACCTGTCGCTGGTACGGTCACTCGCCCGGCGGTACAGCTACCGCGGCGAGCAGTTCGACGACTTGGTGCAGATCGGCTCGATCGGGCTGATCAAGGCGATCGATCGCTTCGACCTCGATCGCGGCGTCGAGCTGACCACCTACGCGACTCCGAACATCATCGGCGAGATCAAGCGTCATTTCCGCGATCGCGGTTGGGCGGTGCGGGTGCCGCGAGGGCTGCAGGAGCTGAACGCACAGCTCTCGAAGCTCGTCGACGAGCTGACCGTGCAGAACAGCCGCTCACCGACGATCGCCGAGCTCGCGCACGCTGCCGGTGTCGACGAGGAAGCCGTGCTCGAGGCGCTCGAGTCGCGGCGTGCCTACACGTCGGTCTCGCTCTCGTCGGGCGGGACGACCGAGGACGGCGAGGAGCTCGACCCACTCGAGTCGCTCGGCGACGTCGACCCCGAGTACGCGATCAGCGAGGACCGGGAGCTGCTCGCTCCCGGCTTCGAGGTGCTGGACGATCGCGAGCGGCTGATCCTGCGGCTTCGCTTCTTCGAGGGGCTGACGCAGTCCGAGATCGCGGGTGAGGTCGGCATCTCGCAGATGCATGTCTCCCGGCTGATCCGCCGTTCGCTCGAGAAGATTCGCGACGAGATCGACGCCGACGTCGACATCGACGAGCTCGTCGATCAGGACCGCGCCGGCTGACCGCGGAACAAAGGATCTGCCGCTGCCGGGCCTACACTGTCGGCCGTGGCGATGACGACCAATCAACTGCGCGAGACGTTCCAGCAGTTCTACGAGGAGCGCGGGCATCTCCGCGTCCCCGGCCACTCGCTGATCCCGCCGCCGGACGACCAGTCGACCCTGTTCATCATCGCCGGCATGCAGCAGTTCAAGCCGTACTTCCTGCGTACCAGGGAACCGCCCTCGAACCGGGTCGTCAGCGTGCAGCCTTGTCTTCGCGCCGGCGGCAAGGACAACGACCTCGACGAGGTGGGCCGCACCGAACGGCATTGCTCGTTCTTCGAGATGCTCGGGAACTTTTCGTTCGGCGACTACTTCAAGGACGAGGCGGTCGACTACGCATGCGACTTCGTCACGCAGGTGATGGGTCTCGAGGCCGGTCGGCTCTGGGCTACGGTGCACGAGGGCGATCCGGTCCTCGAGCTCGAGGAGGACTCCGTCGCGATCGCCGCCTGGCAGCGCGTCGGGATCCCGCCGGAGCGCATCGTGCGTCTCGGCAAGGACAACTTCTGGCAGGCCGGCGAGACGGGCCCGTGCGGCCAGTGCTCGGAGATCTTCTATGACCGAGGCGAGCGCTACGCGTGCGGCGATCCGACCTGCGGGCCCGGCCACTGCGACCGGTACATGGAGATCTACAACCTCGTGTTCATGGAGTACGACCTGCAGCCCGGCAATGTGCTCACGCCGCTCCCCAACCAGAACGTCGACACGGGTCTGGGGCTCGAGCGCACTGCCTGCGTGCTGCAGGGCGTCGACTCGGTGTTCGACACCGATGGGTTCCGGTTGATCATGGACTGGGTCGCGGCGGAATCGGGCGTCGCCTACGAGGAGAGCGACATCTCACGCCGCGCCCACCGCGTGCTCGCCGACCATGCGCGCGCCGTCAGCTTCTTGATCGCCGAGGGGATCGAGCCGTCGAACGAGGGCCAGGGCTACATCTGCCGCCGCCTGCTACGGCGGGCGATCTACCAGGCGCGGCGGATCGGTCTCGACGGCCTCCACCGGCTTCCCGGCGTCGTCGTGGAGCAGATGGGCGACGCCTACCCGCTGCTCCGCGAGCACCGCGCCGACATCGAGCGGATCGTGCGGGCCGAGGAGGAGAAGTTCTCGGAGACCCTCGCGCGCGGGACGAAGGTCTTCGACGAGCTGGCCGGCAAGGAGGCGATCACAGCCGAGGACGCCTTCGCGCTCGTCGCGACGTACGGCTTCCCGATCGAGCTGGCGCAGGAGCTCGGCGAGGAGCGGGGCCAGGCGATCGACATGGACGGCTTCCGCGAGCTGATGGAGCAGCATCGCGAGATCTCGCGCGGCGGCGGTGAGGCGTCCACCCAGCAGGCGGCCGCCCCGCTCGTCGAGCCCGGACGCGGTGCGTCGGAGTTCGTCGGCTACGCAAAGACGGCCACCCTGACCGCGGTGATCGAAAGCGGGACGGTCGACGGTACGCGGCAGTTCGTGAAGCTCGAGCAGAGTCCGTTCTATGCGGCGGGCGGGGGCCAGGTCTCTGACACCGGCTACCTCCAGGTGGACGGCGAAGAGGCGCGCCTGCAGGTGGTGGAGGTGCTCAAGTTCGGTGACGACCAGGTGCTCGTGGTCGCGCTCGACGGGCACCCGCAGCTCGACCCAGGCACGCGCGTCGATGCCGTCGTCAGCTGGGGCAACCGCTTCCCGACAATGGCGAATCACACGGCGACGCATCTGCTGCACGCCGCGCTCCGCGAAGTGCTCGGCGACCACGTCAAGCAGGCGGGCTCTGCAGTGCGGCCCGACAAGCTCCGCTTCGACTTCTCGCACGGCGAGCCCCTCACGCCCGAGCAGCGCGAGCAGGTGGAGCGGATCGTCAACGACAAGGTGTTCGAGGCGCTCCCGGTCCGCACGTTCGTGACGCCGATCGAAGAGGCCCGTCGCCTGGGCGCGACGATGCTCTTCGGCGAGAAGTACGGCGACGAGGTGCGGGTCGTCGAGATCGACGGCTTCTCGCGGGAGCTCTGTGGCGGCACGCATGTGCGTTCGACGGCCGAGGTCGGCCCGTTCCTGATCCTGAGCGAACAGTCGGTGGGCCTAGGCGCGCGCCGGATCGAGGCCGTGACCGCGGGCGAGGCCTGGACGATCCTGCAGGGCCGCTCCCGGGAGCTCGAGGCGGTGCGCGGCGAGCTCGAGCGTGTGCGTCGCGAGGCGAAGCGTCCGAAGGAGCCCGAGGCCGGCCCGGCTGTCGTCTGGCAGGAGCGCAGCGGAGCGGTCTACGTCGCGGAGGTGAAGGGCGCGCGCGGAGCGGTGCTACGCGACCTGTCGGATCGTCTCCGCCGGCAGGAGGATGCGAAGGCCGTCGTGCTGGCGTCGGCCGACGACGGCAAGATCGCGCTCGTGATCAATCTCGACACGTCGGTCACCCAGATCGACGCGGTGACGCTGATCCGCGAGCTCGGTCCGATCATCGGGGGAGGCGGCGGCGGCAGGCCGACGCTCGCCGAGGCCGGCGGCAAGAACGCCGAGAACCTCCGCGACGCACTCGCCCTGGGTCGCGACCGGCTCGTCGCCGCGATCGAGCTGTGAAGGTCCTGGCGCTCGACTTCGGCTCTGCGCGTACCGGCGTGGCGGTCTCGGACCCGACCGGGACGGTGGCGCGGCCGTTGACGACGGTCGAAGGTGCGACCACCGATGCCGGGTTTGCCAGGCTTCTCGACGTGATCGGCGCGGAGCAGCCCGCCGTCGTCGTCGTCGGCCTGCCGCTCACGTTGCGCGGCGAGCGCGGCGAGCAGGCGCGCGAAACGGACGCGTTCGTCGAACGGTTGCGAGCGGCGAGCACGGTGCCGGTCGAGGTCTACGACGAGCGGTTCACCTCGGTGCTCGCAGGTGGCGACGACGCGCGCGCAGCGGCTCATCTCCTCTCCGGGTTTCTCGAATGGCAGACACACCGCCCGTGACCTCGCGGCGGCAGCGGCCGTCGCCCGAGCAGGCGCGTCGGCGCCGCGCCTTCGCGATCGGCGCGATCGTCATCTGTGTCGCACTCGCCGCAGCGGCGGTTGCCGTCGCCCTACCGCACGTGCACAAGACGAAGGCAGCGGCTCCGCCTCCTCCGTCGCCGCCGAAACCATTTCGCGTCGTCTTTCCCGAAGGGTTCACCCGCGCCCAGATGGCCGATCGCGTGCACGCGGTGGCGAAGATCGCCGAACGGAAGCGGCACGCTCCGGTCGCGCTCGCGTCCCGTCCGTATCTCCGCGCCTCGCGTACGGCCGTGCTGCCGTGCTTCACGCCGCGCCGGCAGTCGAATCTCGAGGGATTCCTGTTTCCGGCGACGTACGACTTCCTGGCGAAGACACCCTCCCGCCAGTTGGTCGCCGACCAGCTCGATGCGTTCTGTCAGAACTGGAGCAGCGTCAACTTCGCCTATGCGAGGAGCAAGAACCTGACTCCTTACGACGTGCTCAAGATCGCGTCGATGGTCGAGAAGGAGACGCTCGCGCCGTCGGAACGGCCGCTCGTCGCGGCGGTGATCTACAACCGGTTGCACGCGCGCATGCCCCTCGGGATCGATGCGACGCTCCGGTACGGCCTCCATATCGCGCCGACGCAGTCGATCCTCGAGTCCCAGTTGCAGAGCGACAACCCGTACAACTCGCGCCGGATCCCGGGCTTGCCTCCGACGCCGATCGCGAACCCGGGGCTGGCGTCCATCCGAGCCGCGGCGCACCCCGCCAAGGTCGACTACCTCTACTTCGTTCGCAAGCCCGACAAGGTGCACCACTTCTTTACCGCGAGCGACACCGCGTTCGCGCAGTACGAGTGCGCGCACGGCTACGGGTGCTAGTCGCTCTACTGGGAAACCCGGTGGCCGGCTCGCTCTCGCCGCGGATGCAGAACGCGGCGTTCGCGGCCCGCGGGCTCGACTGGCGCTACGAGGCGTTCGAGGTCGAAGACGTCGTCGCAGCCGTGCAAGGACTCGTCTCGCTGGGCTTTGCAGGCGCAAACGTGACGATCCCCCACAAGCAGGCGGTCGTCGCCGCCTGTGACGAGAGCGACGGCGAGGCGATCAACACGCTCGTGATCCACGACGGTCGCGTGACCGGTCACAACACCGATCGGGAGATCCTGCACGGCATCGCGGCGACGCGAGCCTGCGTGATCGGTGGCGGTGGTGCGGCGCGCGCGCTGGCACCCGTATTGCCCGTGGCGACCGTCACGTACACGCGCTCGGGCCTATGGCCGCCCGACTCGACCGGGTGCGACCTGATCGTCAATGCGACGCCGGTTCGCGACAACGTGCTGGTCTCGCTCGAAGCGGGGCAGACCGTCGTCGATCTCGCCTACGGGCCGGTCGAGACGGCGCTCGTCGCCGCTGCGCGCGCCGCCGGGTGCACCGTCGTGGACGGCCGGGAGGCGCTCGTGCGTCAGGGGGCGGCGAGCTTCCGCCTCTGGACGGGGCTCGAGCCGCCGCTCGACGTGATGCGCGCCGCCGTCAGGCCCTAGCCCGGTCACTGCCGACCAGAGCCGCCGCGAATCCGCTCGCCAGGATCTGGAGGACGACCGCCACCGCGGCCTAAGCTTGCCCGGATGACACTTCGCCTGCAGACGGCCGGTGAGTCGCACGGCCCGGCGCTCGTTGCGATCGTCACCGGGCTGCCCGCCGGCCTCGTGCTCGACCGCGACGCGATCGATGACGATCTGCGGCGGCGGCAGGCGGGGTACGGTCGCTCGCCGCGACAGCAGATCGAGCAGGACCGTGTCGAGGTGCTGGCCGGGCTCCGTCACGGCCGGACGCTCGGCACGCCGCTGGCGCTCGTGGTCGCGAACCTGGATCACAGGAACTGGACGTGGGGGATGGCGCCGTGGCCGCCGGAGGGAGAGCCGGCCGGGAAGGGGACGAAGGCCGTGACGCTGCCGCGCCCTGGCCATGCCGACCTGGCCGGAGTGCTCAAGTACGGCCACGACGACGTCCGGGATGCGCTCGAGCGCGCGTCGGCGCGGCATACCGCCGTTCACGTCGCCGCCGGCTCGGTCGCCAAGGCACTGCTCGAGACGATCGGCATCTCGGTCGCCGGCCGGCCCGTCGACGAGGACGCCTTGCGTGCTGCGGTCGACGAGGCCCGGGCCGAGCGCGACACGGTCGGCGGCCTCGTCGAGGTGCGCGCCCACGGAGTGCCGCCCGGCCTCGGCTCGTACGCGACCAAGGAGGACCGCCTCGACGCACGGCTCGCGTTCGCGTTGATGGGGATCCAGGCGGTGAAAGGCGTCGAGATCGGCGACGGCTTCGCGCTCGCTGGTCTCCGCGGCTCACAGGCTCACGACGAGATCCGTCCCGATCGCCGGCGCGACACGAACCGTGCCGGCGGGATCGAGGCCGGCGTCTCGAACGGCGAGGAGATCGTCGTGCGCGCGGCGATGAAGCCGCTGCCCACGCTGATGAAGCCCCTCGCCTCCGTCGACCTGGCCACCGGCGAGCCGGCTTCGGCGCTCGTCGAGCGGTCGGATGTCGCGGCCGTCGAAGCACTGGCTGTCGTCGCCGAGGCCGCCGTGGCCTTCGAGCTCGCCGCGGCGGCGCGGGACAAGTTCGGCGGCGACGCGCTCGCCGACTTCGTCGCGGCGCACACGGCGTATCTCGAACGCATCGAGTGGTGAGAGCCCTGAACGCTCTCGGCCGGCATCTGGCGGTGGTCGGGTTCATGGGCGCGGGCAAGTCGACGTTGGCCGAGGACGTCGCCGCACGCCTCGCCCGTCCGGTCGTCGATGCCGACCTTCAGCTCGAGGGCCGCGTGCAGCTTCGGCTCTCGGAGTTCTTCGCCAAGCGGGGCGAGACCGAGTTTCGGGTCGCCGAGGCCGCACTCGTTCGCCAGCTGCTCGGTGCGAAGGACCCGGCGGTGGTGGCGCTCGGCGGCGGTGCCGTCAAGACGCCCACCGTGCGCACGTCGCTGGCCGGCGCGGCCTTCACCGTGCTGATCGACGTCGACGTCGAGACGGCCTGGCAGCGCGTCCGCGGCGGCGACCGGCCCCTCGCCCAGGACGAGGCGTCGTTCCGCCGCCTCTACGAGGAGCGGCAGCCCGTGTACCAGGAGGTGGCGGACGCAACCGTGGCGAGCGGCGACTCCGACGGTGTCGTGCTGGCCGCGGCCGGTGTGCACCATGAGGCTGCTGCGCTCGAGCGTCTCGGCGACCTCGTGCCCGGCGACGGCCCGGTGGCGCTGGTCGCCGACGAGACCGTGCTTGGCCTGCACGGGGCGGCCGCGGCGAAGGCGCTCGGTTCGCGGCTCATCTCGACGCACGAGCTCCCCGCGGGCGAGGCCGCCAAGCAACTCTCGGTCGCCGGTCGTCTCTGGTCGGAGCTGACGCTCGATCGGGACGGCACCGTCGTCGCGCTCGGCGGCGGCTCGACGACCGACCTCGCCGCTTTCGCCGCCGCGACGTACCTGCGCGGCGTCTCGTGGGTGGCGGTGCCGACGACACTCGTCGGGCAGGTCGATGCCGGCATCGGCGGCAAGACCGCGATCGACCTGCCCGAAGGCAAGAACCTCGTCGGCGCGTTTCACTGGCCCGCCCGCGTCGTCATCGACGAGACGCTCCTGGCCACGCTGCCCGAGCACCAGCGGCGCCAGGGCGTCGCCGAGCTCGTCAAGACGGAGCTGCTCGCCGGCCGGACGCTCGACGTGCGAGGGGCGGCCGCCTACAAGGCGGCGCTCTGCGTGCGCGATCCCTACGACCGCGGCCCGCGGCGGTGGCTCAATCTGGGCCACACGTTCGCCCACGCCCTCGAGACCGCAGCCGGCTTCAACCTGCCGCACGGCGACGCCGTTGCCCTCGGCCTGCTGGCCGCGCTCCGGCTGAGCGGCCGCGATCCAACCCCGGTCGTCGACGCGCTCGATCCTCAACCTGTTCGGGTCGACCGCGAGCGGGCCTGGCAGGCGCTGCTGCGCGACAAGAAACGGGAGCAGGGCGAGATCAACCTCGTGCTGCTCGGCGAAAACGGGCCGTACGTCGAGGCGCGTCCGCCCGCTGAGGTAC
>DASYPH010000281.1:0-3949 GCA_036006925.1 Gaiellaceae bacterium
GGGGGACGACTCGCTGAGGCCGCGGGGCTGGGCCGGCCGGCTCTGGTCGCCGGCAATCGGCGCCGAGCATGTCGCCTGCCGGACGACGGCGGCGCTCTTCGACGAGACGTCCTTCGCGAAGATCGAGATCGCGGGGACGGAAGCACCCGAGTTCCTCGAGCGGATGTGCGGCAACCGGGTCGCCCGCGACGTTGGTGCGATCACGTATACCCAGATGCTGAATCCGCTCGGCGGCGTCGAGTGCGACTTCACGGTGACGCGCCTCGCCGAAGACCGTTTCCGCATCGTCACGGGGACGGCGTTCGGCCGTCATGACCTCGCGTGGATCAGGATGCACGCTCCGGACGCCGTGCAGGTGGAGGACGTCACCTCGAAGTACGCATGTCTCGGTTTGTGGGGACCTGTCGCCCGCGAGGTCCTGCAGCCTCTGACGACGGAGCCGCTGTCCTTTCCGTACATGCGTGCGCGTCAGATCGCCGTCGGATCGGTTCCCTGCCTCGCCCTGCGCGTCACCTACGTCGGCGAGCTCGGCTGGGAGCTCTACTGTCCGATGGAGTTCGGTCTGCGCCTGTGGGACACGATCTGGGAGGCCGGTCGCGAGCTGGGACTCGTCGGCGGGGGGTACAAGGCGATCGACTCATTACGGCTCGAGAAGGGGTACCGCGTCTGGGGCTCGGACGTGACGCCGGAGAACACGCCGTTCGAGGCGGGGCTGGGCTTCGCGGTCAAGCTGGACAAGGGAGAGTTCATCGGCCGCGAGGCGCTCCTCGCGCGGACGGAGCCCGAGCGCCGCATCGCGTGCCTGGTGCTCGAGGACCCGCGGGCGGTCGCGCTCGGCTCCGAGCCCGTCCGCGTGCAGGGCGAGATCGTCGGCCGCGTCACGAGCGGCGGGTATGGCTACACCGTCGAGCGCTCGATCGCGTACGCCTACCTGCCGACGGCCGCCGCAGCGGTGGGAACCGGGGTCGAGGTCGAGATCTTCGGCGAGTGGATTGCCGGCAGCGTCGTCGGCGAGCCGCTCTTCGATCCGAAGGGCGAGCGGATTCGGGCGTAGGGTCGTCGCGTGGATCCCGAGCTGATCGTCGAGCGTGTTTGGCCGGGCCGGGCAGCGACGATCGAGCGACTCGGCGGCGGCATCACCAACCACAACTTCCGGGTCGAGGTCGGGGACGAGGCCTTCGTGCTGCGGGTGGGCGGCGAGGACACGGAGCTGCTCGGGATCGACCGCTCGGCGGAGCACGCTGCCTCACGCGTCGCCGCGGAGCTCGGGCTCGGGCCGGAGGTGGTCGCCTTTCTCGAGCCGGAGGGATACCTCCTCACGAGGTATGTCGAGGGCGTGGTGGGCAAGGTGGACGTCGCACAGGTGGGCGCCGCGCTTCGCCGGCTGCACGACGGGCCTTCGATCCCGAGCCGCTTCGACAGTTTCCGCGTCGTCGAGGCCTACCGGGCGATTGCCGAGGACCGGGGAGTCGGGATTCCGCCGGTCTACGACCGGGCGAGCGAGCTCGCAGGTCGGATCGAGCGGAGGCGACGCGAGCAGGCTCAGCGTCCTTGTCACAACGACCTGTTGGACGCGAACTTCATCGCCGAGGGGAATCGGCTCTGGATCGTGGACTGGGAGTACGCCGGCATGGGCGACCCGTACTTCGACCTCGGCAACTTTGCCGTCAACCACGAGCTCGACGCGGACGGCGAGCGGGTGTTGCTCGAGTCCTACGAAAGCGGGGACGGCGAGGCGCTCATCCTGATGCGGTTCATGTCGGACTTTCGGGAGGCGATGTGGGGTGTCGCCCAGCAGGCGATCTCGACACTCGAGTTCGACTTCCGCGCCTATGCCGACGAGCACTTCGAGCGCCTCGAGCGCACGACCGCTGAGCCGCGCTTTCGAACGGCGCTCGACTAGACGACGTACGCGCAGCCGTCCCAGTAAGCGTGCACGTGCTTGCGCCGGCGTCCCTTCGCCTCGATCACGAGCTCCTCGGGCTCGCCTAGGCGAGCATCCATGTAGAGCTCGATCCCGTCGGCGTCGACGTGCCGGAACGGCCGCTCGCCGGGCTCATTCGACGTCTCGAGAAAGGTGAGCGATCCGCCACAACAGTGCGCTCTCTTCGCCCAGACGTACAGCTTCCCGCCGTGCTCTTGCACGAATTCGATCGCCTCCGAAGAGGCTTCGACACGCATGGCCCGACGGTACCACGGTGGCTGAGCGGGAGCCTGGCGCCGCGGGCAGCAGGCATTGACACGCCCTACCGAACCGTAGAGAGTCGCCCGAACGCAACCAATGCCACGAGGAGGAGCGATGCAGGGCGACGCGGCAAGTGCGGTGGATGTCGGCGCGAGCGAGGATGCGCGGCTCGAGAGCCTCGGCTACACGCCACAGCTGAACCGGGTGCTCGGTGTGTTTTCGAACTTTGCAGTTGCGTTCACGTACCTGTCGCCGATGGTCGGTATCTACTCGCTCTTCATCCTCGGCGTCGGTACGGGCGGTCCCGCGTATCTCTGGTTGGCACTCGTGCCCATCGCGGGGATGCTGTTCGTCGCGCTCGTCTTCGGCGAGCTCGCCAGCCACTATCCGGTCGCGGGCGCGCTCTTCCAATACAGCAAGTTCAACGTGGGCGCCGGCTACGGGTGGTTCGTCGGCTGGTTCTACGGGATTGCCTTGCTCGTCACGGTGGCGTCCGTCGACACCGGCGTCGTCCCGTATGTCACCTCCCTCTTCCACAACTGGTTCGGGACGAACTGGAACCCGGCCCATCACTCGACGATCCTCATCATCACCATCGTCCTGCTCGCGATCCAGACCACGCTCAATGTCACGGGCGCGCAGGTCATGGGAGACGTCGCGAAGTTCGGCGTCGGTGTCGAGATCCTCGGCACCTTCGGCATCGCGATCATCCTCGCGATCCACGGGTTCCACCACGGCCTGGGGTTCCTGTTCAGCACGCAGGGCGCCCAGCACGCCTCGACCAACGCGTTCGCGGTCAGCTTCCACGGCAGCTGGCTCGCCGCCGCACTCGTCGCGGTGCTCGCGCCCGTCTACATCTTCTACGGGTTCGAGTCGGCCGGCGACATCGCCGAGGAAACGAAGGACGCGGGACGCTTGGTCCCGAGGTCGATGCGCCGTGCGCTGATCTGGGGCGGCATCGCCTCGCTCGTGCTGACCGGCGCGCTCCTCCTCGCAATGCCGAAGATCGACCCCGTCGGTGCGACGGTCAGCGGCGGCGGAGTGCCGTTCATCCTCGGACAGCTCTCCAGTGGGATGCAGGACTTCCTGCTCCTTCTGATCATCTTCGCGTTCTTCTCCTGCGGCACGTCGGTGCAGGGCGCCGGGAGCCGGCTTGCGTTCTCCTACGGCCGGGACGGCGCCCTCCCGGCATCGCGATGGCTCTCGACGGTGAACCGTCGGTTCCGCACGCCCGTCAACGCGCTGCTCTCGGGAGCGGTGATCTCGCTGCTGTTCGTGTTCCTCGTCTACTACTCGCCGAGCAAGAACGTCCACATCTGGTTCGTCACGTACCCCGCGAACATCAACGCGCTGTACTCGCTGATCTCGTTCGGCGTCAGCGGCATCTACCTCTCGTTCCTGCTCACCGTGATCGGGGCGATGATCGCGCGGGCGCGCGGCTGGGTCCCCGAAGGAAGCTTCAGGCTCGGGAAGTGGGGCTGGACGGTGTCGATCATCGCGGCGCTCTACCTCGGGCTGATGCTGGTCAACGTCGTCGTGCCGACGGGGCTGACGAGCGGTCGCGGCCTCTTCAACTATGACTGGATCACGCTGGTCGTCATGGTGATCATCGCCCTAGTCGGGGCGATCTTCTTCCTGATCGCGCGGCCCGACCGAAACGTCAGCCGGCACATGCACGACAGGCTCGAGCCGACGGGCGCGGAGCTGCCGGGCGCAGCTCCGACGACCACGTAGCACCGCAGCGGGGCGCCGTCACCGGCGCCC
>DASYPH010000282.1:0-1884 GCA_036006925.1 Gaiellaceae bacterium
CGGGCCCTGCACCTGAAACCGCCAGAGCTTTCGCGTGACGCGCTTGCCCATGGGGCGCATCGGCGACCGGTCGTCGAGCTCCACGTCGATGTCGTAGCCGCCCGTCTCCGCCTGGAACCGCAGCCAGTTCGACGCCGGCGCGCGGCCGACGAAGGTAAGCTCGCCGCCCTCCTCGTGGAAGAGGATGCCGTCGCCGATCACGTAGCCCGCCGGAGTCGTCGGCACGTACTGCTTCGCCATGCCCGGCACGAAGTTCGCGGTGCTGTTGATCGCCGTGTCGCTGGTCAGCTTGACCGTGTCGGGACCGCGCAGGATCAGGTTCACCATGTGGTGCGACTGGTCGTAGAGAACGACCGACTCGCGCCAGGCGCGCTGCTCGCGACGCCAGTTGGTGAACTCGGCTGCGACGACGGGGTAGACGTACGCGCCGATCTGGGAGTTGCGAAGCAGCTCGACCGGATCGGTCGCGTCGAGGACCTGCTGCAGGTTCGTTGGAGTCACGGCGCCGACCAACCCCGGATCTTGGCACTTCGGCCGAGTGCGGTGCGCCTCTCCTCCTGCCAGCGCCGCGTTCCGAGCAGATCGTTGAAGGTGAAGAAGTGAAACCCGACGATCCCGCGCCGTGGAGCGCCCAGCTGTGGGGCGACGCTGTCGTAGAACGTCCCCGCAGTGTCGGCGGGGCTCCGGACGAGCGCGGTCAGCCCGTGCTGGTTCCGCAGAAAGCGGAGCGACAGGCCGACGCCGATCTTGGTCGAGATCTCGAGCAGGCGACGTCTCTCGACCGCGCCGACCGCGCCGATGTAGACCGGTCGATCGATCCCTCGCTCGCGGAGGCGATCGACCCACGTGAGCAGGGTCTGCGCGTCGAAGCAGAGCTGCGTGACGATGTAGTCGGCGATGCGCGCCTTGTGCGCGAGCGCGGCCTCCAGGACCTGGGTGGGGATCAGCGGATGTCCCTCCGGGTACGCGCCGATGCCGATGCGCTCTGGTCGTGGCCGATCCTGAAGGACGTCGAGCAGCTCGCCGGCATCGGTGAAGGGCCCTAGGGGATCGGGTGCATCGCCCCCGATCACGAGGAGGTCGTCGATGCCCACACCGAGGCAGCGCTCGAGGATCTCGTCCAGATGCGCCTCCGCGCGGACCATGCGGGCGGCCAGGTGCAGGGTCACGTTGTGGCCGAGTGCGCGCAGCCGGATCGCGACGTCGAGCGAGCGGGCGATCCCGTGCTTGGGCGAGGTGGTCACCGTCAGCCGGAGCGGCTCGCCCGTCTGCGCCGCCTGCTCCTCCACGTCGCCGAAGGGCAGGATCTCGTAGCGGGGCTCGAGAACGATGTCGCTCATCGGGCCGGGCCTGCCGGGATCGAGTTGCGAGACCCTCATAGATCGATCATTGCACACAATCTGCCCGGTTCCAGCCCTGTAAATCCCATCACTGGGGGCGAACCGGCGGCCAATTGCACGCAATTCTCAGCCGGCGACGTCGACGAGCCGTGCGCCCGGCAGCTGCTCGAGAAGCTCGCGCCGCTGCAGTAGATGCTCGAGATTCTGTCGCGAAAGGCGCGCGTGCTCGCGCGCTACTTCCTCCGCACGGGCTCCATGGCCGGCTGCGATCGCGTCGATCAGCGCGTGGTGCTGGTGCTGCGCGACGATCAGCGTCTCCCGCCATCCCGGCAGCTGCGAGTACGACGCGAGGAGCGCCGTCGGGGCGGCAAAAGGGACCGAGGTCACGCGACTGATCTGGCGAGCGAGCACGTCGCTTCTCGCGAGCACGACCAGCTCCGCGTGGAACTGCTCGTTCAGCGCCGTGTAGCGGACCAGCGCATCAGGGGGGTCGTCGTGGACGACGCCGTCGAGCTCGATCGTGGTCGCGCGCAGCGCAGCGAGC
>DASYPH010000283.1:0-2014 GCA_036006925.1 Gaiellaceae bacterium
CCCGGTACGTAGTCGTTCCGAGCGGTGGCACGTCGTCGTAGGTGTAGGAGCCATCCGGCGCGGTCGCAACCGTTGTCAGCGCCGCCGGCGCTCCGCCGTTGACACTGCGACTGATCTCGACAGACGCGCCGGAGGCAGCCGAGCCGCCGACCGTCAGGTTCCCGGACAACGCGATCTGTGAACCGGGGATCGCCGTCGCCGGCGCCTGAAGCGTGAGGTTGGATGAGGTGGGGACGCAACGAGCCGCGGATCCTTGGTCGTAGATCGCCTTGATCTCGGCTGTACTCAGCGCTCGCTGGTAGATCTCCGGCTCATCGAGCATTCCGTTCAGGAAGTAGTCGTTCTCCGAGCTCCCCAACGTCAGCGGAGCGTTCACCGACGGCATCGCGACGCTCGTGGTAGCCGTCTTCACCAATATGCCGTTCACGTAGAGAGCGAAATCGTCGCCCGAACGGGTGATCGCGACGTGGTACCAGGTGGATTCGGTCGGGGTCCAAGCGAACGTGATCGGATCGACGATCGACGAACCCGTGTACCCATGTAGCCCGAGCTCACCTGAGAGGGAATACCAGAACAACCACTTCGGGTAGAAACCGACCTGTGGATCGTGGGCCATGAGCACCTGCGAGTGCCCGTTGAACGCGGCGAAGTTCACCCACGTGTCTATCGTGAAATCACCGGCCGGCGTCCAATCAGGGCTATCCGGGATCGTGACCGTGTCGTTCGCGCCGTCGAACGAGAATGCTTGGCCTACCTCGCCACTCGCGAACGTCGTCCCGCCGACCAGCGTTCCATCCCTGCCGTGCGCAACGTCCTGGGCGGTGCCATCGCCCGGCCAGCGACCGATCAGGCCAGCCGGCGTGGCGGTGCATGGGACGGCCGCCGCGGCCGCCGGCAAGGCGAGCAGGTAAGCCGCCATCAGGAGGGCGATCAGGAGCGACTGCATTCGACGTCTCGACATGTCTAAACCTTTTTCCAAGGGCCGCGCATGGTAGGCGATGGTGCCCCTCAAGGCAATCCCTCGAGGGCGGCTGGTCGCCACGAAGCGCCTGCCGGGAACTCAGCTCGACACGCGGCCCTTCGGGCTGCGTGTCACCTTGTTCTCTTCCCTCTCGGACCATCGGCGCCGCCATCCCCCGAGCAACGTCATGGCGGCCGATATCGTGTGGCATCAGTCTCATTCGGCATGTGTGGGCTTGATAGGTGACGCCCATCTAGCTGATGCTGGGCGCGTGAGCGAACAGGTCGTGTGCTTTGAGTGCGGGTCGGCGTCGCTGGTCTCCTCCGGTGTCTTCGAGCACGGGACATGGACCCATCGGCTCACATGCTGGACGTGTCGCGACTGCCGGACCGTCTTCGCGGTTCCCGCAGCAGAGGCATCGGGGCTCGACGCCCGGCCGGTTGGCGCGTCGGGTGACGATGCGTGAGGCACCCGTCACCCTTGATCGCGCGTGGCGTCCAAACGGCGGCGGAAGGAACCGGCGGACGCGACCTTGGCGCCTCGCTGCTTGACCCGATCCACGAGCGCTCGATCCGACGTGACGACGGTGATGGTCTCCGGAGACTCGGCCTCGCCGACGAGTTCCGCGATCTCGTGATCTGCCGCGTTGCGTCCCGTCCGTGACGCGAACATCACCTCGATCGGTCCGCGCGTGCCTGCTGTCAGGTCCCGGGGCTGGCGATCGAACACCACGACCACCTCATCCCCTGTGGCCTCGGCGTAGTCGACGAGCTCGTCGATGAACCGACGCACCGCCCGGTCGGGATCGTTCCACCACCGATCAGGCCGAGAGCCGATCACGTTCATGCCGTCCACCAACCAGCGCGTGCGCCGGTCGGTGCGGGGACGTGTTCGGGGAGCCTCGCTCACGCGACGAGCGTACGTCTGCGAGACACTCGGGAGATGCAGCTCTGGTTGCTACGTCACGCCAAGTCGAGCTGGAGCGATCCAGGTCTGCCTGACGAGGATCGTCCGCTCGCTCCGCGAGGTGAGAAGGCGTCGGACCGGATGCGC
>DASYPH010000284.1:0-18437 GCA_036006925.1 Gaiellaceae bacterium
GGTGTGGGTGTAGCGGGTCTTGCCGTCGACGATCGTTTCGAGCACTCGCTCGGGCGAGCCGCCGAAGACGATCGCCGCCGCCGGATCCTCCACCGGATGGTAGGGGCTTCCGTGCAGCGACAGCACCGTCAGGTCGGCACGCTTTCCGGGCGTCAGGGTACCCACCTGGTCGTCGATTCGCAGTGCGCGGGCCGCATCGATCGTGGCGAGGGAGAGCGCGTCGGCCGCCAGCAGCGCCTCCGGCCGCTTCTCCCGCGCCCGGGCGGCGTAGACGGCTGCCCGCATCTCCTCGAACGCGTCGAAGGACGGGGCCGAGGCAGGCGAGTCGGTCCCGAGACCGACCCGGACGCCCGCGGCGCGGAGGGCTGCGAGCGGCGCGACGCCGCACCCGAGCAGGGCATTCGAGCGTGGGCAGTGCGCCACCGGGACGTCGCGCGCGGCGAGCAGCGCGAGCTCCGGGTCGTCGATCTCCACGCAGTGCGCGCACAGCAGGTCGGGACCTAGCACCGGTTCGAGCGTCTCGACGGCGCGCCGGCCGGTCGGCGGCACCAGCAGCTGTGCGATGGCCTGGAGCGGCCCGGTGCCGTGCTGGAGCCACTCGTTTTCGTTCGCCGACTCGGCCAGGTGCGTGCCGACCGGGATCCCGAGCCCGAGGCACCACTGGTACACGGCGACGGAGCAGGTGTAGGGCGCGTGCGGGGACACCCCGATGCGCACGAGGCTGCTCTCCTCGACGCCCGCGGTCTTGGCAGCGAAGCGCTCGGCCGCGATGTCGGGGTCGAGCGCGAACACCTCGATGTAGACGATCGCTCGCAGCCCGAGCTCGCCCGCGGCAGTCGCGGCCGCACCCGAGAAGCTGTAGTCGGCGGTCGTCGTGATTCCGGAGCGGAGCAAGTCGAGGGCGCCCTGGCGTGCGAGCGCCAGCATCGCCTCGTCGTCGAGCAGCGACTTTCGCGCAGCGTGCAGCGCGATCCACGGACCGAACGGCTGACCGTCCCCGAACCCGGCGTAGCGCGAGTACTCGAGGTGCGAATGGGCGTTGACGATGCCCGGGAAGATCACGGCGTCCTCGAAGTGACGGGCGGAGCGACCGGGCGACACGTCGACGATCGCGCCGTGCTCGTAGACGACCCGGCCGTGCTCGATCGGCGGCCCGTCGACGGGCACCACCCAGTCGGCGGAGAGCTCGGTCATTCGGCCGCGGTCGCCGTCTCCGGGTGCCACCGCCGCTCGAAGAAGCCGGAGAGTGCGACGGAGACGAGGTACAGCGAGATCAGCGGGATCATCTCGAGCAGCGTCGTCACGGGATCGACACCCGGCAACGCGACCGCGATCGCGGTCATCACGACGATGCCGATCCGCCAGTTGCGGCGGAGCTTCGCCGACGTCAGCACTCCGATCCGGACGAGGCCGAGCACGAAGAGCGGCACCTGGAAGACGATCCCGACGGCGAGCAGCACGAGCGAAACGAAGGAGTAGTAGTCCTTCGCGCGGATCTGGATGTTGTAGAGGTTGCTGTCGTAGCTCGTCAGGAACTTCAGCGCCGCCGGGAGCACGATGTAGTAGCCGAAGAGAATGCCCGCGATCGTGAGCAGGGTGGCGAGGGCGACGAGCCAGCGCACACCTCGCTGCGTCTTGTCGTCGAACGCCGGTGCGAGGAACGACCAGAGCTGCCAGAGGATGATCGGCAGCGAGATGAGCAGCGCTGCGTACAGGGACACCGTCACCGAGGTCAGGAACGGCTCGGCGACCCCGAACGTGATCGGGTGCCGCTTGTCCGCCGGCAGCGGCTGGTTCAACCACCGGATGATCTCGTGATGGAAGGCGTACGTGACGGCGAGTGACAGCACCACGGCGCCGAGCACGACGAGGATCCGGCTTCTCAGCTCGTCGAGGTGCTCGACGAGCGTCGCCTCCTCGCCGTGTTGCAGGCGGCGCGGCAGGCGCTTCATGGCCGGCTAGACGATGGTTTCGTTTTCGCGCGACGGCGCCGGAACGGGAGACGCCGTCGTCTCGCTCGCGGCGGGCAGGGCGGCCGGCTCGTCGTCGTGATCGTTGCCGGTCACGGACTCTTTGAACTCGCGCAGGCCCCGACCCAGCGAGCGTCCCATCTCCGGCAGCCGCTTCGGCCCAAAGAAGATCAGCACCACGACCAAGAGGATGAGCAGCTCCGGAAGTCCGATCCAACCCGGCATCGGATCCAATGGTAGCGACCCCGCCTGTCCCCCGCCGGGGTGGGCTGGGCTACGATGTGGGCAGGAACTCCCGCGAGAAATCGCGTCTTCGCTCGTCGATTGGAGTCAAAACGTTGGCCACGCTGGAACTCAAGGATCTGCACGTCGCGCTCGAAGACGGCACCGAGATCGTCAAGGGTGTCGATCTGACGGTGTCGTCGGGCGAGGTTCACGCGATCATGGGCCCGAACGGCTCGGGCAAGTCGACGCTCGCCTACGCGATCGCCGGCCATCCGGCCTACGTCGTCACGAGCGGCCAGATCGTGCTCGACGGCGTCGACATCACCGAGGCGGGCGCCGACGAACGAGCCCAGGCCGGCCTGTTCCTCGCCTTCCAGTACCCGCACGCGATCCCTGGCGTCACCGTCACGAACTTCCTGCGGCAGGCGATCAACGCCGTGCGCAAGGCTCGGAACGGCGGCGTCGACAACCCGATGCCGGTGCCCGAGTTCCGCAAGGCATTCCTTGCCAAGATGGACGACCTGAAGGTGAGCCGCGAGCTTGCGTCGCGCTACCTGAACGACGGTTTCTCGGGTGGCGAGAAGAAGCGCGTCGAGATCTTGCAGATGGCGATGCTCGAACCGAAGATCGCAGTCCTCGACGAGACCGACTCGGGGCTCGACATCGACGCGCTCAAGGTCGTCGCCGAAGGGGTGCAGCAGCTCGTCGGGCCGGAGATGGGTGCGCTCGTGATCACGCACTACCAGCGCATCCTCAACTACATCACGCCGGACTTCGTGCACGTGTTCGTCGACGGCAAGATCGTGGCCGAGGGTGGCGCGGAGCTCGCTCAGAAGCTCGAAGTGTCCGGATACGAGGAATGGGAAGAGAAGGAAGCGGTGCTAAGTGGCGCAGACTGAATCAGAAGTCGTCCAGGGGATCGGCTCCGACTACGAGGTCAAGTACGGCTTCAACGTTCCGGAGGACTACTTCTTCAAGTCGGGCCGCGGTCTGTCGCACGAGCTCGTCGATGCGATCTCGTCGCACAAGAGCGAGCCGGACTGGATGCGGAAGTTCCGCCACAAGTCGCTCGACTACTTCCTGGCGCGGCCGATGCCGACGTGGGGCGGTCAGCCGTCTCTCGGCGAGATCGACTTCGAAAACATCTACTACTACATCAAGCCGACCGAGAACCAGGCCGAGTCGTGGGAGGACCTCCCGGCCGACATCAAGGACACCTGGGACAAGCTCGGCATCCCCGAGGCGGAGAAGAAGTACCTCGCCGGAGTCGGCGCGCAGTACGAGAGCGAGGTCGTGTACCACAAGCTGCAGGAGCATCTGACAGCGCAGGGAGTGATCTTCCTCGACACCGACACGGCGCTCCGCGAGCACGAAGACATCTTCAAGCAGTACTTCGGGACGATCATCCCCCAGAACGACAACAAGTTCGCTGCGCTGAACAGCGCCGTCTGGTCGGGCGGGTCGTTCATCTACGTGCCGCCCGGCGTCCGGATCGAGCTGCCGCTCCAGGCTTATTTCCGCATCAACGCGGAGAACATGGGCCAGTTCGAGCGCACGCTGATCCTCGTCGACGAGGACGCCTACGTGCACTACGTCGAAGGCTGCACCGCTCCGATCTACTCGACGGACTCACTGCACAGCGCGGTTGTCGAGATCGTCGTCAAGAAGGGTGGGCGCTGCCGCTACACGACGATCCAGAACTGGTCGACGAACGTCTACAACCTCGTCACGAAGCGCGCCATCGCGGAGGCGAACGCGACGATGGAGTGGGTCGACGGCAACCTCGGCTCGAAGCTGACGATGAAGTACCCGGCGATCTGGCTGATGGGCGAGGGTGCGCACGGCGAGGTGCTCTCGATCGCCTTTGCGGGCAAGGGCCAGCATCAGGACGCGGGTGGCAAGTGCGTCCACGTCGCGCCCAACACGACCAGCGTGATCACGTCCAAGTCGATCTCGAAGAACGGCGGTCGCGGCGGCTACCGTGGCCTGCTCGAGGTGGCGAAGGGCGCGCACGGCGCGAAATCGAAGGTCGTCTGCGACGCGCTCATCCTCGACGACGAGTCGCGCTCGGACACGTATCCATACATCCGCATCGACGAGAACGACGTCGACATCGGGCACGAGGCGACGGTTTCGAAGATCGGCGAAGAGCAGCTCTTCTATCTCATGTCGCGCGGACTCAACGAGGCCGAGGCGTCGGCGATGGTCGTCAGCGGCTTCGTCGAGCCGATCACCAAGGAACTGCCGCTCGAGTACGCCGTCGAGATGAACCGGCTGATCCAGCTCCAGATGGAGGGGTCGGTCGGTTGAGGGTCGAGCGGACCGACTTCATCTCGGTGCCCGTCACCGACATGGAACGGTCGAAGCGGTTCTACGGAGAGACGCTGGGGCTCGAGCAGACGAGTGACAGCGGCTTTCCCGAGTTCCAGCTCGGCGAGAACGTCACGCTCTACCTGGTCGACATGACGAACGTGGGCAGTGAGTTCAGTAGCCCACACAGCGCGTACATCGCCCTGCGCGTGCCAGACGTCGGCGAGACGCGCGCCGAGCTCGAAGGCAAGGGGATCGTCTTCGCGGGCGAGACGCGCGCGACGCCCGTCTGCCACATGGCGTTCTTCCAGGATCCCGACGGGAACGCGCTGATGCTGCACCGCCGCTACGACGCGATCTCGGCATGACGACGATCACGCGCGAACAGGCTGCGACCCGTTTCGCGGAGCTGCCGCTGCCGTCGACCAGCGACGAGCACTGGCGCTTCACCGACCTGCGTGGGTTCGAGAGTGCCTCGAACGGCCATGCGCGGGAGCAGGCCCCGGCAGCATCCGGCACGGCCATGCTCGAGCTCGACGTCGCCGGCCGCGCCGTCGTCACGGAGGACGGGATCGAGATCGTCTCGGCTCCCGACGGCGTGACGTTCGAGCTGCTGCCCGCCGACTACCCGTCGAAGCTGATCCCCGACGACGACAAGTTCGCGCTCGAGAACCTGGCCCGCTGGCAGCACGGGCTGCTCGTCCGTGTCCCCAAGAACGTCGTCCTCGCCAAGCCGCTCTACGTTCAAGTGACCTCGAACGGCGGGGCGCTCTACTGGCGCATGGTCGTGATCGCCGAAGAGGGTGCGAGCTTCTCGCTGATCGAGGATCTTTCGTCGGCGTCGCCCGAGACGGTTGCGTACACGAATGCGGTCGTTGAGCTGTTCGTCGAGCCTGCCGCGAAGATCGAGTACGTCTCGCTGCAGAACCTCTCGCAGGAGACCTGGCACTTCGGCCGGCACAAGGCGTGGCTCGAGCGCGACTCCGAGCTCGACTGGGTGATCGGCGGCTTCGGGTCGAAGCGCGGCAAGGTGTGGATCGAGAACGACCTCGCCGGCCCCGGCGCAACGTCGCGCGTCACCGGCGCGTACTTCGCCGACGGTGACCAGCACCTCGACTACGACACCTTCCAGGAGCACATCGCGCCGAACACCGAGAGCGACTTCGCCTTCAAGGGCGCGTTGCGCGAGCGGGCGAGCGCGGTCTGGCGCGGCATGATCCGCGTCGAAGAGCACGCGCAGAAGACGAACGCGTACCAGGAGAACCGCAACCTGCTGCTCTCCGACACCGCCCACGCCGATTCGATTCCAGGCCTCGAGATCATGGCGAACGACGTGCGCTGTACACACGGTGCGACGCTCGGGAAGGTCAGCCGCGAGGAGCTGTTCTACCTGATGGCCCGGGGCCTGTCGCGGGCCGAGGCCGAGCGGCTGATCGTGCGCGGCTTCTTCCAGGACGTGCTCGACCGGATCGAGTTGGCGCCGGTGCGCGAGGCGCTCGGCGCCGCGCTGGAAGCTCGCATTCCGCAGTGAGCCTGGCCTGAGGCTGGGAAGGCGACGGTCGCCCCTCCCAGCGCAATCACTGAGTCGAGGGATTTACGGGCGGGCTAGTCTGCTGCGACCATGTGATCAGTCACAACCAGCGGAGGTTCGCCCTGATGCCACTCACCACCCCCGCTGCGGCGCTCATGCTCTGCTTCTTGGCACTTGTCCTGCTTGGCGCAGCACGGGCAATGTTCAAGCGCTGACCTCGTAGGTCGACACGGGTTACCAGACGGGGTGGTTCGACCGGACCACCCCCAGCGGGTCGTACGCGGCCTTCACCTTCCGCAGCCTGTGATGCGCGGCCTCGCTGAAGTGCGTCTCGGCCGGCCGCCGCCCGTCGCTGAAGTTGAGGTACGTGTGCGTCGCCTCCCACGGCTCGAGCCGCACACGGAGGCCCTGAACCGCCGCCCGCACCGCTGCCTGCGCCTCCGGGGTCGGGGCGATCCCGACCGAGTAGGTGGCGTAGGGGCTGTCGAACGATGCGGCTGCGCCGTGATGCGCGGCGGCGCGCGCGACCGCCCCGCCGAGGTGGCGGATCTCCGTCGAGAGGATCGGTGCGTCGACGGTTCCCGTGACGATCGCGTCGATCGCCTCATCGTCGAGCCCGGTCAGCATGCCGCCGTCTCCGACGCCGGCGGCCGGCTCCTCGGGGTCCATGTGCAGGCGCGAGAGCTGTTGCACCGCGATCGTGTGCACGGTGTCGATGACCGGTCCCAGCGCGCGAAGCGGCTCGAGCCAGGCGGCACCATCGAGTTCGTCCCCGCACCAGATCGCCTCGACGAGCGCGAACGACTTGCCGCGGATCTCGTCCGGGAAGAACGGCAGCGGCGGGAACTGCATGATCCGTCCGACGGACGTCATCTCGTCGGGTACGCCGTTCGTCCAGTCGCGCCAGGCGCGCAGCACCTCGCTTGCTCGCTCGACGGGGAACCAGAGGACACCGGCGTAGACGTCCGTGAGCGCGAAGAGGTCGAACTCGAGCGCAGTGACGATCCCGAAGTCCCCGCCGCCGCCCCGAATCGCCCAGAACAGGTCGGGCTCGTGCTCGCGGTCGACGCGGCGGAGCGTGCCGTCAGCCGTGACGAGCTCGGCCGCGGTCACGTGATTGGCGCCGATGCCGTGCTTGCGCGCGAGCCATGAGAGCCCGCCGCCGAGCGTGTAGCCGACGACACCGACATCGGGCGACGAGCCGGAGAGCGCCGCGAGACCGTGCTCGGCAGCAGCTTCCACGACCTCGACCCAGATCACGCCTGCCTCGACGCGGGCACTGCGACGCTCGGGATCGATCTCGACGCCGCGCAGCCGGTGCAGCTTCACGAGGATCGTTTCCTCGAGCGAGCCGAGTGCGGCGGCACCGTGACCGGTTCCCTGGGGCGCGACGCGCAGGCCCTCCTCCCGGGCGAAGTCGACGATCTGCCGGACGTCGGCGACCGACTCGGGGATCGCGACCGCGGTCGGTTGCTGGTCGACCGTCAGGTTCCACGCCCTGCGCGCCTCGTCCCAGGCCGCGTCGCCCGGCGTGACCACCTCGCCGTCGATGACGCCGCGGAGCTGGCGCATGTCGGGTGACTGCGGTGTGAAGAGGGGCCGAGCGTTGTCCATGGGGTTCCCTTTCGCGAGTGGTGTCGCGAGGGATGATCCTCGGCCGCCTGCCGCCGGTCATCGTCCGGAACGGCGATTGCGGATCGCCCGAGCGGACGATTCGGCGTCCGCCCTGCGGACTACGTGCGGACGAGCGGCTTGAACTTGACGCGATGGGGCTCGAGAGCCTCGGGCCCACGTGTTTCGGAGACCCAGTCGGCGTATTCGCCCCAGTCCCCTTCGAACCACGTCACCTGCGAGTCGCCCTCGAAGGCGAGGATGTGCGTGGCGACCCGGTCGAGGAACCAGCGGTCGTGGGTGATCACGACGGCGCAGCCCGCAAAGTCGAGCAGTGCGTCCTCGAGGGCGCGCAGCGTGTCGACGTCGAGGTCGTTCGTCGGCTCGTCGAGCAAGAGGACGTTGCCGCCGCTCTTCAGGACCTTGGCCAGGTGCACGCGGTTTCGTTCGCCGCCGGAGAGCTGCCCGACCGGCTTCTGCTGGTCGCCGCCCCTGAAGTTGAACCACGAGGTGTACTGGCGTGAGTTGATCTCGCGCTTGCCGAGCAGCACGATATCCTGGCCGCCGGAGATCTCTTTCCACACCGTGCTCTTCGGGTCGAGATCTGCGCGCGACTGATCGACATACGCGAGCTCGACGGTGTCGCCGATGCGCAGCTCGCCCGAGTCGGCGCTCTCTTCGCCGGCGATCATCCGGAACAGGGTCGTCTTGCCGGCTCCGTTCGGCCCGATCACGCCCACGATCCCGGCGGGCGGGAGCGAGAACTCGAGCCCCTCGAAGAGCAGGCGGTCACCGAAGCCCTTCGAGACGTCCCTGGCCTCGATCACGACATCTCCGAGCCTCGGGCCCGGCGGGATGTGGATCTCGACGCGATCGAGTTTCACGTTCTGCTCCTCCGCGAGCAGCTTCTCGTAGGAGCCGAGGCGTGCCTTCGACTTGGCGTGGCGTGCGCGCGGCGCCAGGCGTACCCACTCGAGCTCGCGCTGCAGGGTGCGACGGCGTGCCGACTCGGTCTTCTCCTCGTGCGCCAGGCGCTCTTGCTTCTGCTCGAGCCAGCCTGAGTAGTTGCCCTGGTACGGGATCCCGCGGCCGCGGTCGAGCTCGAGGATCCAGCCGGCGACGTTGTCGAGGAAGTACCGGTCGTGCGTCACGGCGACGACGGTTCCCTTGTACTCGGCGAGGAATCGCTCGAGCCAGAAGACGGACTCCGCGTCCAGGTGGTTGGTCGGTTCGTCGAGCAGCAGCAGGTCGGGCGCCTGAAGCAGCAGCCGGCAGAGCGCGACCCGACGGCGCTCGCCGCCCGAGAGCGACTTGACATCGCGTTCGCCCTCCGGCAGCCGCAGCGCATCCATCGCGTGGTCGAGGTGCGCCTCGAGCTGCCAGGCGTCACGGCGGTCGATCTGATCCTGCACCTTCGCCTGCTCGGCGAGCAGCGCGTCGAAATCGGCGTCGGGCTCGGCGAAGCTCGCGGAGATCTGATTGAAGCGGTCGAGCAGGTCGCGGACCTCCCGCACGCCGTCCTCGACGTTCTCGCGGACGGTCTTGGCGGGGTCGAGCTCTGGCTCCTGCTCGAGCAGGCCGACGGTTGCGCCGGGCGCGAGCTCGGCGACGCCGGACGAGGTCTCTTCCTTGCCGGCCATGATCCGGAGCAGCGTCGACTTGCCCGACCCGTTCGGGCCGAGCACGCCGATCTTCGCCCCCGGCAGGAACGACAGCGAGATGTTCGCAAGCACCTGCCGGTCCGAGCCGTAGAACTTGTCGGCCCGGTACATCGTGAAGACGTAGTCGCTACTCATCGGCGGGCCACGATAGCGGGACGATGGCGGCGAGTGGCCGGTCGAGGTCGCCCGGGTACAGTGGGTGCGTGGCCGTTCAGACCGAGTCCAGGCTCGACGCGCAGGCGCTGCGCTCCGATTTCGCCGTCTTCGACGAACTCGTCAACGGCAAGCCTGTCGCCTACCTCGACTCAGCATCGTCGACGCAGAAGCCACGGCAGGTGCTGGACGCGATGCGCGAGTTCTACGAGCATTCGTATGCGAACGTGCACCGCGGCGTCTACACCCTCGCCGAACGGGCGACCGCCGGCTACGAGGGCGCACGTGAGAAGGTGCGCGCCTACGTCAACGCTCCGTCGAATCGCGAGGTGATCTTCACCCGCAGCGCGACAGAGGCGCTGAACCTGATCGCCTACTCGTGGGGCCTCGAGAACCTCGGCCCCGGCGACGTCGTGGTGATCACCGAGCTCGAGCATCACGCCAACTTCGTGCCCTGGCAGTTCGTCGCCAAGCGGACCGGGGCGCAGTTCGCGCACATCCCGATCGACGACCTGGGCGAGCTGCAGCTCGACGCGCTCGACGAGATCGCCTCACGCGGCAATGTCAAGGTGGTCGCCAACAACCTCGTCTCGAACACCCTCGGCACGATCAACCCGGTCGAGAAGCTCGCGGCGTGGGCGCACGAGCAAGGCGCGATCATGGTCGTCGACGCTGCCCAGGCGGCGCCGCATCGGAGGATCGACGTGCAGGCGCTTGGCTGCGACTTCCTCGCGTTCTCGTCGCACAAGCTGTGTGGCCCGAGCGGCGTCGGTGCGCTCTGGGGACGGCGCGAGCTGCTCGAGCAGATGCAGCCGTTCAACCTCGGCGGCGAGATGATCCGCTCCGTCTCGCTCGAGCGAACGAGCTGGAACGAGCTGCCGTACAAGTTCGAGGCGGGTACGCCGGCGATCGCCGAGGGGTATGGCTTCGGGATCGCGCTCGACTACGTCTCGGCCGTAGGGCTCGAGAAGATCGAGGAGCACGAGCACGAGCTGGTCGTCCAGGCGATCGACCGTCTGAGCGAGGTCCCGGGCATCCGCATCTTCGGACCGCCGGCCGATCGGCGCACCGGCATCGTCAGCTTCGAGCTGGCGGGCGTGCACCCGCACGATGTCGCACAGATCCTGAACTGGGAAGGTGTCGCCGTCCGGGCGGGCCACCACTGCACCCAGCCGCTGATGACTCGGCTCGGAGTCGCAGCGACCACGCGCGCGAGCTTCTACCTCTACTCGCTCCCCGACGACGTCGATCGGCTGATCGCAGGCCTGTTCAAGGCCAAGGAGACGTTCGGCGTATGAGCGAGTGCGGGCGTAGGCGGGAACGCGAGCTGGAGCAGATGTATCCGTGAGCGAGCTCGAGCAGATGTATCGCGAGGTGATCCTCGACCACTACAAGTCGCCGCGGGGGCACGGGCTGATCGCCGACGCGGATGCACAGGCCGAGGGGGAGAACCCACTGTGCGGCGACGAGGTGACGATCTCGGTCAAGTTCGCCGAAGACGGCGAGACGATCGCCGCGATCGGCTTCGAGGGCCGCGGTTGTGCGATCTCGCAGGCCGCGACTTCGATGCTGAGCGAGCTCGTGCAGGGCCGGAAGGTGGCTGACGTCGCCGCCTTGCCGAAGGAGGAGCTGCTCGCGGAGATCGGGATTCCGCTGACGCCGATTCGCCTCAAGTGCGCGATTCTCGGTCTCGGCGTGCTCAAGGTCGCGCTGAACAAGGCGAAGGGCACCCCGCTGCCGGAGGAGTGGCAAGGGCTGGCCGCCGACCTCCAGTTCGACTAGTGGAGCGACCACCAGGTGCCGGCGAAGATCGACGTCGCCCCGCTCGCCGAGTTCGGGCCGGGCTCGGTCAAGATCGTCACGCTCGGCTGGACCTCGATCGGCGTCTACAACTGCGCCGGCGAGCTGTACGCCCTCGAGGATCGTTGCTCGCACGACGACGGGCCGCTCTGCGAGGGCGAGTGGGAGGAGGATCTGTGCCGCGTCATCTGCCCGCGCCACGGCTCTGCCTTCGATCTCCGCTCGGGCCGCCCACTCTCCCTGCCCGCGTTCGAGCCCGTGGAGACGTATCCGGTGACGGTCGAGGACGGCATCGTCAAGGTCGAGGTCGTCGAGACATAGAACGCTGCTGGCCGACGACCGACCCGCTCTACCTCGCCTACCACGACGACGAGTGGGGGCGTCCGGTCACGACCGAGCGCGGTATCTACGAACGCCTGTGCCTGGAGGGCTTCCAGTCGGGACTGTCGTGGCTGACCATCCTCCGCAAGCGCGAGGGTTTTCGCGCCGCGTTCGCCGGCTTCGACCCGGATACGGTTGCGCAATTCGGCGAGCGGGATGTCAAGCGCCTGCTGGCCGACGCCGGAATCGTCCGCCACCGCGGCAAGATCGAGGCCACGATCGCGAACGCGCGCGCGACCGTTGCTCTCCGGGAGGCCGGCACGCCGCTCGAGCAGCTCTTCTGGGCGCACCGCCCGCCCCGTCGCCGTTCGCCGCGCTCGGCCGCCGACTGGCTCGCGACCACCCCCGAATCGGTCGCGCTGTCGAAGGCCCTCCGCGTCGCCGGCTTCCGATTCGTCGGCCCGACCACCGCCTACGCTGCCATGCAGGCGTGCGGCGTGGTCAACGACCACCTCGCTCGCTGCTTCGTCCGCGCGGCGGTCGAGGCCGAGCGCCGTCCGTCAACCTGATCAGCTACTGTTTTCTCCAACCGCGGAAAGGAGGTGGTCCGGCGTTGGAGATTTCCAGTACGGGCAGTGGAGGTACCAGCTCGTAGAGGTGTGTCCCCGGAACCTGACGGGGAATCGCCTAGCCAGCGTGGGGGACTCGCGTTAACGCGCCGCCGTAATCGGCCGGAAGCGCCTCTACGAAATCCAAGCTGGTCACCGGATGGAAGGGCTCCCGCGCGCGCGGGAGCCCTTCGTCTTTAATCGCCTGGATGACCGACGGCGCCGACCGGGTCGCGTGGACCCGCACGAACATGCCGCTGCTCGCGGCGCTGCGGGAGGAGTACGCCGCTGAGCGGCCGCTCGACGGCCGCCGACTCGGCATGTGCCTGCACGTCGAGCCGAAGACGGCGGTGCTGGTGGAGGTGCTGCTCGCCGGCGGCTGCGAGCTCGCGCTCACGGGTAGCCCCGCGACGACCGATGACGGCACCGCCGCGTACCTCGCCGGGCTCGGCGGCGTCACCGTCTGGGCCTCGAACGCCGACGACCAGGCCGCGCATGCCGCGCACATCGAGCGGATCCTCGCCTGGGGTCCCGATCTGCTGCTCGACAACGGCGCCGACCTGATCGCCGGGACGGTCGAGCGCGGCCTACCCGTCACCGCCGCGACCGAAGAGACGACCTCCGGCGCGAACCGGCTCAAGGCGGAGCTCTCGGCGCGCGTCCCCTTCCCGGTGGTCGTGATCGACGACTCGCCGTTGAAGCGCTTGATCGAGAACACGTATGGCGTCGGTCCGACCGTCGTCGAAGGGTTCATGCGCGCCACGAACCTGCTCGTCGCTGCGACGACGTTCTGTGTGATCGGCTACGGCGCCTGCGGGCGCGGCGTCGCGCGGGCCTTGCGAGCCGATGGCGCGTCGGTGCTGGTCGTCGAGCTGGACCCGGTCAAGGCGCTCGAGGCGGCGTTCGATGGCATGCGCGTTCGCGCTTTGCGGGGCGCGCTCCCCGAAGCCGATGTGGTGATCACGGTCACCGGCACGACGGGCGTGATCGGCGCGGGCGAGCTCGCCCTGATGCGAGACGGCGCGCTGCTCGCGAACGCGGGCCACTTCTCGGAGATCGACCTGGCGGCGCTCGGCCCTGGCACGAAGCTCACCGAGCAGGTCTCCCAGCACGGCCGGATCCGACTCCTTGGCCGCGGCGAGATGTTGAACCTCGCCGCAGCCACCGGCAACCAGATCCAGGTGATGGATCTCGGCTTCGCGCTGCAGGCCCATTCGCTTCGAGAGCTCGCCCGCGACCCTGGCCGGTTTCGCCGGGGGCCGCAGCCGGTGCCGCTCGCGATCGACGACGTGGTCGCCCGAGCGATGCTCGCTGCGCTCGGCTAGGGCTCGACCCGCCGCTCAGGCGGCGCGCCGGAGCTGCTCTGCGAGCGGGACGAGCTGGAGCGCGAAGGTGTCGGCGGCATCGGAGTTCGAAACGACGTTGTCCGCGCCCTCGATCATGGTCACCTGGTCGGAGCTCAACGGAGCCCCGGGCAGGCGTTCGGTCAGCCGGGCACCGGCCTGCGCGAGCCCGGCGGGGATGTGGAGGAGCTTCCGCCGCTTGCCGAGCGCGTCCGCGATCGCCAGGTAGAGCTCGTCCCAGTTGACGGTGTCTGGGCCGCCGAGCTCGAAGACGCGATTCGCGGCGCGTGGGTCGGCGATCGCGCGTGCGAAGTACTCGGCGACGTCGTCTCGCCAGATCGGCTGCGACCGTTGCTTCCCGGAGCCGATCACCGTCACGACCGGCGACAGCTTCACCTGGCGCATGAAGGTCGCGAGGGCGCCGCCTCCGGGACCGAAGATGAAGCTCGGTCGGAAGATCGTGTACTCGAGCCCGGACGCCTTCACGTCGCGCTCCTCGGCGCGCTTGGCAGCGTAGTAGGGCACGGTTGGCGGATCGCTCGTACCGAGCGCGCTCATCAGCACGAAGCGCTCGCAGCCCGCGGACTTCGCGGCCGCGATGACGTTCTGCGTCCCGACTGTCATCACGCGCTCGAAGTCGGCAGGGCGACCCTTGATGATCGCGACCAGGTGCACGACGTGCGTGCAGCCGTCGACGGCTGCCTGCAGGCTCGCCGGGTCGGTCACGTCGCCCGCGACCACCTCGCTGCCGATCGCGGACAGCCCGGCTGTGCGACCCGGGTCTCGCGCCAGTACGCGGACCTCGCGGTCGGAGGCGCGGAGGGCCTGGACGATGCTCGGCCCGACGAAACCCGTGGCGCCGGTGACGAGGATCTTCACGATTCGAAGTTCTGCCAGTACCGGGACGGCGTCGGGCCGCGCTGCCCCTGGTACTTCGAGCCGAGCGAGGTCGTCCCGTACGGCGTCGAGGTCGGCTCGCTCAGCTGCATGAACGAGATCTGGCCGATCTTCATCGCGTGGTAGATCGTGATCGGCAGGTTGGCGACGTTCGAGAGCTCCAACGTCACATGACCGTCCCAGCCGGGGTCGATGAATCCGGCGGTCGAGTGGATCAGCAGCCCGAGCCGACCGAGCGAGCTCTTGCCCTCGAGCCTCGCCACGAGGTCGTCGGGCAGCGTCACCCGCTCGAGCGTCGAGCCGAGCACGAACTCGCCCGGGTGCAGGATGAACGGTCGGTCGTCGTCGATTGCGACCTCTTCCGTAAGCTCCTCCTGGGGCAGCTTCACGTCGATGTACGGATAGCGCGCGTTGTGGAAGACCCGGAAGTACCGGTCGACTCGCACGTCGACGCTCGACGGCTGGAGCAGCGCCGTGTCATACGGGTCGATCCCGATGCGGCCTTCGCCGATGAGCCGCGCGATGGTGCGGTCGGAGAGAACCATGGTCTGATTCTTCCATCAGCGCGTCTGCCAGCGCGCGCAGTCCCTTCAGCAGCCCGGCCCGCTCGTCGACGGTCAGCGTCGCGAGAGCGCGCTCGAGCGGCCGGTCGCGGTGCGCGAGCCAGCCGTGCACCTCCGCGGCCGTCTGCGGGTCGAGCACGACGATCGTGCGGCGGCGGTCGGCGGGGTCCTCGCCACGCACGACGAGGCGGTGCAACTCGAGCTCCGTCGTCAGCTTGCTCGCCGCGGGTAACGAGAGCCCGAGCGCCGCGGCGATCTCGCTCACGGTCTGCTCACCCTCGGCGCCGACGTGCGCGAGCACGGCCAGGTGGCGGCGTCCGAGTTGCGGCTCGCCCGAAACCAGCTCGAGCAGCTCGGCCGGCGGGCGACGGCGCCAGAACCGCCGCAGCACCTGGCGAAGCGCGGTCCGGAGCTCATGCAGCTCGCTCCGGCTTACCGCGGGAATGCGTGACTCCCGTTAACAGTTATCATCTGGTAATAGTGTCAAGTGATGAAGAGAGGAGGTGAGCGTATATGTGTGGAGGAGAACACCACGAGCATCACGGCCGCGGCCGCCGGTTCGGACGCCGGGGCTTTCCGAGCCGCGACGTCTGGGTCGAGCGCCTGCAGGCCTACCAGGCCCATCTGGAGCAGGAGCTGGCGAACGTCCGCGACGTGATCGAGCGTCTCGGGCCGGAGACGCCGGAGCAGCAGCCCGAGGTTTAGAGGCTGTCTAGGGCTAGGGATTCGGGACGAAGCTCCCGACCGGCGAGGCTGCGACCGAGCCGTCGGTGCCGCGCGCGACCGCGACGGCCTGGATGCGCTCGTGCTTGCGGAACCGGCCCGGTTCGAGGAAGGCGCGGTACGGGGCGGAGTCGTCGGCGGCCACCCGCTGCCAGGCTCCGCCGGCGCGCCGGATGGCGAACCACACGCTGACCGGCCCGCCGGCGACGCTCGCCAAGAGGCGGTAGTAGGAGGTCAGGACGTCGCTGCCGCCCGAGAGCTTCGGTTTCGCGGGCGATGCCTTCGGGATCGCGGCGGGAAAGACCACTCGCGCCGACACGGGCGGGATCGTCAGCGTCAGCTTCTCTGCCGACGAGGCGATCGGAACGGTCTCGGTCGCCGGCGCGGTGCCGTTGTTGAAGCCGACGACCGCTTCCTTGCCCGAGGCGAGATCGATCCGTGACACGACGAGCACCGCGTTACTCGCATAGCGAACGACGCTTGCGCCGGTGGCCAGCTCGGGGTGGGCGTCGCGCAGAGCGGACAGCATCCGCAGCTCGACCTCGATCGGGTTGTCGGTGATCCCGAGCGACGAGCCCTTGCCGATCGGCCCGGAGCCGACCCGCTGCTGCGTCTGCCAGTCGCTCACCTGCGTCGGAAACATGTCTTGGCGGGCTTGCTGGTCGCCGCCGGAGCCGACCATCCCGACCTCGTCGCCGTACAGCACGGCAGGCGCGCCCCGCAGGAGGTACAGCAGGCTGTAGCCGAGCAGCACGTGCTGCGTCAGTGCGTTACCGGTCAGCCCGGGCGCCTGCGTCAGGATCTGCTCGGCGGCGCGCCCCATGTCGTGGTTGCCGAGGAACGTCGTGAAGGCGGGGTCGTCGCCGTTCGGTGTCCGGAAGTAGTCGTCGTCGGCGAGCCGGTCGGCGACGCCGCGCGCTCCGGAGGCGCCGGCAGCGTAGGCCGATGCAACCTGCTGGAACGGAAAGTCGAGCACCTGCGGCAAGCCGCGATCGCGGACGTACGCCGACAGGTCGACCGCGTCGTTCAGCGTCACCTCGCCGAAGATCGGGAAGTCCTGGATGCCGGCGGCACGGGCTGCGGCGCGCACCTTCGGCACCCACAGCGTGAAGAAGGCGGCGTCGACGTGCTTCGCGGTGTCGACGCGGAAGCCGTCGACCTTGAACCTCGTGATCCACGACCCGTAGATCTGCGCGAGCCCGTTCCGGACGTTCGGCTTCTCCGTGAAGAGGTCGTCGAGCCCGGAGAAGTCACCCTGCTCGAAGCACGATTGACTGCACGACCCGAAATCGATGTTGCCCCGGTCGTGGTAGTCGAGCGGGTCGTTCAGCCAGGCTGGCTTCTTCGCCTGGCGGTCGCCCGGCACGACGAACGGCACCCTCGGCATCGTCGAAGCCTTCAGACATGGGAACGGCCCGTTCACATAGCGCGCCGGGTTGAAGGCCCTGCCGTGGCAGGTCCGGTACGGCGCGTCGGTGTACGAGGTGCCGGTCAGCTGCACGATGTCCGCGGTGTGATTGACGACGACGTCGAGATACACCTTCAGTCCGAGGCCATGGGCTTTCGCAACGAGCGCCGCGAAATCCTGATCGCTGCCGAGGTGCGGGTCGACCGTCGTGAAGTCGAGGCCCCAGTACCCGTGGTACGCGGCGCTGCCGTTCTCGACCGGGTCCTGCGTGACGACCGGCGTCACCCACAGTGCGGTGAAGCCGAGATCCTTGATCCGCTGCAGGTTGGCCGAGAGCCCCGTCAGGTCGCCGCCATGGTAGTAGGCCGGGTCGCTCGGGTCGAAGCCGGTTTTCGCACGCGGCCCGGTGTGCCCACCCTGGTCGTTGGCCGTCGACCCGTCCGCGTAGCGGTCAGGCATCACGAAGTAGATCCGTTGCGAGGCGAGCGAGCTCTGGGTCGGTAGCTGCGAAAGCGCGGCGATCGGCGGCGCGACGCCTGCACCATCTGCCGTGCTCCCCAGCGCGATCACCGCGGCAGCGGCGAGCGCGCAGCTAGCGAAGCGGAGCACCCGAGGCTTCGTCGAAGAAGTGAAGTCCGCGCGTGTCGACGGCGATCGCGGCGTTGTCCCCGAGCCGAAGCTGAATGTGCGGCGGAAACGAGGCAACCAGATTCGGCCGCGAACCCACGACGCTGTCCTGGTCGTCGGCTCCGGTTTCCAGCGAGTCGTCGACCGCGGTCGCCTCGCTGCGGATATGGCGAGCGTCGACCTTGAAGTACGCCATCGACTCTCCGCCGAGCGACTCGACCAGCTCGACACGTGCGGTGATCGTCGGTAGCCCGTCGTGGCCCTGGTTCGGATGCAGGTCGCCTGCGCGCAAGCCGACGATCACCGGGCGGCCGTCGTACTCGCGCAGCCGGGGATACTGGCTGAGCGCCTCGTCGGCGATCGGCAGCGTGTTCCCACCGAGTGAGATCGTGACGCCGCCGTTGACGGAAACGGTGCCTTCGAGGAGGTTCATCGGCGGGGTGCCGATGAAGCCGGCGACGAACAGATTCGCCGGCAGGTCGTACAGCCGTTGCGGCGCATCGACCTGTTGCAACCTCCCCTTGGCCATCACGGCGACGCGGTCGCCCATCGTCATCGCCTCGACCTGGTCGTGGGTGACGTACATCGTCGTCACGCCGAGCTCGCGCTGCAGCTTGGCGATGTCCGCCCGCATCTGGACGCGCAACTTGGCATCGAGGTTGGACAGCGGCTCGTCCATCAGGAAC
>DASYPH010000285.1:0-13452 GCA_036006925.1 Gaiellaceae bacterium
CGGCTATGAGCCATGAGCACGGGCACGATCACGGTGTTTCGGCCGAGACGGAGATCCGCCCGCTCGGCTACGCGCTCGCACTGATCGTCGGGTTCATGATCGTCGAGGTCGCGCTCGCGGCCGTCGCGCACTCGCTGGCGCTCCTCTCCGACGCAGCCCACATGCTGGTCGACGCCGCCGCACTCGGGATGAGCGTCTGGGCCGCGCGTCTCGCGCGACGCCCGGCCGGCGGGCGGATGACCTTCGGGTTCCGACGGGCCGAAATTCTCGCCGCTCAGGCCAACGGCGCGACGCTCCTGCTGCTCGGCGTGCTGATCGTCGTCGAGTCGCTGCGCCGCCTCCAGTCGCCTCCCGATGTGCGCGGCGGCCTCGTCTTCGCGACAGCGTGCATCGGCGCGGGCGTCAACGTCCTGGCGCTCTGGCAGGTGGCGCGCGCCAACCGACGCAGCCTGAACGTCGAGGCCGGCTTCCGGCATCTGCTGACCGACCTCTACGCGTTCGTCGGCACCGCAATCGCCGGGTTGATCGTCTGGACGACCGGCTTCGAGCGCGCCGATCCGATCGCCTCGCTCGCTGTCGCGGTGTCGATGCTCGTGACTGGCTGGTCGCTGCTTCGCCGGAGCGGCAGCATCCTGCTCGAGGCTGCGCCCGAAGGCGTCTCGCCCGACGAGGTGGTCGCTGCGATCAGGGGCCACCGGGGCGTCACCGACGTGCACGACTTGCATGTCTGGGAGATCTCATCCGGATTCCCGGCCCTCTCCGCCCATGTCCTCGTCGAACGCGGCGAGGACTGCCACCGCATCCGGCGCGAGCTCGAGACGCTCCTTCACGACCGTTTCGCCCTCGAGCACACGACACTTCAGGTCGAGCACACGTCCGACCGGCTGCTCGAGATCCGGCCCTTGCGGGACAGCAGCCCCGACGGCTAACGTATGTCCGGCTGGGCGCCGACGACGGCGCCGGCGGAGGCATTGGGGCCTCACCACTCCTGGAGTGGTGGGGCCTTTTTTCATGGTCCGAACGGAAAGGGGCGACGATGATCGACGACGCGAGGCACTACATCGGCACGGAGGCAGCGCCCTCGGAAACACTCGAATGGGCCGCCGAGACGCAGGCCCAGATGGTCGACCTCAAGTTCTGCGACCTGCTCGGCCAATGGCAGCACATGACGCTGCCGCTGCGTGCTTTCGGCGAAGAGGCGTTCGACGAAGGACTTGGCTTCGACGGGTCCTCGATCCGCGGCTGGCAGGGCATCTCGGAGAGCGACATGCTGCTGATGCCGCAGGCAGAGACCGCGACGCTCGATCCGTTCACCGCCGAGCCCACGCTGTCCGTGCTCTGCGAGGTCGTCGACCCCGTCACCGGCTTGCCCTACGCGCGTGACCCGCGGCGGATCGCGAAGAACGCCGAGGCCCATCTGCGCTCGACCGGTATCGCCGACACCGCGTACGTCGGGCCCGAATGCGAGTTCTTCGTCTTCGACTCCGTCGCCTATGGCCTCGATACGAACCGCGCGCACTACGAGGTCGACTCGTCCGAAGGACACTGGAACTCCGGCACACCGGGGCTCGGCTACACCGTGCGCCCGAAGGAGGGGTACTTCCCGCCCGCGCCGCACGACACGCTGCACGACCTGCGCACCGAGATGGTGCTCACCCTCGAACGCCTCGGCATTCCCTGCGAGTTCCACCACCACGAGGTGGCTTCGGGCGGCCAGTGCGAGATCGACCTGCAGTTCCAGACCCTGACCCGGATGGCCGATCAGGTGCTGGCCTACAAGTACGTCGTCAAGAACGTCGCCCGGCGACACGGCAAGACGGCCACGTTCATGCCGAAGCCGATCTTCGGCGACAACGGCTCGGGCATGCACTGCCACCAGTCCCTCTGGAAGGAAGGTACGCCGCTGATGGCGGACCGCTCGGGCTACGCCGGGCTCTCGCAGCTCGGGCGTGCCTACATCGGCGGACTGCTCGCGCACGCACCGGCACTCCTCGCGTTCTGCGCGCCGACCACGAACTCGTACCGGCGGCTCGTGCCGGGCTACGAAGCTCCCGTCAACCTCGTCTACTCGATGCGGAACCGCTCTGCATGCATCCGTATCCCGATGTACTCGAACTCGCCGAAGGCGAAGCGCATCGAGTTCCGCTGCCCGGACGCGTCGGCGAATCCGTACCTCGCGTTCGCGGCGATGCTGATGGCCGGCCTCGACGGGATCGAGCGCGGGCTCGACGCCGGCGAACCTGCCGACTACGACCTCTTCGAGGAGGACCGTGGCGTCACCCAGGTGCCGGGCTCGCTCGCAGAGTCGCTCGACGCGCTCGAGGCCGACCACGAGTTCCTGCTGGCCGGCGACGTGTTCGGCGAGGAGCTGATCAGAACCTGGATCGACTGGAAGCGCGAGCACGAAGTCGATGTCGTCCGCCTCCGCCCGCATCCGGCGGAGTTCTCCCTCTACTACGACTGCTAATGGCCGCCTACGGCAAGCCGTTTGCTAGCGTTGGCGATCGATGCGCGCAGCTGAGACGACCGCCATGCACCACTCGATGCAGTTGCACTGCATGGCGATTCTCGTCTCGCTCCACAACGCCCGCTAGCCGGCGCTTTCGTCCCTCCCGCCGCCGCCGGCTAGCTGAAGAAGTCTCGCGGGACACGTCTGTTCGAGCGAAAGGACGGCTGACATGGCCGACTCAGTGAGTGAACCGACACCGCTCTGGTGCACCTGCGACAAGCCGTTGCCCGTGCACCTGGCCGACCGCAAGGGCGCCGCCCGCAGCGTGTGTGCGCGCTGCGAACGGCCCTTGCGACTGACACTCCGACTCGCCGTCTAGGGCTAGCGGATCGTGAACGTGACCGTGACGTCTGCCGTCACATCGGCCGTCCCAGGCTCGATGGGCGTCGACGCATCCTTCGCAGCGAGCGCCACCGGGCGGGCGAACACCGGCTGCCCGGCGGCGCTCTGCTCGACGACGGTCGAGACGGGCCCGACGCCGAACCCTCCCGCGTCCGCGAGTGCCAGCGCCTTGGCGCGCGCATCGGAAACCGCCTTCTTCAGGGCGTCGCGGTACAACGCATCCTGATCCGACAGCGTCAACGACGGTCCGTCGACGGTGTTGGCGCCTGCTCCGACGGCCGCGTCGACGAGCGCGCCCGCACGCGCGATCTTGGCCTTCGCGGAGACCGTGTTCTGGGCGGTGTACCCGGTGACCTTGCCCTGGGGGTCGGTCGTCGGATAGAGCGAGACCTCCTGGGTCTGGATCTGGTCGCCGCTCGCAGCCTTCAAGGCCGCGATCACGGCGTTCATCTTGGCCGCGTTCGCCGACAGCGCAGCGGCGGCGGACGCGCCGTCGGTGCCCACGCCGGCCGCCACGATCGCCTCGTCGGGGACGGCGGTGATCACGCCGTGACCGTTGGTCGTCACGGTGTCGGTCTGGGTGCTGTCGCCATGGGCCGATTCAGGACGCGCGACGCCGGCGAACGCAGCGATGCCGACGAGCACGGCGACGGCGAGTGGAAGAAGCACGATTCGTCTCATACCTGTCCTACGCCGCCGACCTGCTTTGCTGTCACGCATGCGCTACCAGTTCGTCGACTGCCGCTGGTCGCTCGACGACCCCGGCCTCGGCCGACGGCTCTACCTGGAGTCACACATCCCTGGTGCGGCGTTCCTTGACGTCGAGGGCGAGCTGTCGGCACCCGCCGGGCCAGGCGGCCGGCATCCGCTCCCGTCGGGCGAGCAGTTCGCGGCAGCGGCGTCGCGGTGTGGGATCGAGGCCGGCGTGTTCGTGATCGCCTACGGCTCTCCCGGCGGCGCCGAGCGGCTCTGGTGGCTCCTCCGGCATTTCGGACACGACGACTGCGCTGTCATCGACCTCGCCGAGTGGCGCGGCCCCCTCAGAAGCGGCGAGGAGAAGATCTCACCGGCGACCTTCGTGCCGAACGAGCGGAGCGGTGACACGATCGGGCGCGAAGCGCTCGCCGCCCGCCTCGACGAGCTGGTCGTCGTCGACGCACGGTTCCCGGTCCGCTGGCGTGGCGAGCCGAATCCGATCGATCGCGTCCCCGGGCGGATCCCCGGCGCGCTGAATGCGCCGTGGGATGCGCCGCCGCCGGAGCTCCCGGACGGAGAGCTCGTCGCCTACTGCGGCTCGGGCGTAACTGCCTGCGTCGTCCTGCATCGCCTCCACCTCGCGGGTCGCGACGGGCTGCTCTTCCCGGGCTCGTGGTCCGAGTGGGAGCAGCACCCCGAGCTGCCGGTGGAACGGTCCTAGGCCGCGGTCGCGGTTGCGGTGCGCGAGCCGGTGTACGGGGCGAGGTAACGCTCCCAGCGAGCCGGGATCTTCTGCGTCGCGAGCCTGATGAAGAGCACCGGCGCCGGCGGCCGGGGGCTCGCCGGCAGGACCATGTGGATCTCATGGGGGAGCCGGTTGCCCTTGCGCAGATTGCACGGGGCGCACGAAGTGACGACGTTCTCCCAGCTCGAGTCGCCACCGCGCGAGCGGGGGATCACGTGGTCGAGCGTCAGCCGGCCGCCGGTGTGGCCGCAGTACACGCACCGCCAGCCGTCACGAGCGAACAAGGCGCGGCGGGAGATCTTCCGCTGCACCATCCGAGGCACGCGCACGTAGTGCACGAGCCGGATGACGTGGGGCCATCGATAGGTATCGGTGGCCGAGCGAAGTGGTCGATCGAGCTCCTCGACGACCTCGGCCTTGCCCTTGTAGACCAGCACGTGCGCGCGGCGGAGCGAGCACACGTTCAGCGGCTCGTAACTCGCGTTGAGAACGAGTACCTGCCTCACCTCCGGTGAACTGTACCCAGAGGGCGGGTTAGCGACCCATCGCGCGCTCGACCGCTTCCTGCTCCTCGGGCGAGAGGGCGACCGACGCGCGGCCGCGCTCGAGCTCCTTCATGTAGATCCGGGCGTAGTCGCGGCCCTGGATCGCCGTCAGGACGAGTCCGCTGCGGCCGGAGTCGAGCAGTGCCAGCGACGCCGACTGGTGTCCACCCGTGTCCTCGTACGCGTCGTACCGCACGATCGCCGTGTTCGTGACGGTTGCATCGACCCGCCGGTCGACACGCGCGAGCCCGGCGGCCACCTCATCGACGGCACGGTGCAGGTCGTCGATCCGTCCCTGGAGTGACACGGCGAAGTCGACGAGGTCCTTGCGTCCACCGCCGAGAAGCGCCCGCTGTGCGTCGCGAACCCGGCGGACCCTGATCCAGGCCCACCAGGCGAGGCTGAGGCCGATCACGCCGATCGCAGCGCCGGCGATCGCGACGACGAGTGCTGCTACTGCGGTGTCGTGCACCTCGCCGAGGTTAGATCAACCGGTCAACCGAGCGAGAAGATGACCGGGAAGGACGCCTTGTTGTTCGACGGGTCCTTCTCGCCGGGAACGGTCGCGACGTCGACGTTGACCGTCGTCTTCTGGGCGAACGGCACCTGCCCGAGATCGCCGATCGTGACGGACTTGGTCTGCCCCGGGTTGATCAGGGCGAGCGTCTTCGTCTTGACGATCGCGCCCTGCGGCTTCTGGATCGTCACCGTCACCTTGATCCCGACCTCCTGCGAGTCGCCGGAGTCCTGGATCGCGACGACGAACGCGAGCCCGGTCGTGGCGACGACGGTGTTGGTCGTCGTCTCCGAGAGCGTCTGGCCACCGGGGAGCGTCTTGACGTCGACGATGTTCGTGCCGTGGATCCCGCTCGGCGTGCCGCCGGTGCTGGTGCCGCGGAGCCGGGTGAGGAGCAGGGACATCGACCGTTCCGTCGTCAGGTCACGGTTCGCTACGAAGTTCGAGTCGGGCACCACGATCCCACTGATCCCTTCGTTCTCGAGGGCGGTGCGCGTCGGCTCCTTGTAGAGGTCGTCCCAGACGACGTCGCTCGCGAGCAGGCGGTCACCTTGCTCGGCCAGGACGGTCGCCTCGCCCGCGGTCTTCGAACCGGGATTCGCCGCGAACGTGTCCGCCAGGCCCTGAACGCCGCTGACGCGCAACTGGAGCGCCTCGACGAGTTGCTCGTTCTCGTCGCGCAGGAACCCCGGCGGGTTGAGCTTCTGGGCGGCCGCCACGTTCTGCCGCTCCTGCTCGGCGATGCCGTCGAGCTTCGTGGAGAGCGCATCCGCCTTGATGCCGGGCGTGATCAGCGCATTGGCGACGGCGGTGCCGTCGTCTTCCGAGCTGCGCGCGATCGTGTCGACGCTGTCCAGATAGTGCTTCGCCCGGTCGTGCTTGGACGTCGACGCGCACGACTGCAGCAAGAGTCCGAAGAAGACCAGCAGCGCGACGACGATCGCGAGCAGGGCGAGCAGCCGCAAGACCGGTGTGAGCCCGTGCGGGGGGCCTGCGGTGGACCCGCCCGTCCCGGTGCCCTTGCCGCCGCGGCGCGGCAACCGACCCCGGCTGCTCTGCGACTCGGTGGTGGCGGGCTCGTCCTCGAAGAAATCGAACTGGATGTCGTCGTCGCGCGGTTCCATCCAGGGCGAATGTACCGTGATAGGCGGTCGGAGAAGGGTTTGCCCCCTCCGAGCAGTAACTCCCGAGGGTGTCCTCGACCGCGCAAGCGCACGAGCTCTTCCTCGGTAGGTACCGACCGATCCGGCCGCTTGGTTCCGGTGGGATGGGTCACGTCTGGCTGGCCCGGGACGAGGGGAGCGGGCTCGACGTCGCACTGAAGATCGTGCCCCGCGAAGGCAAGTCGGGTCACCGGGCCGAACGAGAGGCGCGGGCGGCAGCCTCGCTTCGCCATCCACGCTGCCAGCGGATCATCGCGCTCGCGCGCGATCCGGCTCACGTCTACATCGCCTACGAGTACATCCCGGGCCGTACGCTCCGCGAGGCAATCCGCAGCGGAGCGCTGGACGACGCCGGTGCGGTCGAGGTGGCTGCGCAGATCGCCGAAGCCCTCGCGCATGCCCACGGTCGGGGGATCGTGCATCGCGACGTGAAGCCGTCGAACGTGCTCCTCGCCGAGGCGGGCGGGATCGACGTGCGGCTGCTCGACTTCGGGCTGGCGCAGATGGCCGAGTTCGACACGCTGACGGGCCTCGGCGACATCCCGGGCACGCTCGCCTACATCTCGCCCGAGCGCCTGCACGGCGAGACCGCCACCGCTGCGGCAGACATCTGGGCGGTCGGCGTGCTCCTCTGGGAGGCCCTCGCCGGCGAGCATCCGTTCTGGGGCGGCGACCTGTCGGAGACGTCCCGGCGGATCCAGCAGGGTGCGCCGCCGCTCGAGTCGCTCCGCCCCGACCTGCCCCGCCACGTGCTCGACACGGTCGCGAGCGCCCTCGGCGCGAGCCCGCAACGACGGCCCACGGCAGCCTCCCTCGCCGAGGAGCTTCGCTCGCTCCCCAAGCGCCGCCGACAGAAGAGCACCCGGCCCCCGCGGCGGCCGCAGACGAAGCGCGAGCTCCTGAGCGAGCGGCTGCTTCCGGGAGCGCTGACCGGGCTCGCGGCAGGCTGGGTCTCCGCGACGCTGCCGTTCTATCCGCAACACTGGCCGGCTGCCCTCGCCGTCCTCGGCGTCGCCGTCGGCGCGGCCGCGCCACGTGCGGGTCTCCTCTTCGCGCTGACGGTCGCGTTCTTCCCGCTGGCGAACATCTCGCTGGGTCTCGCCGGGGTGTACGCGGTGCTCGCGGCGGGCTGGACGATTCTCAACTGGCGCGACGCTCGAACCGGTCTCCTGCCGGCGCTCGGGCCGTTGCTCGCGCCTCTCGCCGCCCTGACGCTCGTCCCGATCGCCGCGCAGCTCGCCCGCGGGCGGGCGCGCCGGGGGCTGCTCGCCGCGACGGCGATCCTGCTGGCGGCGGTGGTCGCCGGCCTGCGGCGCGCTCCTCTTCCCTTCGATGGCAAGACACCACCCCTCGGTGTCGGAATCACCGGCTCCGGCCGCCCGAGCGCCGTCGCACACGCACTCGCAGCCCAGCTCGGCGCCCATCCGACGCTGATCGCCGAGGCGCTCGTCCTCGCTGTCGCCGCGGCCGCACTGCCCCACGTTCGCAGGCAGGGCCCGTGGGCCGCCGCGGGGTTTGCCGCACTGCTGCTCGCCGCCACGGCCCTGCTCGCACCGAGCGCCGCCGTGCTGCCGTTCGTGATCGGCGCATGGCTGACCGGGGCGGCGCTGGCCGTCGAACCGAGACCGTAGACTTCCCTCTTCCGGGGGAACTCTCCGGACGCCGCCATGTCCGTGCTCCGCGCCATCGAATCGAAGCTCGAATCGCTCTTCGAGGGCGTGTTCGGCCGTGCCTTCCGCACGAACGTGCAGCCTGTGGAGCTGGCCCGGAAGCTCGTCAAGGAGATGGACGACCACCGCAACGTCTCTGTGTCGCGCGTCTACGTCCCGAACGAATACACGGTCTTCCTGTCGCCCGGAGACCGCGAGCAGTTCTCGAGCTACGAGAAGCAGCTCTGCGCTGAGTTGTCCGACTACCTGGCCGAGCACGCGCGACGCGAGAATTACGCCCTGCTGACGTCGCCCCAGGTGCAGCTCGACACCGACGACGACCTCGACGTCGGCGTCTTCGGGATCGCCACGCGCCTCGTGCAGACCTCGGGCGGGCAGGCCGTCGCGGCCGAGACCGGGCACACGATGATCTACAAGCCGACGGCGGTCCCCGTACCGCAGCCGACCGAGGCAGCGCCGGCGGTGGTGCCCGAGGTCCGCGAGGTCGCCGTGCTGCGCTGGAACGGCGAGCGACACGAGATCGACCAGGGTCGCGTCGTCCTCGGGCGGTCGAAGGACGCCGACCTCCAGGTCGTCGACCCGAACGTCTCGCGCCGGCACGCCGAGCTTCGCCAGGAGGGTGCTGGCTTCTGGCTGATCGATCTCGACTCGACGAACGGCGTCGAGGTCCGCGGCAAGCGGGTCAAGCGTTTGAAGCTCGAGGACGGAACGCGGTTCACGATCGGATCCACCGAGATCGCCTTCTCGCGGGAGACCGCATGAGCCGGCTGCGAGTGGAGGTGCCGGCTCTGCCGGCGCCGGAGCGCGCATGACGCTGGCCTCGGCCCAGGTGGAGAGCACACTCCTCCTGCTCAAGATCGCGTTCCTGGTCCTTCTCTACCTCTTCATCTGGCGGATCGTGCGCTCGGCGGCCCGCGACCTGCGCGTGCCGCAGGAGTCGATGATCCTCGGCCCCCATCAGGCGGCAGCGGCCGGCCTCGTGCCTCAGCCGGTGATGCGCGAGCTCGGCCGGCTGGTCGTCCTCTCGAGCCCGGCGCTGAGCGAGGGAGACGTCGTCTCGTTCGATGCGCATCCTCTGACCGTGGGACGCGCCGGCAACAACGACGTCGCGCTGCCGGAGGACGAGTTCGCCTCCGGACGGCATGCGCGCTTCGAGCCACGTCGCGACGGCGTCTACGTCGAGGACATCGGCTCGACGAACGGCACGTTCGTGAACGGCATCCGCGTGACGCGCGACCGGCGGCTCACGCCCGGCGACGTCGTGCGCGTCGGCGAGACCGACCTGAGGTTCGAGCCGTGAGCAGTAGACCTCTGCAGATCGGCCAGAAGGAGGTCCGCACCGACCCGGGCCGCAAGCGGCACCACAACGAGGACTCGTACGTCTTCCAGCCGCCGCTCTTCGCGATCGCGGACGGGATGGGCGGCGCCCGCGCCGGTGAAGTCGCCTCGGCGCTCGCCGCAGACGCGTTGAACGAGGGCCGCGGAGACAGCGGCGGCGAGCACATCGTCGTGCAGCTGATCCAGGAAGCGAACCGCCGCGTTCACGAGCGCGCGTCGACCGACGCCGAAACCTCCGGCATGGGCACGACGATCACGGTCGCCCGGGTCGAGGACGACGGCAGCGTCACCTTCGGCCACGTGGGCGACTCGCGCGCCTACCTGCTGCGCGCCAACAACCTCGAGCAGCTGACCGACGACCATTCGCTCGTCGCCGAGCTGGTCCGGCGCGGCGAGCTGTCCGCCGAGGCCGCGGAGGTGCATCCGCAGCGCTCGGTGATCACCCGCGCGCTCGGCACCGACCCGGACGTCGACGTCGACGCGTTCTCGGTCGACGGCGAGGCGGGCGACGTGTACCTGATCTGCTCCGACGGCCTGTCGGACATGGTCGACGGGACGACGATCGAAGCGATCTTGCGCGAGCATCGCGCAAACCTCGAGGAGGCAGCGCGCTCGCTCGTGCTCGCGGCCAATCGCGCGGGTGGTGACGACAACATCACGGCCGTCCTGTTCGAGCTGGTCGAGGGACCGCCCGCGCCGGCCGAGCCGGACGAGCGGACGCGCGAGTACGTGTCGCAGCCCGACGAGGAGGACACGCTGCACCCGGAGGATGCGGTCGCTCCGCCGCCGGCCGGCGCATCGCCGACCGAGACCGCGGAAACGTCAGCCCCGCAGGCAGGGCTCGGCAGACGGCTCCTGGCGCTCACCGTGATCGTGGCGCTCATCGTCGTCATCGTCGTGCTCGTCTGGTGGGGGCTCGCGCGCTGACGACTCTTAGAGCTCCTTTCACGATGGCGGCTGAGCCGCCGGACCACGCTCGGCGGCGCGATGCCGCGTCCTCAGTCGCGCCAATAGCCACGGCTATCGGCGCTCCTTGCGTCCTTGCCCCGCACTCGCTGATCGCGGCCCGACAACGAGCGACATCGTGAACGGAACTCTTTCCCTCCGCAACCGCGAGCTGCTCTACCTGATCGGCGTCGGCGTCCTGACCGGGATCGGCTTCGCCTCGGTCTACATCGCCCGGCAGTCCCTCGTCAGCTGGGGGTCGCTCAGCTACGCACTCTTCTTCTTCGGGCTCTACCTCGCGGCGCACATCGTCGCGAGGCTGACGGTGCCGAACGCCGACCCCTACCTGCTGCCGATCGCCGGCCTGCTGACCGCCGTCGGCGTGACCGAGATCTACAGGCTCGGCGCCGGCGACGCGTTCAAACAAGGCCTCTGGATCGTGATCGGCGTGGCGTTGTTCGCGGTCGCCCTCCTGGGCCTGCGCCGCGACTACCGGGTGCTCGAGCACTACAAGTACCTCTTCGGGATCGGGGCGATCGCACTGCTCTTCCTGCCGCGTGTCCCGCACATCGGCACCACCGTCAACGGTGCTCGCCTCTGGGTGCACGTCGGTGCGTTTCGCTTCCAGCCCGGCGAGTTCTCGAAGATCTTCCTGATCGTCTTCCTCGCCGCCTACCTGCGGGAGAAGCGCGAGGTGCTCGCGCAGGCGCGCCTCAAGGATGTCGGCCCGCTGCTCGTGATCTGGGGCGCCTGCATGCTGGTGCTCGTCTCGTCGAACGACCTCGGCTCGGGGCTCCTCTACTTCGGGATCTTCCTCGCGATGCTCTACATCGCAACCGCCCGCCTCTCGTTCGTGCTGGTCGGGATCGGCCTCTTCCTCGTCGGCGGCTGGGGTGCGTACGAACGTATCCCGCACGTCCACGAGCGCGTCACGATCTGGCTCCACCCATGGACCACGTCCCGGGTCTACTGCCCGTCGACGGGCGGGCTGGCGCTGCGACAGGACTGCGAGAGCTACCAGCTCGTCAAGTCGCTCTACTCGATCGGCAACGGTGGGTTCGGCGGCGCGGGGCTCGGCAAGGGCACGTTCACGACCACCGACGGGCACGCGCTGATCCCGTACGTGAACAGCGACTTCATCTACTCGGCGCTGGCGCAGGAGCTCGGCCTGATCGGCGCCGCCGCGCTGCTGCTCGTCTACATGCTCTTCGTCGCGCGCGGCATGAAGGTCGCGTTGCAGGCCGACGACGGCTTCTCGAAGCTGCTGGCCGCCGGCCTGACCTTCGGTTTCGCGCTGCAGACGTTCATCATCGTGGGCGGCGTCCTGCGCCTGATCCCGCTGACCGGCATCACGCTGCCGTTCGTCTCGTACGGCGGCTCGTCGGTGGTCGCGAACTTCCTGTTGCTCGCCGGCCTGTTACTCGTCTCCCACCGCGCCAACTCCGTATGAGCGCACACGCATGAACCAGCAGATCTCACGGATCGCGATCGTCTCGCTGGTGCTGCTCGCTTCGCTGATCGCTGCGACGACGTACTGGCAGGTGTGGGCCGCGCCAGGCCTCTCCGCGCGGCAGGACAACGCGATCCAGCGCGTTGCGCAGTTCGAGATCAAGCGGGGCCTGATCTACGCGGCGGACGGCAAGACGGTGCTCGCGCGCAACGTCGCCAAGAAGTCGGGCAGCTCGACGCTCTACTTCCGGTCCTATCCCACCAATGGCTTCGCGTCGCAGACCGTCGGCTACTCGACCCAGGGCCGCGCGCGCGCGGGACTCGAGCGCTCGCAGAACGCCTTCCTGACCGCGGCCAACGCGAACCTGGGGACGATCTGGGAGAAGATCACCGACAAGCTGAAAGGCACAACCGTCCGGGGCAACAACATCGAGCTGCACCTGAAGCCGGGCGCTCAGAGACTCGCCGAGTCGTTGCTCCGCGGCAAGTGCGGGGCGGCCGTGGTGCTGAACCCGAAGACCGGCGCCGTCTACGTGATGGCGTCGTCGCCCACGTACAACCCGAACAAGATCGAGTCGCCGAACGGCTACGCGAGCATCATCCACGCGCCTGCCGCCTGCCCCGGCTCATCGGCCGCGCTGCTGAACCGCGCCACCCAGGGCCTCTACTCGCCCGGCTCGACCTTCAAGACGGTCACCGCCGCCGCCGCGCTCGACTCCGGCAAGTACACCGCCGACTCGAGATTCTACGACCCGGGCTACTGCGAGCTGTACGGCCAGAGGGTCTACAACGCCGGGAACCCCGACCAGAACGGCCCGGAGCAATACGGCAACGTGACATTCGTCCAGGCGTTCCAGCACTCGATCAACGCCGTCTTCTGCAACGTCGGCAAGACGCTCGGCGCCAAGCGGGTGCTGGACGAGGCGAAGCAGTTCGGGTTCTACTCGAAGCCGCCGCTCGAGCTGCCGTCGAATGAGATCGCCGCGAGCGGGCTGTACAACCTGAAGAAGCACGCTCTCTACGACAACGCTGCGATCGTCGACCCGGGTCGGCTCGCGTTCGGCCAGGAGCACCTGCTGGTCACACCGCTGCAGATGGCGATGGTTGCCGGAGCGGTCGCGAACGGCGGCGTGGTGATGGAGCCGCACGTGATCAAGAAGGTGACCTCGCCCAACGGCAACGTCGTCGTCAGGGTGAAGCCGAAGGAGTTGCGCCGAGCGATGAAGCCGTTGACTGCCGCCGTCCTGAATCAGATGATGCAGGCGGTCGTTCAATCGGGAACCGGGACGGCCGCGGCGATCAACGGCGTCAAGGTCGCCGGCAAGACGGGAACCGCCGAAACCGGCCAGAATCACGTCTATACGGCATGGTTCATCTTCTTCGCCCCCGCCGACGACCCCCAGGTGGCGGGAGCGGTGGCCGTGGAGCACCAGTTGAACGGCTTCGGCGGCGCAATTGCGGCGCCCATCGCCAAAGAGCTGATGCAGGCGATCCTGACCCCGACGTCGAAGCACTAAAGCCGGATCCGCATGA
>DASYPH010000286.1:0-7027 GCA_036006925.1 Gaiellaceae bacterium
AGCAAAACGGCGCATTCCGTGCCGATCTCGTTCAGCTGTATACGAACCTGGCGCCGATCGCCGCCGGGCTCGACCAGAACAGCCTGGCGGGAGCTCCCGCTGACCGGTCGGCTGTGCTCGGCGCGGCGACTGCGAAGGCCAAGTCGCTCTCTCCGGCCCAGCTCGCCGTCATGAAACAGGCCTTGTCGGCGTATCCCTCGTGGCGGTCGCTACCGACGACGCTCGCCAAGCTCGTCGCTCGACTACCGAAGGGGCGGTTCAGCACGGCGGGCGTGAAGATCACGCCTGACGACTGCCCGACAGCGCGCGCAGCCGGGTTCACGCAGACCGACGTCGAGGCAGCTGCCGACGCGTCGCTGGCCGCGGACGCGATCCTCGAGGCGATTCCACAGGACACCCTCGACGAGGTCGTGCGCGCGGTCGCCGTCGGTCTGTGGGCGATCCCCCAAGGGATCCAGCGCGCATTCGAGCATCTCTACAACATCGCGAACGCGTGTGATGCCGCTGACCAGCAGGCACTGATCACGACGAACCTCGACGCGAAGGTCTCGTCGCGGGCGTCCGTGACGGATGTCAACACCCGGGCGAGCCAGGTGAGCGTCGACAACCTGACGACGATCGTCCAGAACGCCATCACGAACATCACGAGCTCGTTCACGAGCATCGAGAATGCGATCACGGCGTTGAAGACCGACGTGGACACGAGCTTCGTCACGGTGAACACGGCGCTCACGACGTTGAAGACCGACGTCGACAACAGCTTCACGGCTCTCAACACGGCGATCGCGAACGTCCAGACGGGCGTCAACACCGCCAACACACGGCTCGTCACGCTGACGGCCAACGTTGCGGCCAACAACGACCTGAACATCCGGCTGCACATCGAAGAGGACCTCGCGAACCCGGGCAACCACCCGATTGCGCTCTTCGAGTTGCCGGCGGCGCAGGGCGGTTACCTCGAGGTGGCGCGGTCGATCGTGGCCGACATCATCGCCAAGATGACCACGAACGGCGAGGGCGCCGGCAACGGTGCATCGTTCCTGGCGAGTGGCGACCAGTCGCGTGCCGCCGGCCAGTTCAAGGCCGCGTACGCCTCCTACGGGAAGGCCTACCAGGCTGCCGCGAAGTGAGCCCGGACGGCTCGGAGCCCCGCGAGCACGTGGGGCTCCGAGCCGTTTCACGGCTACCCTCTGCACGTCCGCGTGGAGGGGTGTCCGAGCGGTCTAAGGAGCGCGACTGGAAATCGCGTATGTGCCGAAAGGTGCATCGAGGGTTCAAATCCCTCTCCCTCCGCTTCCACCGAAAGCCCGCCGCGCGCGGGCTTTCGCGTCGAAAGTGCTGCGATACGATGCGCGACTTCGGGAGAAGTGGCCGAGTGGCTGAAGGCGGCGCCCTGCTAAGGCGTTAGGTGGGGAAATCCCTGCCTCGAGGGTTCGAATCCCTCCTTCTCCGTTCCGTCCCCCGAACGGGTGAGGCGAGGATCACCCCTCTGGGCGATGCCCGGGGCCGCAGCTGTCCTGCACGATGCCCCTTGCCGGCTCCCCCAATACTTTGTCGGCGAACTGACGTGAACTGCGGCGAATCCCGCCCCTCCCCCGGGCGGGTTTCGCGCGTCAAGGGGGTCTTTTCCTACTTCCCCGCGACGCTCGAGACGTACGCGGAGACGTCGTCGATCTGCTTCGCGCTCAGGGTTCCCTTGAAGGCCGGCATCGGGCCGCCCCCGTTCTCCACCTGGTGCTTCACCCTTGCGAAGGCGGGTTTGAGCTGGTCGAGGTTCGGGCCGACGGTGCCGGTCGAGCCGGCGTCCTTCAGCGTGTGGCAGGCCGCGCAGCCGGCGCTCGCGAACACGGCCTTGCCGGCGGTCGCATCTCCTGCAGCCGGCGGCGCTGTGGTCGCCCCGGCCGACGTGGTCGCTGCGGGCGCAGTGGTCGGCGTCTCGGCCGCTTTCGCCACCTCCTTCTCCTTCCCGAACACGAGGACGGCGCTGATCATGGCGACGAAGAACAGGAGGCTGACGACTGCGAACCAGCCGACGTGGCGACCCGGGAAGTTCGGGTTCCGCCGTGGCAGCACGAGCGCGGAGATGAGCGCGAAAATGATGAACACGCCACCGACCGTGGCCAGGCCGAGCTTCTGGCCGGTGGTCAGCCCGGCGACGACGAGTGACGTCGACAGCATCGCGCGCGGAACCTACCCGAACTAGGAGGTCGCCGCGCCGGTTTCGGCGGCCGGCCGCAGGTAGAGCAACTCGTACACCGATGCTGCGATCACTGCACCAGCGAACGGGCCGACGTACCAGATCCAGAAATGCGCCCAGTGGTCGCCGACGAGCTGCGGTCCGAACGCGCGCGCAGGGTTCATCGCGGCGCCGGTCAGGACGCCGCCCATGAGCACGTCGATCGTGATCGTGAGACCGATCGCCAGGCCCGCAACCTGTTTGAAGGTGCTGCGCGGGTCGACGGCGGTGCCGAAGACGACCCACACGAGGAAGAACGTCAACACCGCTTCGATCACCACGCCCTGCCCGGCGCCGATCCCGCCGCCGAGAGACGGAACGCCGAGGTGCGACTGGGACTCGAGGGCGGTGGGGAGCACCCACTTCAGCAGGAGCGCAGCCAGCGCGGCGGCGCCAAACTGGGCGACCCAGTAGCAGGCGGCGAGCGGGGGCGCGATCCGCCGGGTGATCAGGAACCCGAGCGTGATCGCCGGGTTGAACAGGCCGCCCGAGGTGAAGCCCATCGCGCAGACCATGACGCCGATCGCCAGGCCGTTCGCGAGGGCGATATCGGTCAGTGTCCGGGCGAACACGACAGAGCCGGCGCCGATGAAGATCAGCGTGAAGGTGCCGATGAACTCGGCGACGCACCTACGGAGATAGTCACCAGCGAGCATGACCGCGAGAATAGGAGCCGCATCGGACGTCAGATCATGAAGGCCCCGTTGTTGTGGTCGATCGCCTGCCCCGTCACTCCGAGCGCATCGGGCGACAGCAGCCAGGCGACCGTGGCCGCGATCTCCGCCGGCTCGCTCATGCGTCGCAACGGCACTTCCTGCATCGCCACGTCGAAGGCCTCCTCCCGGGTCAGTCCGTCGAAGGCGTCCAGCCCTTCCCAGGCCATGTCGGTGTCGACCCAGCCGGGGCAGATCGCGTTGACCTGGATCCGTCGCGGAGCGAGCTCGGCGGCGAACGCGCGGACCAGCCCGAGCAACCCGGCCTTCGACGAGCAGTAGGCCGTATAGCCCGCGACGCCGATTCGGGCGAGGATCGACGAGGTGACGACGATCCGCCCGCCCTCGGGAAGCAACCGCTCGGCGGCCCGGATGCACCAGTAGGTGCCGAACAGATTGGTCTGGACGATGTCGTCGAACCGATCGCCGGCGCCCGCCTCGTTCGGCCCGCCGAGCCCCGCATTCGCCACGAGGAAGTCGAGCGGCTCGTCGATCGCCGCGAAGACCTGCGACCGGTCGCGGATGTCGCACGACCTCGTCGTCGCGCCGGGCACGACGTCGCGCAGCCGTGACTCGTTGCGGGCGAGCAGGGTGAGGCGAGCGCCCTCGGCCGCCAGGCGCTCGGCGACGGCACGACCGATGCCGGTCCCGGCGCCCGTCACGATTCCGTGCTTGCCGGCCAGGCGATTCACGCGCGCGAGTCTACGGGCGCGGTGCGCGCGGTCGCGCCACGGGCGGCGAATCCCGAGAACGACCAGTAGGCGATCGCCGCCGCTTGCACGGCGACGATCGCCGTCAGCACCGGGCGGGCGCCCCAAGCCGCCAGCGCCGGGCCGACCGCCAGGACACCGAGCGGCGAGACGACGCCGCTCATGCCCAGCGAGAATGCAGACACCTGTTGCCGCAGCGAGCGGGGCGTCCGGACCGTCATCACGCCGCCGGCCGCGGAGTTGACGAACGGGTTGATGAAGCCGGAGCCGAAGAGTGCAAGCACCTCGACCCACGCGGGTGCGTCGAACGTCAGCAGCACGAGCGGAACGACCTGGGCGAGCATCCCGACACTCGCCATCAGTAGTGGCTCGACCCGGTCGAGCAAACGGAACGCAAACACGCTGCCGAGGATCGCGCCGGCCCCGAAGCCGCCGAAGATGAAGCCGACGAGGTGCGGGTTTCGGCCGTAGTCGACGTACACGAGGAATGGGATGGCGACGAACAGCGCCTGCCAGCACAGCTCGATCACCAGCATCCCGAGCATCCAGGCGCGCAGCAGTCGTTCGCGCCAGATGAACTTCGCGCCCGCGAAGAAGTCGTCGAGGCCGGGGGAGTCACGCTCGTGCGGGGCTGTGCGCGGCACGAACAGCCACACGAGCGCGATCGAGACGCAGTAGGTCGCCGCGTCGATGTAGAGAACGCTCGTTGCGCCCACGAGCCCGATCAGGACGCCTGCGGCCACCGGACCGAGGAGGATCGTCAGCCGGTTCGCGGCCTGGAAGACGGCGGCTGCTTTGCCGACCACCCGTTCGTCCTCCCCGACGACGTCCGGCACGATCGCGATCCGCGCACCGAACGCGGGTGCCGAGAACGCGCCGATCGCGAACACGAGCGCGAGCAGCACGACGAACGGCAGCAGGTCGGCTGCGTAGAGGAGCGGGATCGCGAGCGTCAGCGGCGCACGCGCCATGTCGCAGGCAAGCAGCGTCGTACGCGCACCTGCACGCGTCGCGAGCCGTCCGCTCAAGATGCCGAAGATCCCCATCGCCGCGATCTCCGAGGCGGCCACCCAGCTCATCCGCGTGGCCGAGCCCGTCGTCACCAGCACGAACCACGGGATCGCAACCGCCGACATCTGCGAGCCGGTGGTCGACACGATCTCCGCCGCGAGCAGCGCGACGACCGTGCGGTTGCGGAGGATCACGGCTCGGTTACGGCGCCGAACGAGATGGCCACTTGGCGTGTGCCGCGTCGACCGCCGCTGCCGCGAAACTCGTCGAGCAGCTCCTCGAAGCGGGCGCCGAGCTCCTCGAGCTCCGCCGCGGTCAGCACCAGCGTTGCAGCCGACGTCTGGGCAGCGCGCCGCCACCTCGCAGGGAGCTCGTGCTCGCGCCTGAGCGCGTCCCGCACCCGCTGCTGCTGGCGGCCGACCAGCTCGTCGCGCAGCACCGTCGCCTCGAGGCCGTCGGCCTCGAACTCGATCCGGGCGGCAACGGCACGCCACGGCCGCTCGCGGCCCGCGCCGCCCGCCGCCTCCTCGACGAACCCCCACTTGGCGAGCGCGCGTAGGTGGTAGCTGCAGGAGGAGGGGCTGTCGCCTACCGCCGCGCCGCACTCGGTCGCCGTCGCGTGATCGACCGTATGCAGATGATCGAGCAGCGCGAGGCGGGTGGGATGCGCCAGTGCGCGCATCGCGCGCGGGTCGGTCAGTGTGAGCGAGTCATCGAAAGAGATCTTTCGAAACTACTCTTTCGAACGCCACGCGTCAAGCACAACTCGTTCTTTCTCGCGCGCGAGACCGGCAGGCGCCTCTGCCGGCGCCTCGCTCGAGCGCGCCCAGTCGAGCGTGTCTCGAACCGTGTCGGCGAGCGGACGGGTCTCGAGCCCGGCGGCGAACGCAGCCACCGGCTCGATCGAGAGCATTCCCCGATGCTCGGGGTCGTGGAGCCAGAGCGGTAGCTCCATCCACTCGCCGACGTCGTTCGCAGCCAGGAAGTCGCCGTCGACCCAGACGAGCTCGGCGTCCGAGTCGGAGACGTCCGCGCAGGTCTCGAATACCGACACCCTGGTCGTGGGATGGTCGACCGCGTTGTAGGTGCCCGCGGTCCCGTTCTCCGCGGCACGCACGATCCAGTCGGCAAGGTCGCGTCCGTCGATCACCTGCGCGGACGCCTCGGGTGGGGCGGGGGCGAGCACGTCCCCGCCCGTCGCGATCCGTTCCGGCCAGTACGTGAAGCGACCGGTCGGGTCCCACGGCCCGACGATCAGCCCGGGCCGGAGGATGAACGGGTCCGCGATCCGCTCGCGCACGACGTCCTCGCAGTCGGCTTTCAGTTCACCGTAGGCCTCTTGCCACTCCTCGGTCGGCCGCTCCAGCTCGCGAACCGGCGAGGACTCTGTCGGCGGCGTGCTCAGGTCGGCATAGACCGAGATGGAGGAGACGAAGGTGTAGTGGCCGAAGTCGCCGAGTGCGTCGATCGTCCGGGCCACGATTCGCGGCACGTAGCCGCTCGTGTCCACCACGGCGTCGAACGCCAGGCCGTCGAGTGCGGATAGGTCGCCGTCGCGGTCGCCGCGCAGCCGCTCGACGTCCGGGAAGAGCTCGGGGTGTGTCTGTCCGCGATTGAAGAGCGTCACGTCGTGTCCGCGCTCGAGGGCGGACCCGACGACGTGCCGGCCGAGGAACCGGGTGCCGCCGAGGACGAGGATGCGCATACGCTCCAGCCTATGTCGAACATCCGGCACGCCGAGCCGGGCGACCACCAGCGCGTCGTCGCAGTGATCGACGATTGGTGGGGCGGCCGCGCGATGGCGGCGATGCTGCCGAAGCTGTTCTTCGTCCATTTCCGGGACACCTCGTTCGTCTGCGAGCGCGATGGTGCGCTCGCCGGCTTCCTTTGCGGCTTCCGGTCACAAACGTTCCCGGACGAGGCCTACGTCCACTTCGTCGGCGTCGATCCGGTCGCGCGCGGGGCCGGCGTGGGACGCGCGCTGTACGAACGCTTCTTCGCCGCCGTCGCACCTCGGACAGTCGTGCGTGCGGTCACCTCGCCGGTCAACGAGCGCTCAGTGGCGTTCCACCAGGCGCTCGGATTCGAGCTCGAACGCAGCGACCCCGCGTACGACGGCGCCGGTGAGCCGCGATTGCTGCTCGTCAAGCGGCTGCCGTAACCCTTTCGGGGGATACGGGGTCGCGCAGCGCGATCCGACCATTCGGAGGTGGGTGTACCGGTCTACCGGGGGCCGTTCGGCACACCGCAAGCAGAGCGGCTGCTTTGGCGCGCAGGTTTCGGTCCGCGTCAGGGCGAGGCCGAGGCACTGGCCAAGCGCGGCCTCGACGGCGCAGTCCGTTCGCTGCTCGACCCCG
>DASYPH010000287.1:0-2086 GCA_036006925.1 Gaiellaceae bacterium
CCAGAGCCTGGACGAAGTGCGTCACGACCGTCTTCTTGCCGACTTTCCTCAGCTTCCGGTACGGGCGCACCGTCAGCCCCGGCTCGAGCCGTTGCTCGACGAGGGACGAGCCGGTGTTGACGATCACGTCCACCGTCCCCAGCTTCCCAGGGAGTCCGACGGCGGAGAGCTGATAGGCGGTGCCGGGGAGCGACGTAGAGACGAGCGCGCCGGTATGCGCCGCGTGTGTCCGGGAGCGGGTGACGTGGACGCGTCCCTGACCCGTCCAGGCTGCCCAGAGCCGTCCGGCTGGATCGACGGAGAGCGCCATGTGCGGATCGCCGCCGGCGAACTTGGCGGCAACGTGCATTCCGCTCTTCTGCATCGTGGCGCCTTTGAACGGCTCGACGGAGAACGCGGTCGCGCCCGGGTAGCCGGGCGCCCAGCCGAGGTACGTGAAGCCCGCGGGATCGGAGACCAGCGGCACGCGGTCGTCACGCGGCGCGGTCGTGGCGAGCTCCGTGGTGCCCGTGGGCGAAAGGTCGCTCCCGAGCTGCTCGACGACGAACTTGCCGTCGCTGTCCGCGTTCGAATAGAAGGCGACTCGAACGACACCTGCGGTGTCGACGGCGACGGATGCGGCGTAGCCGCAGCAGCGCGGAAAGACGTTCCGCACGGCCTGGCCGTCGAGGCCGCGGAAGACGTTGACGAACCCGGTTCCGTCCTGGACGAAGTACGGGGTTCCGTCCGGACCGACGGTCGCGCCGACTACGCCGCCGACATCGTGCGACTGCGTCTGGATCGGGCCGATCCAGCTGACGCCGTCATTGGTCGACGTCATGCGCGCAACCCCTGATCCGTTCGGGAAGTAGAGCTGGATCGAGCCGTCCGGCAACTGGACGAGCTGCGTCTGGCCTGCGATCGGGTCGCCGATCACGATGGTGTGCGGCGCGCCCCCGGCTCTTGCGACGGAGATCGTCCCGGCGACGGGCGACTCGAACGAGACGAGCTCCGTCCCTGCGCTGGTCACGATCATCGACGGGACGACGGTGTTGCTCGCCCCGGTCGCGAGGGGGTGCCACGCGAACGCGGACGGGGCTGCGAGAAGCATCGCCAGGGACGCGGCGAGCACCAGGGCGATGCGGCGCATGTCTTGACCATCGCAGCCCGATCAGAGTCCGTCAACCCTCGTCCGGGCGATCTCGCACTCGAAGCTGCCGGAGGGTCGCTATCGTCGCACGCCGATGGCGGACTACGTCTACACGATGTACCGGGCCGACAAGTTCTTCGGCCCGGACCGGCAGGTGCTCGCGAACATCTCGCTCTCCTTCCTGCCGGGAGCGAAGATCGGCGTGCTCGGCCCGAACGGCGCCGGCAAGTCGACGCTGCTGCGGATCATGGCCGGCCTGGACGAGCCGTCGTCCGGCGTCGCGGAACTCGCGCCGGGAGCGACCGTCGGGCTGCTAGAGCAGGAGCCGAAGCTCGATCCGGCCAAAGACGTGCGCGGGAACGTCGAGGACGGCGTCCGCCCGTTGCGCGATCTGCTCGACCGGTTCAACGAGATCAGCGCCGCGTTTGCCGAGCCGGACGCGGACTACGACACGCTCCTCGCCGAGCAGGCGAAGGTGCAGGACGCGATCGACCGCGCCGGCGTCTGGGAGCTCGACGACCGGCTCGACCACGCGATGGACGCGCTCCGCCTCCCGGAGGGAGACCGCGACGTCGAGACGCTGTCCGGCGGCGAGCGTCGCCGGGTCGCGCTCTGCCGGCTGCTCCTGTCGGCGCCCGACCTCCTCCTGCTCGACGAGCCGACGAACCACCTCGACGCCGAGTCCGTCCTCTGGCTCGAGCGCTTCCTCGACGACTACCGCGGCACGGTCATGGCGGTCACGCACGACCGCTACTTCCTCGACAACGTCGCCGGCTGGATCCTCGAGCTCGACCGCGGCCGCGGCATCCCGTTCCAGGGGAACTACTCCTCCTGGCTCGAGCAGAAACAGGACCGGCTCGCACACGAGGAGAAGCAGGAGTCGGCGCGCCGGCGCACGCTCGCGCGGGAGCTCGAATGGGTGCGGGCGAGCCCGCGCGCGCGCCACGCGAAGGCGAA
>DASYPH010000288.1:0-13063 GCA_036006925.1 Gaiellaceae bacterium
GCGAATCGCGCAGCACGCTGTGACGGCGAGCCTTACGCTCGCCGTCACAGCCGCGGCGTTGCTCATGAGCCTGCTCGTGCTCGGCCCGCACCTGTTGCCCTACCGCATCTATGCGGTCGAGAGCGGCAGCATGCGCCCGACTCTGCCGGTCGGCTCGACAGTTGTACTTCGGCCGGTGGCCGCGAGCCGGATCGCGGTCGGCGACATCATCACCTTCCGCCGTCCCGGGACCAACTCGACGCTGGTCACGCACAGGGTTGTCGCGGTGGAGCACGGCCGCGGCGACACCTTCTTCGTGACGAAGGGCGATGCGAACGGCGCTCGGGACGCCTGGCGCGTGCCCGCCGCGGGCACGGGCTGGCGCTACTCCTTTTCGATCCCGTATCTCGGCTACCCCGTGGCCGCCCTCAAGCAACCCGTGGTTCGCTTCGGCTTCGTCGCCGCGCTCGCGCTCGCGCTCGCCGCCGTCGCGCTCGTCCGGGTGTGGCGAGCGCCCTCGACCCGCTGACGCCGTGCTACCGCGCCGCCTGACCGCGACCGCAGGTGCGTGTGCGGCTGCACTGCTCGCTTGCACCCTCGCGGGCGGCTCGACCGCGTCGTTCGCTGCGCGCACCGCCAATCCGAGCGCGACCTACGCGCTGACGGCTCTGTATGCACCGACGGGCCTGACGGCGACGACCGCGGGTGCCGGGGTCGGCCTGAGCTGGACCGCCGGCCAGAACGGCAGCGGCTACGCGGTGCTCGGAGTCGCAAACGGGACGAGCAGCAACTGCGCAGCGGCAGCCACGGCGTCGCTCGGAACCGCGGGCGGCACGACCTACACCGACGCTTCGAGGAGCACGCCGCAAGGCACGTTCTTCTGTTACGAGGTCAAGACGACGTATGCGAGCTGGACGAGTGTCGCGAGCAACCCTCGCGTAGCCGCACAGATCGGCGTCGTCGCCTCGAGCATCGTCGCCGCGAATGGCGGCACGGCCGCGAAGCTGGACCCTGGCGACACGATCACGGCCACCTTCAATCAGCCGATCACGACCGCGACCGGGCCGAGCGGCACCAACTCCGTCTGCACGATCAGCGGCGCCACGATCGTGATCGGCAGCACGACGACGAGCGGCACGTGCGTCGCCACGGAGACGACCAACTTCGGCAAGCTGACCGGCGGTACGTCGAGCGCAAACGCCCGCTTCGCGGCGACGTATACGTGGAACACGGCGCACACGCAGCTGACGATCCTCGTCGGAGCGAGGTCGAGCGGCGCGAACCCGACCGCTGGCGGCACCTGGACGCTCGGTCCGACGACAACCGCGACCAAGCTGCTCTCGACGACGGGCAATCTGCACACCTGCGACACGAACACCGGCGGGGGAAGCTGCCTGCCGACCATGACCGGCAGCTTCTGAAGGCGGCGGCGCGGCGGCCCCGAGGGGAGAGGATCGGGGCACGCCGGCCAACCGCGGCGCTCCGGACTGCGACTCGCCGGACGCCACTCGTCGGTTTCGCGGCCGCGACGAGCCGTCCTGCGACGGACTCCTAGCCGGGGCGCGAGCTGTTGGTGCGGATCGGCGTGCTCGCCGACTTCGTTCGCGCCGGAAGCGAGCCCGGGGCGCGCAACTTCGAGGCGATCACTCGATCGAGCTGCTCACGCTGCTCGGCGATCGAGCGTGGCCTCGGCTTCGGCGACATCGGGGGATCCTACAGCGACCGTGCCCGCGAAGACGCACGGCCTGCGGTCCCCGGGAAGCGGCGAGGCGCCGATCCGTAGCACCTCCACCGAAGCGTCGTCAGGAGCGGCGATCTGGTCGCCGGGCTGCCGACCGAAGGCGACGGCGAGCCGGTAGCCGCTCGGGACGGACAAAAAGACCACGTATTCGAGCTCACGGGCCGGAGTTTCTCGTGCGGCGGTCTCGAGCCGACGGAGGCGCCTCTCGACGCTCGAGATCCGCTCGAACGCCTGGTCGATGCGCGCGCTGGTCGCTTCGAACAGGGCCGCCAAACCGGTGCTCCTGGCGACCTCCTGGCGGGCGAGCAGGCGTTCGAGCCCGCGACCTGCCGGAAAGACATCAGCACTCTGCACGAAGATCCTCTTCGTCAGCGGAGCCGTCCATTCCTTTTTCACTCAAGGAACGATCCCGGCTGGCCGATTCCTTGGTTGATGAATGGTCAGCGGGTCCTCGACCAGGTGATCCGGACGCAGGCTGCGCTTGCGACGCCCGGCTTCGATCTCGATCTGATCCTGAAGGACGTCGCCGACGAGGCGCGCGCCCTGACCGGCGCCGAGACAGCGGTGGTCGAGATGCCCTCGGGACGGCTGATCACCTCTCGACCGCGGCTGCGGCCCTCTCGGCACCCGCAGTCGGCGCTCGTGGTCGCGCTGCCCGACACCGGCGACCGGGGCGCGCTCCGGGTCTATGCGGCCGAGCGATGCGCGTTCGGCACCGAGGCAATACTCGCGCTGGAGTTGTTCGCCAGGTTGGTCTCGTCCGCACTCATCCGTGCGGCGCTGCCGGCAGCGGCCGATCGCCCTCGGACGCAGTGAGGGGGACCCGTGCCACGGCGAGCAGGAACCAGAGCAGGCTGAGCGCGAGCATGCCGATGTCACCGGCGATGGTCAGCCTCGAGTGAACCCCGTGGACTGCGATCTGCGCCCCTAGGAGCACCGCACCGACGAGCCACGCGACCGTCACGACGTAACCCGTCGAAGACGCCCGCACCCACTTCCACGGCCGAGGGACGAACCGATCGCCCTCGAGTGCACGCCGTTCGTAGAGCAGTTCCGTCAACCGGCGCTCGGCCGATCGCGCACGGAGTCGCTGCCGGCGGGACTGACGGATCTCAAGCTCCGACGCAGCCGAGGCGATCAGCGAGTCGAGCACGATGCGCCGGAACTCGGCGCGCCCCGTCGGGCCGTAACGCGAAAGGCGAGGGCCGGCGTCGGTCACGGCCGTCAATCGGTCGCCGCCAACTCGACGATCCGCTCGGTCGCGGCCGCAAGCTGTGGCTCGCCGAAGAGGTACGGCACGGCATTCGGCACGTCGTGGACCGGGGCGTCGAGTTGGCGCGAGTCGGCAGCCGCGTTGATCGCGTACCGCACCGGGATCTCGTGGCAGATGACGAGTACCGTCGACTCGGGCCGCTCGACGAGTGAGCGATACGCGCCGGCATAACGCCTTGCCGCGTCGTCGAGACTCTCGCCCCCGGGGAATGGCTCGGTGCGGCTCCGTCCGTGCTTCCAGGCCCGATAGTCGGCAATCGTCTTGCCTTCGAGCTCGCCGATCTTGACGTCATCGAGGTCGGGGACGATCACGTGCGGAACGTTCCGCGTGGCGAGCGCAAGCCCTGCGGTCTGTTGCGCGCGGGGAAACTGCGACGTGACGACCAGTTCGATCTCGAGTGCGGCCAGCTGGCGCCCGAGTTGGCGCGCCTCCGCCTCGCCGACCGGGCTCAGACCTGGGTCGCGGCCGGGGTCTGCGTTCACGACTCCCGCCAGGTTGAACTGCGACTGGCCGTGCCGAGCGAGCAAGAACGTCCTCATCGATCAGACGTTAACCGTTCGCTTGCGAGTCCCTGCGAACACGACAGGCAGGCGACTCGGCTGCCAGGGGGAGAGGGGATTGGCAGCGTTCCGCCCGCCGTCGCTCGACCCGAAACCGGGCCGCAGGATCGCCGTCTCTCGTCGTACTCGAGCAGACGACCGGCGCCAGCTTACGACCTTTCGAGCCGCTGTGTCGAGTGCAGGAGCACGGCGGCCCCGAATGGGTGAAATCACTCGCGGACCCTCACGTCCGGGTCGACCAGGAAGGGGGCGCACCCGGCAGCCAGCCGGGCGCAGAAAACGAGGGCCGCCGCAGGGCGGCCCTCGTTTGTCCCTCCGACAGGGGTTACAGACCGACAAATCGGGCACACTCTCCCTGGTACTCCTAAGCAACCAGCGGATCGGGGATGGCGAAACTACGAATCTTGCTGGCTGACGATCATCGTCTGATGATCGAAGCCGTTCGTGTCGCACTCGAAGCCGACGGCGATTTCGACGTCGTCGGCTGGACTACGGACGCGACCAAAATCGTCGGGTTGGTCAGCGAAACCTCGCCGGACGTCGTCGTACTCGACGTGCGAATGCCACTCCTGGACGGAATCGCCTGCCTGAACCGCATCCGGCAGCGGTCGCCGAACGTGAAGGTCGTGATGCTCTCGGCCTCAGAGGACCCCACCCTGGCAGCGCAGGCGCTGGAGGGGGGCGCGAGCGCCTTCGTCCTGAAGCAGATCGATCCGCGCGACCTCGGCAGCGTCCTGCGTCAGGTCGTCAACGGAACGGTCTTCCAGACGGTCGGCGTGCCGGCGACGCTGTCCAGCTCACGACAGGCCACCGCGGCGGGCCTGACCGCCAAGGAACAGGAAGTGCTCGCGGCACTCGCGCGCGGCCTCTCGAACCAGCAGATCGCCAAGGAGCTGTGGCTGGCGGAGCAGACCGTGAAGTTCCACCTCTCGAACATCTATCGCAAGCTCGAAGTGCGGAACCGCACCGAGGCAGTGCAACACGCCGTCCGTCGCGGATTCGTCAGCAACCCGATCTTCCACGAGGTCTGAACGGGTCCGGAGCCGATCCGGGCACGTCTCGCTACGACCTTCGTCCAGACTTGCTCCCCTATCGGTCCTGAGGCTCTTGACCTCCTCGGCGCGCCGGTGAAATGGTGGCGACGCAAGGCGCAGGGGGTGATTGCCGTCAGTCCCGAGACCCGGCGCCGCCACACCCGTGCTATCGGCGGCGCCCGGGCTCGCCTTGAGGGTGCGGGCGTGAGATAGTGAGAGTCGGAGCCGGATGATGTTCTGGGGCTCCTCGGCTGCGGCTACGCGCCTACTGCCCTTACTGACGGCGGACATCGTCCGGCTCCGCCTCCGGCCAAGTCTTCCCTCAAGGATGTCCGGCATCCGGCCGACAATCACCAGGTGGAGCGGCGACGGCCAGACGGACCGCATGCCCGCCCGCGCACCTTTTCACTGCTGGGTGTCGCGCTGGCCTGCCTCGCCCTCGCCGGCCCTGCGCTGGGTGTCACGAGCAGCCACCGATCCACCAGGGCCAGTGCCCTCGACGATGCGATCGTCGCCCAGGTCAACGCCGTTCGGGCGCGAGCCGGCCTTCGTCCTCTGCGCCAGAACGCGGAGCTCGCCACTGCCGCACGCGCTCACTCCTCGGAGATGGCGAGCCTCGGCTACTTCTCACACGAATCCGCGAACGGAGAGTCGATGGCGAGCAGGGTGCGTGATTCGTACCCGGCCACGAGCCGTTGGGCGGTCGGCGAAAACCTCCTCTGGTCATCACCCAGGATCGGCAGCCGGCGCGCCGTCGGCCTCTGGATGGCGTCGCCGGAGCACCGTTCGATCATGTTGACCGCCGGCTGGCATGACGTCGGCTGCGCAGCCGTCCACAGGCATACCGCGCCGGGCGTCTTCGCCGGTTTGCCGGTGACGGTCGTCACGTGCGATTTCGGCGTGCGAAGCTGAACGATGCGACGCGACATCCGGCGGCCGTTGCGCCTCTTCGGGACCCTGCTGATCGCGGTCGGCGTCCTCACCTTCGCATGGGTCGTCGTCGTGTGGCGATGGGAGGACCCGTTCACCGCGATCCAGACGTACTTCAGCCAGAAGCACTTGCACGCCTCCTACGACCGTCGCAGCATCACCTTCCAGCGGACGCTGCCACCACCTGCGCAGACTGCCGCCGGCGCCTGGCGCGAAGCGGCGAGGGCGGCGCGTGCGTACCAGGCAACGCTGAAAACCGGCAGCCCGGTCGGCCGGCTGAAGATCGGTCGCCTCGGACTCGACATCTTCGTCGTCGAGGGCACCGATCACGAGAGCCTCAAGAAGGGCCCCGGCCACTACGTCGACTCCGGTCTCCCCGGCCAGGGAAAGCTGATCTACATTGCGGGCCATCGCACGACGTATCTCGCGCCCTTCGCCCGCATCAACGACATCCGTGACGGCGACTACATGACGCTCGAGGTGCCGTACGGGACGTTCGAATACCGGGCGGTTCGCCACTACATCGTGCCCTCGAACGACCTGGCGGTGCTGCGGAACGGAACTCAAGAGATCTTGCGCCTGCAGGCGTGTCACCCGCGGTTCTTCGCCACACACCGCTACCTCGTCGACGCGGCGCTCGTCTCGTTCACACCCGCCGGAACGAGCACCCTCTACCCCGCTCGCAGCCGCGGCTGATCGTCGACGAGCTCGCGATCGACGCCGAGGACGAGCGCCTTCGCGCGCACGTACTCGTCCGCATCGAGGTGCCCGGCAGCGGCGAGCGCCGACAGCCGCTCGAGTTCGGCGACGACGTCCGACGGCGGTGAGCCGCCTTCCCTCGCGCGTGTGACCAGCCGGCGCAGCTCGGCAAGCGGCCCGGTGTACGAATCGAGGTGCGAGCGGTGGATCGGGACGCAGTTCGGCAGCTTGTAGACGTCGCGGTCACTCGTGCGCGGGTGTCGCGTGCGCTTGCGCTCCCTGCCCTGGAAGCTCGGCGACGAGATCTCGATCCAGCCGGAGACGAGGTGCATCCGAACCTGGATCCCGGTGATGTCGCGGTAGAAGATCGTCGCCGCCTGCGTGCCGAAGGTCGTGCCTGCGTGAAAGCCGCTCTTCAGGACGACGAGACGGTCATCGAGGCAGACGAGCGCATGTCCGAGATCGCCGCGAACGCAGAAGCGGACGCGCTCGCCTTCGAGCACGTGCCGTGCCAGCTCACGCTGGAGGCGGCGCGTGAGGATCTCGGGCCCGCCGACCCGCGGTCGCCGGGCGAACCGGCCGGAGCGCGGCTCGACGCCGACCGATTCAGCTGGAACCAGATCCGTGCCCATGCCCGTGCTCGCCATGGTCATGGTCGTGACCAGGGGGTCCGGTGTGCTCGTGGTTGTCGTCGCCGTAGCCGTAGCCGGGTCGCGTGTCGCCGTCCGGCGGCAGCGGCGGCGTCGGCGAATCCGGCGGCTGGGGAGCCGGCGCGGTCGGCACCCCGGGCGACGGTGGCGTCGGCGGGACCGGGTTGGGCGGGCTCGGCGCGGGGGCAGGCGGTGCCGGAGGCGCGGGGGCGGGCGGCGCAGGTGTCGGCGGCGCAGGTGTCGGCGCTGGGGTCGGAGGCGCAGGTACGGGCGGAGCAGGCGTCGGCGCCGGTGTAGGCGTCGGAGCGGGTGATGGCTTCGGCTTCGGCTTCGGCTTCGGCTTCGGCTTCGGCGCCGGCACCGGCTTGGGCGTCGGGGTGACGTTGACGACCGGGATCGCCTGCGGCTGCGCGACGGGCGCTTTGGGCGTCGCCCGGTGTGCGGCCGGCGGCGTTCGAGCGACCGCGACCCCGACGGTCCGCGCGATGCGGTTCGTCTGCAGCGTCGAGGGGGCGTCGGGACGTGCCATGATCTCCGCGGCTTCGATGATCTGCCGGCGGCGCGGCGTCGCCAGCCGATGGGCCTGGAACTGCCGATCGACTCCGGCGATCGCAACTCCGACCGCTCCGGTTCCGGCGTGGAAAACGCGAGCGACGGGGCCGCCCGAGCCCTGGTCGAGGGATTGCACCCAGAGACGTCCCAGCGCGATGCAGATCGCGGACGCACAGGCGACGAAAATGGCAAAGCGAAGCGGGCGCACCGTGCCAGGGTCGCAGCGGGACCGGACGGCCTAACGCCGCGGTCGAGGCTAATGGTGCGAGCTGCGGGCGTCTGCGGTCACGGAGACCTCGACCCGGTTCTTGCCGCGCCGCTTGGCGTCGTAGAGCCGTCGGTCGGCATCCACGAGGAGCTCCTCCGCCGCGACCGCAAGTGGGAAGCACGAGACACCGAAGCTCGCAGTGACGTGGATTCGGTCGGCCCCGCTCTCGATCTCCGCCGACTCGAGCGCGGACCGAATCCGCTCCGCGAGGTTGGCGGCGCCGGCGAGATCGGTGTCCGGGAGAAGGACGGCGAACTCCTCGCCGCCGAGCCGTACGGGCAAGTCGACGTCGCGTACCGCCTCGCGAAGGATGTCGGCGAAGGCCCCCAGGGCCTTGTCACCTGCCTCGTGGCCGGACTTGTCGTTGACCTGTTTGAAGTCATCGAGGTCCGACAACACGATCGCGAGCGGGGAGCCGCTTCGACGGGATCGTGCAACCTCGGCGTCGAGTTGGGTCAGGAAGCGCCGCCGGTTCGCCAGCCCGGTCAGTTCGTCGGTGACCGCCTGGCGCTGTACGAGACCGTGGAGGTGCGCATTCTCGAGCGCGATCATCGCCTGGGCGGCGATCCACGCGGCAGCGTCGCGAGCGTCCGCGGTGAAGCCGGCCGAGGGCGGATGGAGCACGAGCTCGGCGGCGCGGCCGTCGGCGACCCGGAGCGGGAACACGAGCGGCTCGCCGCTGGTCGGCGCCGCGGTGCCGCGCGACGCAAGCACGACCTCGCCGCTCGAGATCGAGCCGCCGGAGGCGTCGGTCGCCTCGATCGCCGCCTGCAGGATGACGGGCAGGAGCGCGTCAGGATTGTGCGTCGCGGCGAGCGTCTCCCCGACGAGAGCGACGGCGTCCCGGACCGTGTTCGGCGGCGGCTCGGCGCGCCGCCGTTCCTCCGCACGGCTGAACACACTCAACGTCACACCGCCGGCGAGCAGCCCCGCGAGCAGCGGCCAGAACCAGCCGACGGGAATGTGGGGCGTCGCCCGGAAGGCATACACCCGTGCGACGTCCGGCCCGTCGCCCGCCAGCGGCAGCTGGTCGCTCGACCGCCGGTCCAGCTCTGTTGCGAGCTCGGGTTGCGAGGTCTGGGGTGCGGTCGCAAGCACGTCGCGGCCCACGACGGACCAGAGAGCGACGCTGGGATGTGAGCGGCGCGCTGCATCGAGCAGGCGTGTCGTCGGTGAGGCGCTGACCACGACCATGCCGAGCGATGCGCCGCCGCCGTAGACGCCGACGGTAACATCGACCCCGGGTACTGCCCGGCGGCCGATCGTCGAGCCGTTCCAGAGCACGAAGCCGACATCCGGCCGCGCGTCGGCAATCGACTGAAGCGCGTCGGCGCGATGAGTCACGAACGCGTCCTGAACGGCCTGCGACGAGGCCAACGCCGAGGCGGCGCTACCCGCTTTCGCTGCGCGCAGGCTGAGCAGATGGCGGGCGTCCTGCAAGGCGGCCCGCATCTCCGTGCGCCCGTTCGCGCGCTCCCGACCGAGGATCGCCTGCTCGATGCCCCACGTGACGGCGGCGACCGAGACTCCGACGACCAGAGCGGCGAGAACGACAGAAGTGCTGGTCCGTCTACGCAGGCGCGTCACCGCAGCCGTCGACGTTCGGAGATCTGCTCTGAAATCGTGTGCCGCCCTTCTCCCCAAGGAAAACCTTGCAGAATCTACTGCATGACAGCTGCAGGATCGTCCTCGTATCCCCCGAAAGGGGGACGCTGTGGCCACAGCCCGGCAGTTCGAGACGCGGATGGAGTCGGCGCTGCCGATCGAGGCAACGCGCCGTCTCGTCGCGGTGAGCACCGGCGAAGAGGATTACCCCGATCGGCATGCGATCGCGGTCGCCGCGTGCGCGGCGCAATTGGCGAATCGACTGTCGCTCGGCGAGCGCACCCGGCAGACCGTCGTCGAGGGAGCTCTGCTCCACGACGTCGGCAAGCTGCTCGTCGACGATCGGATCCTCGACAAGCCGGGACCGCTGACGTCCGAGGAGCGCGAGCAGATCAATGCGCATCCGATCGAAGGCGAGCGAATGATCCGCCGGAACGTCGAGCCCGAGGTCGCCGTCGTCGTCCGTGCCCATCACGAGCGATGGGACGGCTGCGGCTATCCACACGGACTCGCCGCACAGGAGATCCCGCTCGCTGCCCGCGTCGTCGCGGTCGCCGACGCATACCTGGCGATGCTCGAGCAACGTCCGTATCGGGCACCGCTCACCCAGGCGGCGGCGCTGCGCGAGCTCGAGGACGGCGCCGGCTCACAGTTCGATCCGAATTGCGTCGCCGCGCTCGTCAGCCTGGTCGACCCCGGCCGCTGGCCGGAACGCTGAACGCCACATAGGAGGGGTTGGCGAAATACAGGTTGAGCCGCCGGGACGCGCTCGCCCCGGCGCGGCGTCCTCAGTCGCGCCGATAGCGACGGCTATCGGCGCTCCCTGCATCCTTGCCTCGGAACGACCAGCGCACCCCTGCGACGAACGGCATTCCGCGAAACCCTCCTCTAGTCGCCGGCGACGTCGCGCCGCAGGAACACAAGGTAGGCGCCGAAGAGCGGCAGTCCGATGTAGAGCGCGCAAACCCACAGGGCCCGCGTCACCGGCACCCAGTCGGCGGGGACGCGCAGAAAGCCGTGCCACGCGTCGAACTGCGTCGCAAGCAGGTAGGGCCGGATGCTCTCGGTCCCCGGGAGCACTCCGAGCAGCTGCATCAGGAGCGCCCACATGAGCGCACCGACCACCGACGCGGCGCTGTTTCGCGTAACGGTCGAGAGGAGAATCCCGAACGCGGCGATGCCCGCCAGCGCGAGCGAGTAGATGACCAGGCTCCCGATGAGCAGGATTAGGCCGTGCGCAGGCGAGACCTTCGTCCCCGACAGGGACGTCAGCGGGTGGAAGCCCCAGGCGACGCTGCCGGCGACCAGCCCGACGACGCCCATCGTGAAGACGAGCGCGATCGTGTACGTCCACGTCGCGAGCACCTTCCCGGCGAACACCTCGCCGCGCTCGCGCGAACGCGTGAGGATCGTCTTCAGGGTGCCGTTGTGGCTCTCTGAAGCGACGATGTCCCCCGCGACGAGCGCAGTCACGAGCGGCAGGCCCCAGATCGACATGAAGAAGAGGACGACGAACGGCACGGCGAGCCCGGTGTCGCGGATGTAGCGCCCGAGCGGCACGTCGTTGGGGCCACCTGTCTGCAGCACCAGCACGACGACGAAGATGATGGGGACGGCGATTGCCGTCCCCAGGCCGAGGTAGGTGCGCTTCTGTGCGAGCAGCTTGACGATCTCCCACCGGTACACGCTTGCGACGGCGGTCATACAGCGACCGCCACGGTCGCGCTGTCGTGATCGGACGATTCGCCTCCGGTCATGCCGAGGAAGAGCTCCTCGAGGCTCGCCGACTCCGGCGCGAGCGCCGTGAACGCGACCCCGGCCCGGCCGAGCGCGACCGACAGCGCCGCGACCGTCTCCTCATCCGCTGTGAAACGAAGGTCGCCGTCGCGCAACGCGACGTCGCCGACACCCGATTGGGCGAGCAGTGCGGCGCGCGCCCGCTCCGGCTCGAGCGCCCGGAGGCGGTAGCCGCTGGCCGCAGTGGCCATCAGGTCGCTCAGCTCCCCCTGGTAGATGATGCGGCCCTTGCGAATGATCGCGACCCGGTTGCAGAGCTCCTCGACCTCGTAGAGGAGATGACTGGAGAGCAGGATCGTCAGTCCCTCCCCGGCCAGCCTGCGCACGAGCTCACGCATGTCGCGCATCCCCGCCGGGTCGAGCCCGGTGGTCGGCTCGTCGAGCAGCAGCAGCTTCGGCTGCCGCAGGAGCGACGCCGCGATGCCGAGTCGTTGGCGCATACCGTGCGAGTAGCCGCCGACCCGGTCCTTGGCGCGGTCGCGCAGCTCGACCAGCTCGAGCACCTCGTCGATGCGCGCACGCGACGACGGTTCGTCGTAGTCGGCGAGCAGCCGCAGATTGCGACGTCCCGAGAGGTAGGGGTAGAACCGCGGTCCCTCCACGAACCCCGCGACTCCCTCGAGCGCCTTCGCACCCTCGAGCAGCGGGTCGCGCCCGAAGAGGTGCGCCGAGCCCTCTGTCGGCCGGATCAACCCGAGCAGCATGCGCAGCGACGTCGTCTTCCCCGCGCCGTTCGGGCCGAGGTAGCCGAACACGTCACCACGCTCGACGACCAGGTCGACGTGGTCGACCGCAATCGTCTCGCGGTAGTGCTTGACGAGGCCGCGCGCCTCGACCGGCGGCGCCTCGCTCACTTCACCGCCCGCGCGGCCGCTTCGGCTGCGGCGGGCGGCAACGATCCTGCGAGGACGAAGCCCGTGCCCTGCGACTGCCATTCGAGCACGGTGCCGAGCTGCGTCGCGAGCTCGTGCGCGGTCAAACCGTCGAGCGAGACGCTCGGCAGGCTCGACATGGCGCCGCTACTCGCAGCCGCGTCGGGCTTGCGCTCGACGAGCGCGATCCCGCCGAGTCCCTGACCGTAGAGCACGAGCGCGGTGTCGCCACCGACGAGCCGCACGTCGCGGCGTGGCAGGCCGACCAGCGTGTCGGGTGCGACTACAGGGAAGTCCGCGGCCGCCGTGACCGCAGCGAGCCCGGTCACTGCCGGCGTGTTGGAAGCCTGCTCACCGCTCGACGGCGTGCCGAGGTCGACGACCTTCGCGGTCGACGGCGGCGTGACGTCAACGTCGCTCGACGGAACTGCTCCGTAGGAGATCTCCGTCACCGCAAGCTCGAGCGCCGGGGACGAAGCACCTTGCGCGTAGACACCCGCGCGTAGGGGCGTGCCGTGCACTGCATCCCACGCGAGCTCGACGGAACCAAGCAGCCCGCCGTCATGCTTGGGCGAGACCTGAGCACTGTAGGCCGCTTGCCCACCGACGTTCACGGGGCTGGCAGCGGACACCGCCCAGTGGACACCGAGGTCGGCCAGGAAGGTGTCGATCTCCGCGAGGGTCGGCGGCGTATCCTGGCCGGCCGGGGAGCTGTGCTCGGGAAGGTTCACTCGATAGACAGTGTTCGACGATGCGTCGAAGATGCTGAGCGTCGTCGGGTTCCAGACGATCTGCACGTCACCCGCGTCGGACTGGAGCTCGATCCGCCCCCGTCCGTCGGGCGTCACCCAGAGCCGGCCCGAGGCGCCCGAGAGCAGCGCAGAGCCCACCTGTCCGCCGAGCAACGCACCCGACGGGAACAACTTGTTCGTGAAGGTCACACGCGCGGTCACACCGTCTGGGGTCGCTGCCGCGAGCGCGTCGTGGATCGCCTGGTCGAGCGGCTTCGGCGGCGGCGTCGGCCCGCCGCCACCGGCGGCGACCGCAATCGCTGCGCCGCCTGCGAGCGCGAGCACGGCGACGACGAGAACGATCAAGCTGCG
>DASYPH010000289.1:0-14019 GCA_036006925.1 Gaiellaceae bacterium
GATCGGTCAGTCCGACTACGGCCTCGAAGCGGCCGTGTACGACCTGAACGTTGCAGGCGCTCAGATCGCGCGTCAGGTCGCCGGGGAAAGGCTCGTCGCCGGCTCGGTGGGTCCGCTCAACATCACGCTCTCACTCAGCCCGCGTGTCGACGACCCCGGCTTCCGTACGCACACGTTCGAGCAGATCGTCGAGGCGTACGCCGAGCAGATCCGCGGGCTCGCCGACGGCGGTGTCGATCTGCTCCTGATCGAGACGATCTTCGACACGCTCAACTGCAAGGCCGCGATCGCCGCCGCGCGCGAGGTCGCGCCGCAGCTGCCGCTCTGGATCAGCGTCACGGTCGTCGATCTCTCCGGCCGGACGTTGAGCGGGCAGACGATCGAGTCGTTCTGGACCGCGATCGAGCACGCCGAGCCCGTGATCGTCGGTATCAACTGCTCGCTCGGTGCCACCGAGATGCGCCCGTACGTCGCCGACCTGGCGCGCGTCGCGACCTGCCTCACCTCCTGTCACCCGAACGCCGGCCTGCCGAACGCCTTCGGCGGTTACGACGAGACACCCGAGATCACGTCGACCCTGCTGCGCGAGTTCGCCCAGGACGGCCTGCTGAACGTGGTCGGCTCCTGCTGCGGCTCGACACCGGAGCACACGCGCGCGATCGCCGAAGCAGTGCGCGGGCTCGAGCCGCGAACCCCGGTTAGTGCCAAGTTGGCACAAACCAGGTTCAGCGGCCTGGAGACGTTCGAGATCGGTCCCGACACCGGCTTCGTCCTGATCGGCGAGCGGACGAACGTCACCGGCTCCTCGCGCTTCCGCCGCATGGTCGAGGCGGGGGACTTCGGCTCGGCGGTCGGCATCGCACTCGAACAGGTGCGAGGCGGCGCCAACTTGCTCGACGTGAACATGGATGCCGACCTGCTCGAGGGCGAGGAGGCGATGACGACGTTCCTGAACGTGGTCGCGACCGAGCCGGAGGTGGCGCGCCTACCGATCATGGTCGACAGCTCGAAGTGGACCGTGCTCGAAGCGGGGTTGCGCTGCCTGCAGGGCAAAGGGGTCGTCAACTCGATCTCGCTGAAGGAGGGCGAGGACGAGTTCCTGCGGCAGGCCCGGCGCATCCGCGACTACGGCGCGGGCGTCGTCGTGATGGCGTTCGACGAGCAGGGCCAGGCGACCGATGTCGAACGCCGGGTCGCCATCTGCGGCCGCGCGTACGACCTGCTCGTCGGGGAGGTGGGCTTCCCGCCGGAGGACATCGTCTTCGACCCGAACGTGCTCGCCGTCGCCACCGGGATGGAGGAGCACGACGACTACGCCCACGCGTTCATCGAGAGCCTGCCGGCGATCAAGGAGCGCTGCCCGGGCGTGCACACGTCCGGCGGCATCTCGAACCTCAGCTTCTCCTTCCGCGGCAACGACCGGGTCCGCGAGGCGATGCACGCGGCGTTCCTCTACCACGCGATCAAGGCGGGGCTCGACATGGGGATCGTCAACGCCGGCCAGCTGGCGGTGTACGAGGACGTCGAGCCCGAGCTGCTCGAGCACGTCGAGGACGTGATCTTCAACCGGCGCCCCGACGCGACCGAGCGCCTCGTCGAGCTCGCCGACCGCTACCGCGGCGCCGGCACGCGCAGGGAGCTCGATCTGGGCTGGCGCGAGGCGCCGGTCGGCAAGCGCCTCGAGCACGCGCTCGTGCACGGCATCGTCGACTTCGTGGAGGCGGACACCGAGGAGGCCCGGCTCGACGCCGCGCGGCCGCTCGACGTGATCGAGGGGCCGCTCATGGACGGCATGCGGGTCGTCGGCGACCTGTTCGGATCGGGCCGGATGTTCCTGCCGCAGGTGGTCAAGTCGGCGCGTGTGATGAAGCGCGCCGTCGCCTACCTGCAGCCGTTCATGGAGGACGAACAGGACGGCGTCCGCGCGGCGCAAGGAAAGGTGCTGCTCGCGACGGTCAAGGGTGACGTGCACGACATCGGCAAGAACATCGTCGGCGTCGTCCTCGGCTGCAACGACTACGAGGTGCTCGACCTCGGCGTCATGGTCTCGACCGAGACGATTCTCGAGACCGCCGAGCGCGAGCGGGTCGACGTCGTGGGTCTCTCGGGGCTGATAACGCCGTCGCTCGACCATATGGTCGAGGTGGCGAAGGAGATGGCGCGACGACGCCTCGAGCTGCCGCTGCTGATCGGCGGCGCGACCACGTCCCGTCAGCACACCGCGGTCAAGATCGCGCCGGAGTACGAGAACGAAACCGTGCACGTGCTCGACGCGAGCCGCGTCGTTGACATCGTCGCGCGGCTGCTCGACCCCGGGCGCCGGGCCGAGCTGGACGGCGAGAACCGCGAGCTGCAAGAGCGGCTGCGCGTGCAGCACGCAGAGAAGATCCGCAAGCCGCTGCTGACGCTCGAGGCTGCGCGCGCGAACCGGGTGCGGGTGCCCTTCGACGACCTGCCGGAGCCGCCATTCGTCGGCGTCCGCGATATCGCGCCCTCACTCGACGAGCTCGGCGACTTCATCGACTGGCAGTTCTTCTTCCACGCGTGGGATCTGAAGGGCAAGTTCCCGGCGATCCTCGACAATCCCGCAGCGCGCGATCTGTACGACGACGCGACCGCGCTGCTGGCCGAGATCACGAGTGGCAGGTTGTTGCAGGCGCGCGGCGTGCACGGCTACTGGCCGGCTCACGCCGACGGCGACGACGTCACCGTCGGCGACACACGCTTCTGCTTCCTCCGCCAGCAAGCCGACCACACCGACGGGCGTCCGAACCGCTGCCTCGCCGACTACGTCGCGCAGGCCGGCGATCACGTCGGTGCCTTCGCCGTCTCCGTGCACGGCGCCGACGAGCTCTCGGCCCGCTACGAGGCGGAGCAAGACGACTATCGCGCGATCATCGTCAAGGCGCTCGCCGACCGCCTGGCCGAGGCCTGCGCCGAGTGGCTCCACCTGGGCGTGCGGCGCGCCTGGTACGCGCCCGGCGAGCACCTGCCGCTCGGCGACGTGCTGCGGGAGCGCTTCCGCGGCATCCGGCCCGCCTTCGGCTACCCGGCCTGCCCCGACCACAGCGAGAAGAACAAGCTGTTCGACCTGCTCGGGGCCGAGAATGCGGGGATGCGCCTGACGGAGAGCTTCGCGATGACCCCCGCTGCGGCCGTCAGCGGGATCTACCTGGCTCACCCACAGGCGAAGTACTTCGCCGTCGGCCGGATCGGCGACGACCAACTCGCCGACTACGCAGGGCGCAAGGGGCAGTCCCTCGAAGAGGCGGCACGGTGGCTCGCGCCAAGCCTCTCCTGATCGCGGTGCTGGTGGCACTCGCGGCGGCGGGCGGGGCCCAGGCGAATCAGATCCGGCTCACGCCCGCCGACCAGGCGCGAGCCCGCACGGCGGTGGTGCGGCGGGCGGACCTCGGCGCGAGTGGCTGGAACGGCGGCGCCAAGAAACCGAATCTGGCCTCGGGATCGGGCTGCGTCGGCTACCACCCGAAGGAGTCCGACCTCGTCACGACGGGGGCGGCTCGGAGTGCGTTCACGAACGGCGCGCTGAGCTTCGATTCCGAGGTGCTGCTGCTGAAGACGGCCGCGATGGTGGGCGCGGACTGGCACCGGTCGGTGCGGCCCGCGGCGCTCCGCTGTCTGAAGCAGCTGCTCGGCCGCGAGCTCGGCGCGCAGGCTCGGGTCGTCTCGGCGACCCGCACGGCGTTCTCCCCGGTGTCCCGCTATACCGCGAACTTCCGGATCGTCTCCGACGTCTCGGCCGGCGGCCGCCGCGTCCGCATCCTCGTCGACGTCCTGCTGGTCGGAAAAGGCCGCTCCGAGCTGATGTTGACGACGATCGCTCCCTACGCCGCGCGCGGTGCGGTGGAGGGAGCCGAGGTGCGCCTGGCGCGGCTCGTTGCCGGGCGTTTGCCAAGCTCCTGAGGCCTCCGGCCGCTCCGCTATCCTTCCGTTCGTAGGCGCCCGCTGGGCGCCGATGTTTTATGCGGACGACACTGAAGAGAGGCGTCGGGCGCGGCGCGACGTCCAATGGCAACGGCCGGGCCATCTTCCCGCCCGGCGCGATCAGCACCGTCACCCGCTACCGGCAGCCGCCACCCCCACCGCCATCCGGGCTCGGCCTCGTCGTCCGGATCCTCGTCGGCACCTTCCTGGCGATCACCTCGCTGGCGCTCGCCGTCGCCGCCGGCTCCTACCTCTACTTCCATCAGTCGGTCGCCGCCGTCCAGGCCTCGACGCCGGACGTGGTCAAGGCCCAAAAGGTGCTCCACATCCCGAAGGCGAATGAGCCCGCGATCGCGCTCGTCATCGGCTACGACCATCGAGCGGGCGTCGAGGCGAACCGCCCCTCCCTCTCCGACACGCTGATGTTGATTCGCGCCGATCCGCGCACGAAGTCGATCTCCCTGCTCTCGTTCCCGCGCGACCTCGACGTTCCGATCTACTGCAGCCCGGGCGCGGCGGCCGTGACGACCGACCGGATCAACTCCGCGTACTCGCGCTGTGGCTCGAAGGGCACCCTCCTGACGGTCGAGAAGCTGACCGACCTGCCCGTCAACTATCTGATCACGGTCAATTTCCACGGTTTCAAGGAGGTCGTCGACAAGCTCGGCGGCGTCTGGATGGACGTCGACCGCCGTTACTACAACCGGAACACCGGCTCGGCGTACAACAACTTCGCGAACATCGACCTCCAGCCCGGCTACCAGCGCCTCGACGGGCAGCAGGCGCTCGACTTCGTGCGCTACCGGCACACCGACTCCGACCTCTACCGCGTCGCGCGCCAGCAGGAGTTCGTGCGCGCATTCCGCGAGCAGGTCGGCGCGAACTTCTCGCCGTTCAGCGTCCCGAGCCTGGTGAATGCAATCACCCGCAACATCGAAGTCGCCGAGGGCGGGCGCAAGCTGCAGGGCAAGCAGGTCTACAACTACGCGCTCTTCGCCTACGGGCTGCCGAGCGGCCACCTGTTCCAGGACAAGATCGAGAACGTCGTCTGCGGGCTCGGCTGCCAGGCCTCGACCGCGGACATCCAGAAGGCGGTGCAGACGTTCTCGAACCCCGACGTCGAGTCGTCGAAGACGGCGAACGCCGCCGCCCTCGGGCAGAAGATCAAGACCAAGGCGCCGCCTCCCTCATCGGTGACGGTAACCGTCCTGAACGGCAGCGGCATCTCCGCCGCCGCGGCCGACACGTCGTACGTCCTCGGCCAGCGCGGCTACCGCACCCTGATCCCGCCGAACAACCTGAAGGCGGACGCACCGAGCCCGGTCTTCCACTCCAAGATCTACTACGACGCGGCGCAGAAGCGCTCGAAGGTGGCGGCGAAGGCCCTGCAGAACCTGATGCAGCCGGCCGAGGTCGCGAAGCTGCCGCGCACGCCCGGGCTGCTCGCGCTCGATCCCGGCTCGATGCTCGTCGTCGTGCTCGGCACCGCTTTCCACGGGCTCGCCGCGGCGCCGCAGCAGGTCGTGCCGAAGCACCAGCCGGCGTACGTCCGCTACGACCAGTCGCAGGGCGCGCCGCTGCTCGAGCCGAACGTCAAGAAAGTCAACTTCCCGCTGCTCAACCCGACCGTGCTCGAGCGCAGCTCGTACCCCGACACGCTCTCCGGCGACAAGCCGGTACGCCGGTACTTCATCAACGGCAAGCACAAGGCGGTCCGCCTCATCTTCAAGACCGCAGGCAACGAGTTCTGGGGCATCCAGGAGACCGACTGGACGGGCGCGCCCGCGCTCAACGACCGAAGCTTCCGGCACAGCCTCGGTGGACGCGAGTTCGACCTCTACTACTCCGGGTCGAGGCTCCACATGGTCGTCCTGCGCCGCGCCGGTGCCACCTACTGGGTCGTCAATACCTTGCTCGACTCGCTCTCGAACGAGACGATGCTCGCGATCGCCAAGGGTCTCAAACCGCTAACAACCGGAAAGTAGGTTCCGCGCCGATGGGCAACAGTTCGAAGATCGGGATCTTCGGCGCCGGTTGGGTCGGCCTGGTCACCGGCGCCTGCTTCGCCGAGCTCGGCCACGAGGTCGTGATTCGCGACATCGTGCCGGAGAAGATCTCGATGCTCCAGCGCGGCGAGGTGCCGTTCCATGAGCAGGACGTGCCCGAGCTGCTGCGGCGGAACACAGAGCGCCTCACGTTCACGCTCGACGTGAACGACATCGCCGATTGCACGTTCCTCTTCGTCTGTGTCGACACCCCGCCCACACACTCCGGCGACGCCGACCTCTCGCGGGTCTGGACCGTCGTCGACGAGCTGCCGGAGCTCCCCGGTCGCCCGATCCTGGTCATGAAGTCCACGGTCCCGGTGGGGACGGGCGAGAAAGTGCGAGCCGGTCTCGACCAGCGCGGTCTCTCGCACGTGGGCTACGTCTCGAACCCGGAGTTCCTCGCAGAAGGGCACGCGGTGCGCGATTTCATGGCCCCGGACCGGGTGGTCGTGGGTGCCTTCCAGGCAGAGGACGGCGAGGCGGTGGCAGGGCTCTACGAGGGGATCGAAGGCCCGGTCGTGCGCGCCGACGTCAATTCCTCCGAGATGATCAAGCTCGCCGCCAACGCGTTCCTGATGACGCGAATCTCGTTCATCAACGAGATCGCGAACGTCTGCGAGGCGACCGACGCCGACGTGGTCAAGGTCGCCGAGGGGGTCGGGCTCGACCATCGTCTCGGCTCCCACTTCCTTCGTGCCGGGATCGGCTACGGCGGCTCGTGCTTCCCGAAGGACTCACTGGCGCTGAAGCAACTCGCGTCGAACTCGGGCTACCACTTCCAGCTGCTGTCTGCGGTGATCGAGGTGAACGAGCTTCAGAAGCGGCGCATGATCGGCAAGCTCAAGCGCCACCTCGGCGTCCTGCGCGGCAAGCGGATTGCCCTGCTCGGGCTGGCGTTCAAGCCCGGTACCGATGACATGCGTGAGGCGCCGTCGATCGTGCTCGCCTCGCGGTTGCTCGCCGAGGGAGCAGAGGTTCGCGCGTGGGATCCCGTTGCGAGCGGCAGCTTGCTGCCCGGGGGAGTCGACGTCGTCGACTCGGTCCTGGAGGCGGTCCAGGGCGCCGACGCGGCCGTGATCGTGACGGAGTGGCCGGAACTCAGGGGGCTGGCGTCCGCAGAGACGCTGGCGGCGATGGCGAACCCGTTGATCGTCGACGGGCGCAACCTGCTCGATCCGGAGGAGACGCGCCGCGCGGGCTTCGCCTATGAGGGAATCGGCAGGCCGCTGCCGGCAGCCGGCGCGGTACCCCAGACCGTCTAGGTGGCGAGCGAGGCGATCATCCTCGCCGGCGGGCAGGCCGAGCGTCTCGGCGCTGCTGCCGGCGGCCGTCCGAAGGCATTGGTCGAGATCTGCGGCAAGCCGCTGGCGGCCTACCAGGTGAGCCGTCTCGTGCGCGCCGGCGTCGAGCGGGTGATCATCTCGTGTGCCGCCGGGCAGGGAGGCCTCTTCGTGCAGGAGCTCGGCGGCCTCGGCGCCGAGATCGTCGTCGCCGAGGAGACGGAACGCCTCGGGCGCGGCGGCGGGATCAAGTTCGCCGCGCGCTCCAGGTCGGACGCCGGAGACGTCTACGCCATGAACGGCGACGAGCTCGTGGCGGTCGACTTCGTCGCGCTGCTCGCGGCGCACCGCGCGTCAGGAGGGCTCGCGACCCTGACTGTCGCCCAGCCGAAGTCGCCGTTCGGGCTGGTCGAGGTCGACGAACTGAACGTCGTCCGTGGCTTTCGCGAGGACGCGCGCGTGCCCTACTGGGTCAACTGCGGCAACTACGTCCTGTCCGCCGAGGCGATCGAGCGCCTGCCGGACCGGGGCGACCACGAGTCGTCCACGTTTCCCGAGCTTGCCGCCGAAGGGCGGCTGCACGCCTACAGGCACGAGGGACTCTGGCTGACCGTGAACACGCCCAAGGAGCTCCGGGTTGCGAGCGAGCACATCGCCGCGCATCCGGAGTGGCTCGCGTGAGAACATTGCGGGCGATGAGCGTCGATTCACCGAACCTCCACAATCTCGACGCCTGGGCCCATGAGGTGCGCAAGGTCGAAAAACCGTGGGGCTACGAGCTGATCTGGGCGCTGACCGACACGTATTGCGGCAAGGTGCTGTTCGTGAAAGCAGGCGAGTCGCTCTCCTTGCAGTTCCACCGCGAGAAGGACGAGGCCTGGTTGATCCAGTCCGGGCGCGTCAAGCTCGAGCTCGGCGAGGTCGGCGATCCGGTGTTGCGGGTCGAGGTCGTCGGAGCCGGCGCGGCCTTCCACTACACGCCCGGGACGGTGCATCGCGTCACGGCGATCGAGGACACGACCATCCTTGAGGTCTCGACGCCCCAGCTCGACGACGTCGTGCGGCTCGAGGACGCCTATGGGCGGGAGGGAACCTCCACGCCCTAACATTGACAGACTTGTGGTAAGGTCTGTCGCATGCAGGAGCTCCTGACCGTCGGCGCCGCCGCCACCGAGACGGGCTGGTCGGCGCGCATGCTGCGCTACCTCGAGCAGCATGGGCTCGTGCTGCCGCGGCGCACGGCCGCCGGGTACAGGCTCTACGGGCTCGCAGAGCTGAATCGTCTGCGCTCGCTGAGCACCTTGCGCACGGAGTACGGGATCGAGCTCACCGAGCTCGTATTTGCACGACGGCTGCGGCGCGAGCCGCGCCTCCGCGCCGCGGTGGACGGCTGGTTCGCCGCCGGCGAGGACGCTTCCTGGGTCGAGTGGGAGCAGCGCAAGCAGGAGCGGCTCCTCGCAGCCTGACCACCGAACTACACTGCCCCGCGACCAAAGACGGAGAGGAACACGTGGCCACGACGAAACGACATGACGTAAAGGATCTCGCCCTTGCAGCAGAGGGTGTCCGCCGCATCACCTGGGCCGATCGGCAGATGCCGGTCCTGCAGGCGATTCGCGAGCGGTTCGAGCGCGAACAACCCCTGGCAGGCTTCCGCATCTCCGCGTGCCTCCACGTGACCACCGAGACCGCGAACCTGATGCGGACGCTGAAGGCCGGTGGGGCCGACGTGGTGCTCTGCGCCTCGAACCCCCTGTCGACACAGGACGACGTGGCCGCCGCGCTCGTCGACGAATACGACATCTCGGTCTTCGCCATCAAGGGCGAGGACAACGACACCTACTACTCGCACATCCAGGCTGCCGTCGACCACAAGCCGCAACTGACGATGGACGACGGCGCCGACGTGATCAGCGTCCTGCACAGCTCTCGCCGTGAGCAGCTCGGGGACATCATCGCCGGCATGGAGGAGACGACGACCGGTGTGATCCGGCTGAAGGCGATGGAAGCCGACGGCGCGCTCGAGTTTCCCGTGATCGCCGTCAACGAGGCGCGGACGAAGCACTTCTTCGACAACCGGTACGGCACCGGCCAGTCGACGATCGACGGGATCATCCGCGCGACGAACGTCCTGATCGCCGGCGGAAAGTTCGTCGTCGCGGGCTACGGCTGGGTTGGTCGTGGGGTGGCGATGCGCGCCAAGGGCCTCGGCGCTCACGTGATCGTCACCGAGGTCGATCCGATGCGCGCGCTCGAAGCGCTGATGGACGGCTACGAGGTGCTGCCGATGGCGGACGCCGCAAAGATCGGCGACATCTTCTGCACCGCGACCGGCGACAAGCACGTGATCGCACGCCAGCACCTTGAGGTGATGAAGGACGGCGCGATCATCTGCAACACGGGCCACTTCAACGTCGAGATCGACATCCCGGCGCTTCGCGAGCTCGCCGTCGACACGCGCGAAGCACGCAACTTCGTCGAGGAGTTCACACTCTCAGACGGCCGTCGCATCTACCTGCTCGCAGACGGCCGCCTCGTGAACATCTCGGCCGCGGAAGGTCACCCGGCGCTGGTGATGGACATGAGCTTCGCGAACCAGGCGCTGGCGACCGAATACGCGGTCCAGCACGCAGCGTCACTCGAGAACAAGGTGTATCCGGTTCCGACCGAGATCGACGAAGAGATCGCGCGCTTGAAGCTCGCGACGATGGGCGTCACGATCGACCAGCTGACGGCCGAGCAGTCGAAGTACCTCGCGTCGTGGGACGAAGGAACCTGATCCGCATCCAGGTACGTGCGCGTGCTCGAGCCTGAGCGGATCGTCAGGCTCGAGCACGACTCCGTCGTCCTTCTCGACCAGCGGCGGTTGCCCGGCGAGGAGGTCGACGTCGTCTGCACCAGTGCCTCAGCGGTGGCGGCAGCGATCAGGCTGATGGTCGTGCGCGGCGCCCCCGCGATCGGGATCGCGGCCGCGTACGGCTACGTCCTCGCGGTCGCAACCGGCGAGGACCCGCAGGCAGCCGACGAGGTGCTGCGGAGCGCACGGCCGACCGCGGTCAACCTCGGCTGGGCGCTCGACCAGATGCATGCCGAGCCGACCTTCGAAGCGGCACGGCAACTGCATCGAGACGAGGTCGAACGGTGCCGGGTGATGTCCGCGCACACCGCTGCGCTGTTCGCGAGCGGGACGCGCGCGCTCACACATTGCAACGCGGGGGGCCTGGCAACGGGCGGTTACGGCAGCGCGGTGGGAGCCTTGATCGCGGCCGGCGACCGGGGGCTGCTCGCACACGTCTGGGTCGACGAGACACGGCCGTTGCTGCAAGGCGCGCGGCTGACCGCGTGGGAGCTGGAGACGGCAGGCATCCCGCACGCGGTGATCGCAGATTCGGCCGCCGCGTCTCTGATGGCCGCCGGCGAGGTCGACTGTGTCGTCACGGGCGCCGACCGGATCGCGGCCAACGGCGACACGGCCAACAAGATCGGCACCTACTCGCTCGCGGTGCTCGCACACCACCATGGGATCCCGTTCTACATCGTGGCGCCGAGCTCGACCGTCGATCTCGCGACCCCGAGCGGCGCTGCGATCCCGATCGAGGAACGCGACCCCGCCGAGATCACGGCGCGGTTCGCCGCTCGCAACCCGGCTTTCGACGTGACGCCGGCCGAGCTGATCACCGCGATCGTCACGGAGCACGGCGTGCACCGCGCACCGTTCACCGCTGCGCTTGCTCAGCCCGTGGGCGCTGCGTGAAGGCGCTGATCCTCGCCGCGGGGTACGCGACGCGCCTCCGCCCGCTGACGGACACGTGGGCCAAGGAGCTGCTCCCGGTCGGGGGTCGCCCGATCATCGACTCGATCGTTGCCGGCATCGGCGAGGTGGCCGACATCGACGAGGTGCACGTCGTCACGAACGCGACGAAGGCGCCGGCGTTCGTCCGCTGGGCCGAAGGCCGCGAGATCACGGTGCACGACGACGGCACGTCGTCGAACGACGACCGGCTTGGCGCGGTCGGGGATCTGCGTTTCGTGATCGAGCGAGCGGCGATCGACGACGACCTGCTCGTGATCGCCGGCGACAACCTCTTCGATTTCAGCCTCGTCGAGCTCGTCGCGTTCTGGCGTGGCAAGGGTGATGGTGCGAGCGCGCTGGCCGTGCGCGACGTGGGCTCGGTCGCGTTGGCCCGCAGCTATGGGATCGTCGCGCTGGACGCCGAAGACCGGGTCGTCGAGTTCGTCGAGAAGCCGGCGGATCCGCCGTCGACGCTCGCGGCGACCGCGACATATCTCTTCTCGCGCGAGCACGTTCGGCTGGTCGGCCCCTACCTGGACGCGGGCCAGCCGCACGACCAACCGGGGCGGTACGTCGCCTGGCTGCAGGAGCGTGAGCCCGTCTACGGCTGGCAGTTCGAAGGCGGCTGGTACGACATCGGCGATCACGAGCAGCTGCTCGAGGCCGACAACCGCCTGCGCACCGCGCGCGGCCTGCCGGCGCGCGCCGTGTACTCGCCCGAGTAGCGCTCGGCACGCAATTGCTGCGAGTCCGTCACAGACACGTGACGGTTCGCCGACTAGCGTCGGGCGTGTGGTTCGTCGAGTTGCTCATTCCCTCAAGCTGCGTCTCTTGCGGCGGGCCGGCCAACCGGCTCTGCGGCGCGTGCAGGTCCTCCTTTCGCCCGATCGTCCGCCCGCACTGCGCCCGCTGTGGCGCACCGACCGCGTGGCCCGTCGAGCGCTGCCGGGAGTGCGCCGGCCGTCGGCTCGCGTTCGCGCGCGCGGTCGCGGCCTTTGCGTACGCCGGGCCCGTGCGCCCGTTCGTGCGCGCCTGGAAGGAGCGCGGCCTCCGCCGCCTGGCGCCGCTGGCAGCCGAGCTCGTCGTAGGCCAGCTCGCGGCACCGGCTGCCGACGCGATCACCTACGTCCCTCCCGATCCCGTGCGCCAGCTCCACCGGAGCCGCCACCCTGCGGAGTCGCTCGCCGACGAGCTCGGGCGGCGCTGGCAGCTCGAGCTCACCGGGCTGCTCGCTCGAACGGGCGGTGCCGAACGGCAGGCGACGCTGCCGCGTGCCCGCCGCCGAGCGAACGTCCAGGGCTCCTTCCGGGCCCTCGCGGCGGCCCCGCCGCGCGTCCTGCTAATCGACGACATCTACACGACCGGCGCGACCGCGAGCGCCGCTGCGTCCGCGCTCAGGAGCGCGGGGGCGCGCCGTGTCGACGTGATCACCTTCGCACGGGCCGTCCGGTAGGCTCAAAGCTCGGGACTGACCACCACCAGGGAGGCGGCAATGAGGCTTCAGGTGAAGGGCAAGAACGTGGAGGTCTCCCCGTCCCTGCGCGAGTACGCCGAGCGAAAGCTGGCGAAGCTGGGCAAGCAGCTGGCCGAACCGACGCAGGTCGAGGTCGAGCTCTCCGAGCAGAAGAACCCGTCGATCGCCGACAGTCACGTGGCCGAAGGGACGATCTTCACGAAAGGCCCGACGCTGCGGGCACGGGAAGCGTCGCCGGACATGAAGGTCTCGATCGACCAGCTCGTGGACAAGCTCGAGCGTCAGGTGAAGCGCTACCGCGAGCGCCGCGTCGTCGAGCCGCGCCGGCACACGGCCCACAACGGCGACGTCGCCTGAGTTGCGGCGTTTCCGGCGGCACCAGCCTCTCCACCAGAGGCTCGCGGAGGAGGCCGATCTGGCAGCACGCCTCGCCGACCCGGGACGGCCTCCCTCGCTGGCGGCCGAGACGCCCGGGTGGGACGGCGAGCCGCGGGGCGAGCCGGGCATCCACGGCGTGCCGCGCGCGCGGCGCTGGGACGCCGTCGCGACGGCCGAATCGCCGCTCCTGCGGGGCGACACCGTGCATTTCGTCTCGCTCGCCGACCGTACGCTGCTGGTCGAGGAAGACGAGCCCGACGACGGGGTCTCGCCGCTCGCGGACGCGGTCGACGCGCTGCTGTCGCCGCCCTACCGTGCCGAGGCGGTGCGCCGAACCGAGACGGCCTGGGCCGTCGGCGCGTCGCGGATCGAGGTTGCCGAGGTGCGAGGGTTGACCGGGGACGACGCCGAGCTTGCGGTGACGCGCCAGGGACGTGCCCTTCAGGTCGACGGCAGGACGGTCCTCGGCCGGGCACCGGCCCTCGAACGCCTCGGTGCAGCCCTTGGGGCCGAGTACGTCGTCCGGGGCCGGAGGCTCGACGGCGACCTCTGGGAGGTAGAGGCAACCGCGCTGTAGGGGCCGGAGGCAAGCCCCTGAAGGGCGGTACCCTGTCGTCGATGCCAGCGATCGGACAGCTCGAGAAGGCACTTCGCTTCGGCGAGGGGCGGCGCATGAAGCGGCTCGCCGAGCAGGCCGCCTACATCGCGACCCTCGAGCCGGACTTCCAGAAGCTCTCCGACGCGGAGCTTCTCGCCAAGACCGCTGAGTTCCGAAAGCGGTTCGAGGACGGCGAGGAGCTCGAGAACCTTCTCTTCGAGGCGTTTGCAGCCGTTCGCGAGGCACGGGTCCGCGAGTCGGACCAGCGCATCTTCGACGTGCAGATGATGGGCGGGATCGTCCTCCACGAAGGGGACATCGCCGAGATGAAGACCGGTGAAGGCAAGACCTTCGTCGCGAGTCTGTCGCTGTACCTGAACGCGCTGCCCGGGACCGGCGTCCACCTCGTCACGGTCAACGACTACCTGGCCCAGCGCGACGCCGAGTGGAACCGCGGTGTCTTCGAGCGGCTCGGCATGCGGGTCTCGTTCATCGAGTCGATG
>DASYPH010000290.1:0-5796 GCA_036006925.1 Gaiellaceae bacterium
GGGATCGCTGCTGCAGAAGATGCCGGGCGACCGCTGGCAGCAGCTCGCGAACCTGCGGGCGCTCTACGCGTACATGTGGGCGCACCCCGGCAAGAAGCTGCTCTTCATGGGTGGTGAGATCGCCTCGCCGTGGGAGTGGTCGGAGACCACGGAGCTGCCGTGGTGGCTGCTCGAGCACGCGGATCACGCCGGCATGCGGGATCTCGTCCGCGACCTGAATCGCCTATACCGAGCCGAACCGGCGCTCTGGGAGGTCGACTTCTCCCACGAGGGATTCGTCTGGATCGAGCCGAACGACGCGTCGAACAACGTGATCGCGTTCATGCGCGTCTCGCGCGACGGCTCGAACCAGGTCGTCTGCGTCGCGAACCTTTCGCCGGTGCCGCGCGAGGGCTACCGGATCGGGTTGCCAAAAGGGGGTCACTGGGAGGAGCTCCTGAACACCGACTCGGCGTACTACGGCGGCACGGGCGTCGGCAACCTGGGCGAGGTCGACGCGGGTGGGCGCGGCTGGCACGGCCAGCGGTTCTCGGCGGAGGTCACGCTCCCGCCGCTCTCGGTGCTCTGGCTACGGCCCGTTCCGGGCTAACGGTCGGCCGACTGGAAGAAGCTCGCAAGCGCGCCCGCCGAGCCCGCGACGATGATCACGGCCCACAGTTCGAGTACCACGTCGACGATGCGGCCGCCCGTCGTGAGCGGGTTCTTGATCTGCGACGACACCGTCAGCAGTTGCACCGTCGTGAAGAACAGGGCGTCGCCGAACGAGTGGATGTCGCTGCCGGCGGCCCGATGCTCGAACACGTACACCGCGACCGTGCCGAAGATGTCGACGACCGTCGTCAGGACCAGCACGAGGAGCAAGCGGCCGACGAGGCGTTCGTGCCGCTCGCTCCAGGTCGCGAGCTGTCTGAACTCGGCGCCGATCACTGCTTGATCGTCGCCTTCGCCGCGGACGGCATCGTGCGGCGTGGGTACCGTCCTGCCGATGTCGACACGTCCGGTCTGGGCTGGCAAGCCGTTTCCGCTCGGGCCCGAGTGGGACGGCACCGGCACGAACTTCGCGCTCTTCTCGGAGCATGCGGACCGTGTCGAGCTGTGCCTGTTCGACGAGCGTGGCAACGAGGAGCGCGTCGAGGTCCACGAGCGGACCGCCTACAACTGGCACTGCTACCTCCCCGGCGTCGGGCCCGGCCAGCACTACGGTTATCGCGTGTACGGGCCCTACGACCCGTCAGCGGGCAAGCGGTTCAACCCGGCAAAGCTGCTGATCGACCCGTATGCGAAGGCCATCGACGGAGCGGTCGACTGGCGCGCCGCGAACACCCTGCCCTACGTGCCCGGGTCGGGAGTAGACCACGCCGACCTGACGATCGACCACTCCGACTCGGCGCCCGCGATGCCGAAGTGCGTCGTGATCGATCCGGCGTTCGAGTGGGAGGACGACGAGCTCGTGCGCCCGCGCACGCCGCTCAACGAGACGGTGATCTATGAGCTGCACGTCAAGGGCTTTACCGCGCTGCGAGCCGGCGTGCGCGAAGACCTTCGCGGCTCCTACGGCGGCCTCGCGAGCGCGGACGCGGTCAGCCACCTGACGTCACTCGGCGTGACGGCGGTCGAGCTGCTGCCGGTGCATCACATCATCGACGAGAGCTTTCTCGACGAGCGGGGCCTGACGAACTACTGGGGGTACTCGAGCATCGGCTACCTCGCGCCGCATTCGCTGTACGCCGCAACCGGCGACCAGGTGCGTGAGTTCAAGGGCATGGTCAAGGCGCTGCATCGCGCCGGGATCGAGGTGATCCTCGACGTCGTCTACAACCACACCGCGGAGGGCAACCACCTCGGGCCGATGCTCTCCTTCCGCGGCGTCGACAACCAGAGCTACTACCGGCTCATGCCCGAGACGCCGCGCTTCTACATGGACTACACCGGCACCGGCAACACGCTCAACCCGGTCCATCCGAGTGTGCTGCGACTGATCATGGACTCGCTCCGCTACTTCGTCACCGAGTGTCACGTCGACGGTTTCCGGTTCGACCTCGCGTCGGCGCTCGCCCGCGAGTTCTACGACGTCGACCGGCTCTCGGCGTTCTTCGACGTCATCCACCAGGACCCGGTGCTCTCGCAGGTGAAGCTGATCGCGGAGCCATGGGACGTCGGGCCCGGCGGCTACCAGGTCGGCAACTTCCCGATCCTCTGGTCCGAGTGGAACGGCATCTATCGCGACACGATGCGCGACTTCTGGCGCGGGCAGGCGACGGTCGCCGAGTTCGCCTCCCGGTTCGGGGGCTCGGCCGACCTCTACGAGAGCGACGGCCGCAAGCCCTTCGCGTCGGTCAACTTCATCACAGCGCATGACGGCTTCACGCTTCGCGACCTCGTCTCGTACGACGGCAAGCACAACGAGGCGAACGGCGAGTCGAACCGCGACGGCACCGACGACAACCGCTCCTGGAACTGCGGCGCCGAGGGGCCGACCGACGACCCGGCCGTCAACGCGTTGCGGGCGCGCCAGCAGCGGAACTTCCTCGCGACGCTGCTCCTCTCGCAAGGCGTGCCGATGGTACTCGGCGGTGACGAGTGGGGGAGGTCGCAGGGCGGCAACAACAATGCGTGGTGCCAGGACAACGAGGTCTCGTGGTTCGACTGGGAGGCCCTGGACCACGAGCTCCTCGAGTTCACGAGGCGACTGATCGAGCTGCGGCGCAACCACCCCGTCTTTCGTCGCACCCGCTTCTTCGACGGAACGGGAGAGCAGCTTCCCGACGTCTGGTGGATGCGGCCCGACGGACGTCGGATGACACGCCGCGACTGGGACAACGCCGGGGCGCGAGCGATCGGCGCGTTCCTGAACGGCGAGGAGCTCTCGACCCAGAATGCGCAGGGCGAGGAGGTGCGCGACGACTCGTTCCTCCTCCTCTTCAACGGTCACTTCGAGGAGATCACCTTTCGCCTGCCGGCGCGCCGCTTCGCGACGCGCTGGGAGATCGTGCTCGCGACGGGTCGCTGCGAAGGCGAGCGGCTCGTTCCCGGCGGCGACGTCCTAGTCGACTCCCGCTCGCTCGCTCTGCTGCGGCGCGTCTAGCCGGCGGCGGGCTCGCCGGGCTGGACGACGCCCGCCTCGTAGGCGAGAACGACCGCCTGGACGCGGTCGCGCAGGCCGAGCTTCATCAGGATCCGCGCCACATGCGTCTTGACGGTCGTCTCCGAGACGAACAGCTCCTTGGCGATCTCGGCGTTCGACAGGCCGCGGGCGATCGCCAGCAGCACCTCGAGCTCGCGGGCGGTCAGATCCTCGAGTCGCGGGAACTGCGCCTGCGGCTTCGGGCCGGTCCCCTTCACGAACTCCGAGATCACCCGGCGTGTGATCGACGGTGAGAGCAGCGCATCCCCTTGCGCGACCACGTGGATCGCGCCGACGAGCTGCTCCGGCGGCGTGTCCTTGAGCAGGAAGCCACTCGCACCGGCCCGCAGCGCCTCGTAGACGTACTCGTCGAGGTCGAATGTGGTCAACATCAAGATCTTGGGTGCGTCGTCGCCGTTCGCCGAGATGATCCGGCGTGAGGCCTCGAGACCGTCGAGCTCGGGCATCCGGATATCCATCAGCACGACGTCAGGGCGCAGCGAGCGCACCTGGTCGATCGCCTCGCGGCCGTCTCCCGCCTCGCCGACCACCTCGATGTCGGGCTCTGCGTCGAGGATCATCCGGAAGCCGGCGCGCACGAGCGCCTGGTCGTCGACGAGCAGGGTGCGGATCAACGGCGGGTCTCCACCGGGAGCTCGGCGCGCAGGACGAAGCCGCCACCCTCGCGCCGGCTGGCGTCGAGCGTGCCGCCGTAGAGCGCGACGCGCTCGCGCATGCCGACGAGCCCGTGACCTTCGCCGCCACCGTTCGCACCGACTCCGTCGTCGGTGATCTCGAGCTGCACCGAGTCGTCGACGTAGCGCACGACCACCTCGGCGTGACCGCCGCGCGAATGCTTGAGCGCATTCGTCAGGCCCTCCTGCACGATCCGGTACGCCGACAGGTCGATACCGGGCGGCAGCTCCGGTCGGCGCCCCTCGATGCGCAGCGTCACGGGTAGCCCGGCCTCGCCGACCTGGGCGACCAGCCGCTCCAGATGCTGCAGCCCCGGCTGTGGCGCCAGCGACGCCATCTGGTCGCCGTCGGTTCGCATCACGCCGAGCATCCTGCGCATCTCCGTCAACGCCTGCCGGCCGATCTGCTCGACCGACAACAGCGCGTCCCGCTCGCGGTGCTGATCTTCCTTCAGCAGTCTGCGGACGCCCGACGCCTGCACGACCATCACCGACACCGAGTGAGCGACCACGTCATGCAGCTCGCGCGCGATCCGCGCACGCTCGTCGGCAGCCGCTTGCTCCGCCACCAGCCGGAGCTCGCGTTCCTGCTCGATGCGACGGCCGAAAAGGCGTCTGATTCGGCCGAGATGTGTGTCCACTGCGCGTGACCGTAGCGCTGTTTGCACCCGTTGTGCGTCCTCCCCAGAGCCGAACCCAAAATCATCCTCGAGGACGACGCGCACGCGTGGCTGTCGCTGCTCGGTCCCGCTACCCTCGCCCGGTTGGGGGCCGGGGTGCCGCAGCCTCGGCCCCCTCTATCGTCTGGCCGCATGGAGGAGCTGCCGGACAGCGAACAGATGAAGGCGATCGCCCAGGCGGTCGCCGCCGACTGGGGCCTCGAGCTCGGCAAGCCGTTTGCGCTCTCCCGGTACTCGTACGTCGCGCCGGTGAGTGCCGAGGCGGTGCTGAAGGTCGCCTGGGCGGGTGACGACGAGTCGTTGCACGAAGCCGAGTCGCTCGTCGTCTGGGACGGCGACGGTGCGGTTCGCCTCCTCCGCAGCGACCCGTCGCGGCGCGCGTTGCTGCAGGAACGCGCGCGGCCGGGAACTGATCTCTCCGTGCTGCCGGAGGCGCAGGCCGTCGCCGTGGCCGTCGACGTCGCGCGCAGGTTGTGGCGTCCCGCGGCGGAGCCGTTCCGCTGGATCGGCGACGTCGTTCCCGGCTGGATCGACGCGGGCGAGCGCGAAGGGGATGAGGGCAGCGAGCTCGTCCCGCTCGCGCGTGAGCTGCTCGACAGCCTCGAGGTCGGACGCTCGTCGTTGATCCACGGCGACCTGCACCACCACAACATCCTGAGCCACGGCGACCGCCATGTGGCGATCGACAGCAAGGCGATGCTGGGCGACCCCGAGTACGACGTGCCGTCGTTTCTCTGGAACCCGCTGTCGTACCGGATGACAGATCGCGCGCGCACGGAGCAGCGGATTGCCGCGTTCGTCGACGCCGGGCTCGACGACTTCAAGATCCGTGCCTGGACCGTGATCCGGGCCTCCTACCTCGGGGCGGAGCCCGACGTGGCGGCGCTGATCCGGAGTCTCGTTCGTTAACGGGAGGACTCGACGGGATAGAGGTTGTGCCGCAGGGCCGCGCTGCTCGTCCCGATGCGGCGTTCTCAGTCGCCCCGAGCGACGGCTATCGGCGCTCCCTGCGTCCTTGCCTCGGAGCGACCATCGCGCCCCCTCGACGAACGGCATCCCGCCAAGCCCTCCACCCAAGAATCAGTACCCTCCCGCCGTGGCCAGCTCGACAACGGTGCACGACGCGCCCACGCTCGAGTGGGACACGCCTCTCTATCAGCAGGCGGCTCAGCAGCTCGACCATGCCTTGGAGCTCGCGGCCGTGCCCGACTTCGTCGCGGGTCGCCTCCGCCACCCCGAACGCGCCGTGATCCTGATGCCCCCGGTCCGGCTGGACGACGGCACGGTCGCCTCCTTC
>DASYPH010000291.1:0-10626 GCA_036006925.1 Gaiellaceae bacterium
CTACCTCGCGCCCATCACTTCGGCCATCGCTGACCGTCCCGTCACCGCCCTCCGCCCGGACGCTGGTCGATCGGCCCCTCGTGGTGCGAGAGGTTGTAGGCGCAATTGACCAGGCCGACATGCGTGAACGCCTGCGGGAAGTTGCCGAGCTGACGCTTCTCGGCCGGGTCGTACTCCTCCGAGAGCAGGCCGAGGTCGTTCGACACGCTCAAGAGCCGTTCGAAGAGCGCGCGGGCGTCGTCGTCGCGGCCCTGCATCAGCAGTGCGTCGACGAGCCAGAACGAACAGGGCAGGAACACCCCTTCTCCGCCTGGCAGGCCGTCCACGTCGTTTCGTTCCTTCGGCTTGTACCGCTCGACGAACCCGTCGCGTGTCAGATCGCGCTCGACCGCGGCGATCGTGCCGGTGACGCGGGGGTCGTCGGCTGGGAGGAAGCCGAGAATCGGGATCAGCAGCGTCGAGGCGTCGAGCTCCTCCGATCCGTACGCCTGGGTGAACGAGTTGAGCTCCACGTTGAAGCCCTCCCGGCAGACCTCCTGATGGATCTCCTCCCGGACGCGCCGCCACCGATCGACCGGCCCGGGGCGCGCGTAGCGCTCGACCGCCTGAACCGCACGGTCGAACGCAACCCAGGCGAGCACCTTCGAGTGGGTGAAGTGGCGGCGTGGACCGCGAACCTCCCAGATTCCGTCGTCCGGCCGGTCCCATGCGCCTTCGAGGAACTCCATCAGGTTGCGCTGCAACGACCACGCCTGATCGTCGCGGTCGAGGCCGTGCACGCGCGCCTGGTGGAGTGCGTCCATCACCTCGCCGTACACGTCGAGCTGGAACTGGTCGTGGGCGGCGTTGCCGATGCGAACAGGGCGCGAGCCGGCGTAGCCGGGCAGCCACTCGAGCTCCGACTCGAGGATCCGCCGCTGGCCGCCGACGCCGTACAGGATCTGCGCCTTGGCAGGGTCGCCCGCGACTGCACGCAGCAACCAGTCGCGCCACGCTTTCGCCTCGGCGATGTAACCGGCGTTCATCAGCGCGTAGAGCGTGAATGTCGCGTCGCGCAGCCAGCAGTAGCGGTAGTCCCAGTTTCTGACGCCGCCGATGTGCTCCGGCAATGACGTCGTCGGTGCAGCGACGATCCCGCCGGTCGGTTGGTACGTCAACGCCTTCAGCACCATGAGCGAGGTGTGCACTGCTTTCGCGTACCCACCGCCGTACGCGCAGTCGTGGAGCCACTCGCGCCAGAAGGTCTCCGTGTCGGCCAGCGCGTCCTCGGCGTCGACCGGATCGGGGCGGGCTTCGTGCGACGGGTACCAGGTGAGCACGAACGGCACCCGATCACCAGCGCGCACCGTGAACTCAGCAGTGTGCGTCATTCCCTCCGGCTCCAGATCGATCGGCGTGCGCAGGACGAGCCCGTCAGGTCCGCCAACAGCGATCAGCGTCTTTGCGTCGCCGCGGAACACCCACGGGACCACCCAGCCGTAGTCGAACCGAATCACGAGCTCGGTTCGCATCTGCACGCTGCCCTCGAGTCCCTCGACGATGCGCACGATGTCCGGCTTCGTTTCGCGCGGCGGCATGAAGTCGATGACACGGACCCGGCCCGTATCGGTCTGCCACTCGCTCTCGAGGATAAGCGTCTCGTCGCGGTAGCGACGGGCGTTCGCCGGCCCTGCGCCCTTGGGGGCGAGCAGCCAGCGGCCGTGCTCGCTACCTCCGAGCAGCGCACCGAAGCACGAGCTCGAATCGAAGCGCGGGAAGGGAAGCCAGTCGACCGAGCCGCTGCGGCCCACGAGCGCAGCGGTCTGAAGGTCGCCGAGGAGCGCGTAGTCCTCGATCCGCTCGGGCATGGCTAACGGTTCTCGATCTCGAGCGCGAACGCGGGCAGCCGCCGCGCGACCGCGCGGTTGAACTCGGCGAGGTAGCGATCCGGCTCGTCGAGCGTCTGCGCGTAGTGGTCGCGGAGGTCTGCGAGCAGTTCCGTGCCGGTCTCGACTGCATCGACGTAGTCGCCGTAGAGCTCCTCCGCCTCATCGCGTCCGGCGTCGTTGTAGGCACGCAGGCGCACCTCGACATCCTGCAGGACATCGGCGTGTTCGCGAAGGAAGAGTGCGAGCTGCGAGTCGATCACCTCCACGAACCGCGCCCGCCGAAACATCACGCAAGCTCGCGATACAGGGCCAGGTGCTTGGCCGCGGACGCATCCCACGTGAGCTCGCGCCTCGCGGCGTCCGCTCCCCGGCGTGCCCGTGCGAGAGCGTCGGGATCCTCGACCAGCACGCGTACCGCCTCCGTCATCGCGTCGACGTCACCGGCGGGGACGACCGCGCCTGCGCCGAACTGCCGCACCGGCTCGCCGAGGCCGCCGACGTCATAGACGACGGCCGGAACGCCGGCCCCGAGCGCCTGGAGCAGCGCACCCGACTGGTCGAGCTCCGGCCGATACGGAAACAACGCGACGGTCGTCTCCGAGAGCGCACGGTCGAGCTCGGATTGGGGGAGATAGCCGAGCCGCCACTCGACGTGCGCTGCCCCGCGGAGACCGTCGAGCGGCATCGCCGGATCGCCGGCGACGAGCAGTCGCGTGCCGGCGATCCGGGTCGTCGTCTCGATCGCGTCGGGTAGGCCCTTGTACGGCCGGATCACTCCCAGCGACAGCAGCGTCCGGCCGTCGTCGGCGCGCGGTGCCGCACTCGGATAGACCGGGTGGGGGATCACGCGAGCGTCGATGCCGAGCTCGAGAAGCGTCTCGCGGCCGCTCTCGGTGTGGACGACGACCGCGTCGAAGCGTTGAAGGAGACGCCGCCAGAGATCACGCTTTCCGGCTGTACGCCTCGGCAGCAGGTCGTGTGCCGTGAACACCGACGGAGAGCGAAACCGCAGCCTGACGTCTGCCTGCGGCAGCGGCAGCCATTGCACGTGCACGACGTCGGTCTGCGCTCGACTCAGCGACACCACGACGCCGAGATGCTCGACCGCTTTCAGCGGCAGTCGCAGCCGGGAGCGTTGGAACAGGCGTGTCGAGAGCCGGTAGTAGCGCTCATCGCGCGCGTACCCGTCCGGCACGGGCAGGCCACCGAAGCGAAACCGCGACGTCGCCACGGTCACCTCCGCGCCCTGACCGACGAGCGCGCTCGCGAGCTGGTGGTCGTACCACGGCGTGAACGCGGGTGGATCGGCGAGAAGCACGCGCACGCGCAGTAGCGTAGATGCGTGTTCGTCCGCAGCTGGAACCTTTTTCACGGCAACACCAAACCGCCGGGCCGGCGCGCATTCCTCGACGAGATGGTCCAGCTGGCGACGGCCGACGACCCCGATGTGCTGTGCCTGCAAGAGGTGCCTGCCTGGGCACTCGGGAGATTCACGATCGGCGATGTCGCAGCCCGGCCCGCGATCGGGCCGTTGCCGATCCCGTGGGGGGTCGGCCGCGCACTCACAGACCTTCATCACGGTCTGCTCCGGTCGGCATTCGCGGGACAGGGGAACGCGATCCAGCTCTCCCCACGGCTGCGCCCGACCGCACACTGGGTCCTGACGCTGAACACGCGCCGATTTCGTGATGCGCAGGCGCGCGAGCTCGGGCTCAGTACGGTCGACCGGTTTGCCTGGGGGAAGGAGCGCCGCATCGTGCAGGCGGTGCGCTTGGTGGCCGGCGACGGCAGGAGCTATCTGGTGGCGAACATGCACTGCACCGGCCATCCGTCGGGCGGGCGCATCGCGGACGCGGAACTGCTGCGTGCCGCGTGGTTCGCGACATCGCACGCGCGGCCGGAGGACGTCGTCGTGCTCGCCGGCGACTTCAACGTGCGGCCGGAGACATCACGCACGCTCGAGCAGCTTGCCGGCCCCGAATGGGGCTTCTCCCGCCCGGGTGCCGGGATCGACCATGTCCTCGTGCGCGGGGCGTCGAGCTCGCCGCTCAGGCGCTGGGACGACCTGCGGCGCGAGCGCGCCGGGGTGCTGCTCTCAGATCACGCCCCGGTCGAGCTCGACATCTCGTAGGCCGAGCTCACCGGCGATCGGCTGCAGCGCCGCGACGACGTTTGCGATGTGCTCGTCCAGCTCCAGCTCGAGCAGCTCTGCGCCCTCATAGACGTCGTCGCGCGAGACGCCCGCTGCGAACGACGGCTGCTTCAGCTTCCTCTTGACCGACTTCGGCTCGAGCCCTTCCAGTCCGGTCGGCCGCACGAGGCCGCACGCATGCACGAAGCCCGAGAGCTCGTCGCACGCAAAGAGCGACTTCTTGAGCGGCGTGTCGCGAGGGAGAGAGAGGTGGTTCGCGTGGGAGAGCACGGCGTCGATCACGACCTCCGGATACCCCTCCTCGCGGAGGAGCGGCGCGCCGTCTTGGGGATGCTTGTCGAGGGTCGGATGGATCTCGTAGTCGAAGTCGTGGAGCAGCGCTGTGACGCGCCACAGCTCCTCGTCCTCACCGAAGCGCCGCGCGTAGGACGCGGTCGAGGCCTCGACGGCAAGTGCATGCCGGAGCAGCGCTTCGCTCTGCGTATAGCGCGTGAGCGTCGTCCAGGCCTGCTCGCGGGTCACCGACATCGTCCATCTAGCATAGTTCGCCAGGTGACCGCGACCGTCGTCAGACCCATGTCGGAATCGTTCGTGATCGAAGGCGGCCATGCGCTCGCAGGTCGCGTGCGTGCTTCCGGCAACAAGAACGGTGCACTGCCGATTCTCGCCGCTTGCCTGCTCACCGACGAGGAGGTGACGCTGTCGAACGTCCCGCGGATCCGCGACGTCGAGACGATGCTCGGCCTCCTCGGGGCGATCGGGGCGGACGCCGACTGGATCGGCACGAACGAGATACGCGTCCAGGCCCGCGACGTCGGTCACGAGGTCGACGAGGCGCTTGCGAGCCAGATCCGCGCCTCGTTCCTGCTCGCAGGTCCGCTGCTGGCACGCCACGGCCGAGCGGTCGTGCCGCCGCCCGGCGGTGATGTGATCGGACGACGCAGGCTCGACCCGCACATCCACGCGTTCGGCGAGCTTGGGGCCTCGCTCGAATACAACGACCGCTACGAACTGACTGGAACGCTCGCCGGCGCGCACATTCATCTCGACGAGGCGTCGGTGATGGCGACGGAGAACGCCGTGATGGCGGCGAGCCTCACGCCGGGGCGAACGATGATCTCGAACGCAGCCAGCGAACCGCACGTGCAGGACCTGTGCCGCTTTCTGATCTCGCTCGGCGCCGACATCGGCGGCGTCGGCTCGAACGTCCTGCATGTGAACGGCGTCGAGGGACTGCGAGGCGGGAGTTACTCGGTCGGGCCCGAGCACGTCGAGGTCGGCAGCCTGATCGGCATGGCCGCTGTGACAGGTGGCGACATCACCGTCGAGGGAATCGTGCCCGACGACCTGTGGCCGATCCTCCCGGTCCTCCGTCGCTTCGGCGTCGAGGTGGAACTCGGCGACGACTGGGTCCGCGTCCCGCCCGACCAGCGCCTCGAGATCGTCGACGATCTCGGCGGTGCGATCCCGAAGGTCGAGGATGGCCCTTGGCCGGCATTCCCGGCCGACCTCACGTCGATCGCGGTGATCGTCGCCACGCAGGCGAAGGGAACGGTGCTCGTGTTCGAGAAGATGTTCGAGAGCCGCCTGTTCTTCGTCGACAAGCTCGTCTCGATGGGCGCCCGAATCATCCTGTGCGATCCGCACCGCGTCGTCATCACCGGCCCGTCGCGCCTCTACGGCCAGCGGATGTCGAGCCCCGACATCCGCGCGGGCATGGCGATGCTGATCGCAGCCCTTTGTGCGGAAGGCGTATCGACGATCGGCGACGCGTACCAGATCGACAAGGGCTACGAACGCATCGACGATCGGCTCCGCGGCCTCGGTGCGCGGATCGAGCGGGTGGAGGGCTAGCGCATGCCCGAGACCCAGACTGGCGTGCGCCTGGCGCTCGCCGCTGCAGGATCCGCCAACGTCACCACCGGGCTGCCGGTGCTCGACCACCTGGTCGGGGAGCTGGCACGGATCGGCCGTTTTCGCCTCTCGCTCGAGGTGGCGCCCGGCAGCGCGGACGAGGCCGTCGCCTCTGCCGGTCATGCCTTCGGCAGCGCGCTCAGGGACCTGCTCGATGCGCCTCACGCGACCGGCTTCGGCTGGGCGCTCGTTCCGTCGGCCGAGGCGCTCGCCGCCGCCTCGCTCGAGCGCGACACGGAGCCGCGACTCGTCTCCAACGTCGAGTTCTCGCATCAGCGCGTCGGCGGGCTCGCCGCTGACGTCGCATCGGTCTTCCTGCGCGAGACGGCCAACGCCGCTCAGATCAACCTGCACGTGCGGCTGCTCGAGGGCACCGACCCGCAGCACGTGCTGACCGCGATCTACAAGGCGGTCGGCGCCGCGCTCGGTCAGGCCTGCCGGCCGGTCGCCACCACATCCGACGAGGAGGGATCGTGAAGGAAGCCGTACGCACCGAGGCCGCGCCGGCCCCGTTTCAGGGCGCCCCGTATTCGCAGGCGATCAAGGCCGGCGGATTCGTCTTCGTCTCCGGTCAGCTCGCCCTCCGGCCCGGTGACAAGGACCTGCAAGGCGGCGAGATCGGTCCGCAGACCGAGCAGCTGTTCGCCAACCTGCGAGCGATCCTCGAGGCCGCCGGCTCCTCACTCGACCAGCTGGTCAAGACGACCGTGTTCCTGCAGAACCTCGATGACTTCGCCGGCATGAACGAGATCTATGCCAAGTACGTCGGCGACACGCCGCCTGCCCGCTCGACCGTCGAGGTCGCGAAGCTTCCGTCGGGCGCGCTCGTCGAGATCGAGGCGATCGCAGTCGTCTGAGCGGATCGAGAAGTACGTCGCCTCGCTCGGGCTCGACGCCTACGTGGTCGGCGGTGCCGTGCGCGACGAGTTGCTCGGCGTCGAGGCCAAGGACGCCGACTTCCTCGTTCCGGGTGTCGACATCCCGGGCCTGCGCGCGCGGCTCGAGCCTCACGGCCGCACCGAGGAGCTCGTCGTCGCCGGTCGGCCCGTCGGTGTGCGCCACTATCCACGCGATCGCGCGCTGCGCGCACTCGTACCCGCCGGCATCGAGCTGGCGCCACCGCGGCGGGAGGTGTCGACCGGCCGCGGCCGGCACGACTTCGAGATCGTCGTCGATCCGGACGCGCCGATCGACGTCGACCTCGGTCGCCGCGACTTCACGATCAACGCGATGGCGCGCCATCTCGCCGACGGGGTCAGGGTCGACCCGTACGGCGGCGAGGAGGATCTGAAGGCGCGCCGGCTGCGCACCGTGTCGCCGTCGAGCTTCGCCGAGGACCCGCTGCGCGTCGTGCGCGGCCTTCGGTTCGTGTCTCAGCTCGACCTCGATCCGGACGCCGACACGCTCGCGCAGATGCGCGCCGAGGCGAGCGGCGTCCGCCTGGTCTCGGGCGAGCGGGTCGGCGGCGGCCTGCACGCCGACGGCATGGGCGAGCTGTCGAAGCTCCTGCTCGGCAAGCAGCCCGCTAAGGCGCTTCGGATCGCACGCGACACCGGCGTGCTCGTCGAGTTGCTGCCCGAGTTCGAGCAGGCGATCGGGTTCCAGCAAGAGAGCCGCTACCACGATCTGAGCGTCGACGAGCACACCTTTGCGGTCGTGCAGGCTGCTGCGGACGGCAAAGCGTCGCTCGCGGTGCGGCTGGCGGCGCTGTTCCACGACCTTGGCAAGCCGCACGTCGCGTGGCGCGGCACGGACGATCGCCTTCACTACTACGCCAAGCCCGGCTACTCCGCCCGCAGCCACGAACAGGTGAGCGCCGACCTCGCCGCGCAGGCGCTGTCGCGCCTCCGCTATCCGAACGAGCTTCGCTCTCGGGTGATCCGAATCGTCCGCGCGCACATGTTCGACCCGGCGCGCAGCGACCCGGTGCGGGCGCGGCGGATGCTGTCGCGGTACGGGAGGCGGCTCACGTACGAGCTGCTCGATCACAAGGAGGCCGATCTGCGCGGCAAGGGCGACACGCCCCGTCAGTCGGAGCTCGATCGACTCGCCCGCTTCCGCCGGGTGGTCGACGGCGAGCTGAAGAGCCCGCACCGGCTGCGCGACCTCGCGGTCAGCGGCGACGACCTCGTCGCACTGGGCTACGCGCCGGGACCGCCGATCGGGCGCGCGCTGCAGGAGTTGCTCGACGACGTGATTCGCGATCCGGCGCAGAACACGCGCGAGTATCTGCTCGAACGGGCGAAGGAGCTCCTCGGATGATCTGGTGGGAGCTACCCGGCTACGTCGTCGCGTTCACGACGCGCGTCGGCGGCGTCAGCGAAGCGCCGTACGACTCCCTGAACCTGAGCAGAGGCACCGGCGACGATCCCGTGCGGGTCGAGCACAACCGCCGGATCGCCTGCGAGGCGGTAGGCGTGCCCTACGAGCGTCTTGCTTTCAACCGGCAGGTGCACTCGCCAACCGTCCACCGTGCAGACCCTGGTGTGCGCGGCGCGCCGGGTGACGGGCTTTGGACGGACGAGCGCCGCGTGCCGCTGCTCGCGATGTCCGCCGACTGCCTGCCGATCGCCGTCGCCACGACCGACGGCCCGCCGCGGCTGGCGGTGTTGCACGCCGGCTGGCGGGGTCTCGCCGACGGCGTCGTCGAAGCGGGTGTCAACGTGCTCGGTGTCGCGCCGAAGGCCGCAGTGATCGGCCCGGCGATCGGGCCGTGCTGCTACGACGTCGGGCCGGAAGTGGCGGCGCGCTACGACGCCGATCTGACCCACGACGGCCGCCTCGATCTCTGGACCGCGGCCGAACGCGCGTTGCGTCGAGCTGGCGTCGAGCAGGTCGAGCGGGTCGACCTCTGCACCCGGGACCATGCCGAACTCTTCTTCTCACATCGGCGCGACGGCCTCGCACGCGGTGTCCAGGGCGTGATCGGTGCCATTGCCTGACGAGCTCCGGGAGCGTTTCGCGCGGATCCGGGCCGAGGTGGGGCCGTCGGTCACGATCGTCGCTGCGACGAAGTACGTCGACGTCGCGGGTATGGCGGCATTGCTCGAGGCCGGCATCGCGGTAGTGGGTGAGAACCGTGCCCAGGATCTCGAGGCGAAACACGCGGAGTACGGCGACGCCTTCCGGTGGCATTTCATCGGCAACCTCCAGTCGAACAAGGTCAAGGTCGTGAACCGCATCTGCGAGCTCGTCCACTCGCTCGACTCGGAATCGGCGGCGAGGCGACTCGAGGTGCCTGCACTCGTCCAGGTCAATCTCGCCGGCGAGGCGTCGAAGGCGGGCGTCAGCCCGGCCGAGCTGGGCCGGTACCTCGGCTTCGACATCCGCGGGCTCGCCACGATGCCACCCGCCGCGGCGACGCCCGAGGACTCGCGGCACTGGTTCGCGGAGCTGCGGCAGCTTGCTGCGGCACACGGGCTGGCGGAGCTGTCGATGGGTACCACGCAGGACTACGCCGTCGCGGTCGCCGAAGGGGCGACGCACATTCGCGTCGGCTCCGTGCTCTTTCGCGACTGAGAGCGCGCCGGCGAGCGCGTCCGGCGGACCAGGCTTCATTGTGAAATGTGCTCTAAACTCCTGCTCGCATGGCCCTCGGCGACCTCTGGAACCGCACGCTCGTCTACTTCGGCATCGCCGAGGAGGACGACGACTGGGAGGACGAAGACGGGTACGCGGCCGAGGAGAGCCTCGAGGAGAGCTACCGCGAACGCCCGAACGTCCGGCGGCTGACTCCGAGGCGCCGCGGCCAGGACTTCGACGACTGGACCGAGTCCGAGTCCGACGCTCCTGCGGCGGCGCGTGTTCCTGCGACCCGCTCGTCACGCGAGCCGCGCGTGCGCGACCTGCCGAGCCGGGTGCCGCGGATCGAAGCGGTGCCGAATCCGAGCAGCGTGCGCGTTCATCTCGTCCTGCCCCGGAGCTTCAACGACGCCCAGCAGATCGCCGACCGCTTCAAGCAGGGCATCCCGGTGATACTGAACCTCCAGAACGCCGACGCCGAGCTTTCGAAGCGGCTGATCGACTTCACGAGCGGGCTCACTTACGCCCTGAACGGGGGCATGCAGCGGGTCGCCGACAAGGTCTTCCTGTTGACCCCGCGAAACGTCGAGGTCTCCGCCGAGCAGCGTGCGCAGCTGCTCGAACGGGGCGGGTTCTTCAACCAGGCGTAGGAGAAAGGGCTAAAGGCGCGAAGGGTGGGCGGTGGTGCTCGACGCACTCACCGAAGTCGAGCTGTTCGTGAACGTCTTCGTCGGCGTCTACATTCTTGCGATCTTGGCGTACATTCTGACCTCGTGGATCCAGCTGCCCTACTCACTACGGCCCGTGCAGCGGTTTCTCTACGACCTCTGCGACCCGTACCTGCGTCTCTGGCGGCGCCTCATCCCGGTCTCGGCAGGACCGATCGATTTCACGCCGATGGTCGCGGTGATCGCGTTGATCGTGGCCGACCGGATCTTCGACGCCGTCATCCAGCGGCTCCACTAGCGGACGGAGAGGAGAGCAGATGCGGTACACACCGGTCGAACTGAGGCATGTGCGGATCAGCCGAGGGTTTTTCGGCTATCGGCGCGACGAGACGAACCGCATGCTCGAAGACGTGGCAGACAGCTTCGAGGAGGTCTGGAGCGAGCGCGGGGAGCTCGCCGACAAGCTCGAGGACACCGAGAAGCAGCTCGCCGACTTCAAGGA
>DASYPH010000292.1:0-14593 GCA_036006925.1 Gaiellaceae bacterium
CTTGCCGTCTTCGGTGCGAGCCCAGACGACTGCGACGTCGGCGATCGAGCCGTTCGTGATCCACATCTTCGTGCCGTTCAGGATCCAGTCACTGCCGTCGCGTCGCGCGGTCGTGCGCATCGAGCCGGGATCGGACCCCGCGTCCGGCTCGGTCAGGCCGAAGCAGCCGAGCAGCTCGCCCGCGTGCATCGGCGGCAGCCAGCGCTCCTTCTGCTCCTCGGTGCCCCAGCGCCAGATCGCGAACATCGCCAGGGAGCCCTGGACCGAGACGAAGCTGCGGACACCGGAGTCCCCCGCCTCGAGCTCGAGGCAGGTCAGCCCGTAGGCGACGGCGCTCGCGCCCGGGAGGCCGTAGCCGTCCAGATGCATGCCGAAGAGGCCCAGCCGGCCGACCTCCTGGGCGAGCTCGCGCGGCAGGATTCCCTGCTCGAACCAGTCACCGATCTCGGGCAGGATCTGCTCGCGCACCCACGCGCGGACCGTGTCGCGAATCGCGCGTTCCTCATCGCTCAGGAGCGCATCGATCGCGAGGAAGTCGAGCGGATCTGTGGTCGGTTGGGCGAGCGTCGTCGTCGCGGCCATCTGCACCGAACTTGTACCACGCTGGTCGTTCCGGCTTGACTCTTTCGCCCCTGCGAGCGAGTCTCTGTCAACCGCCCTGAGGGATTCCCCCGCGAGTCCCCAGGGCTTCACACAGCGAAAGGATCGTCATGGAGCAGTTGAAAGCCCTCCCGCTGGGCAGGCAGCTCATCCTCGGAGCGGGCGTCCTGCTGCTCATCGACACGTTCTTGCACTGGCAGAGCGTCGACATCGGGCCGTTCACCGCCTCGCGCAACGGTTGGCACGGATTCTGGGGGGTGCTGCTCGGGCTGCTGACGATCGCGCTCGTCGCCTGGGTCGCCGCTCGTGCGTACGACGTCGAGTTGCCGATGGAGATCCCGGAGGGGCTGACGTCGCTGGTGCTCGGCGTGCTGATCCTGGCGTTCGCCCTGATCAAGAACCTCACCGACGACTACTCGACGCTCTGGAGCTACATCGGGATCGTCTTGGCGGCGATCGTTGCCTACGGCGCCTGGCTCGTCTATCAGTCGAGCGAGGAGTCGATGCCCGGCATGGGCAGCAGCAGCAGCGCAAGCTCGCCGTCGCCGTCGCCGTCGCCGTCGCCGCCGTCGTCGCCCGAGGCGACCCCGGACTCGACGTCCGGCACCGACCTACCCTGAACGTCTGGTCGTGTGGCCGCCGCGCCCGCGGCGGCCGCGATCGACCTGCTCCCGCTCATGCAGCCAACGCCACGCCCGCTGCACGCCGAGCGCCGCGGCCACAACGGCACGCCTGGACAGGTCGAGCGCGACCGCGGCGGCGACGGCCAGACGGTGGCGCAGTCCCGGCCAGCGCTGCCGCGCGAGCGTCGCACCCGTCGCGACGAGCGCTGCAACCAGCTTCGAGCCGGTCGCGACAAGCGTTGCAACCAGCTTCGAGCCGGTCGCGACGAGCGTTGCGACCAGCTTCGCGCCGGTCGCCGCCAGTGTCGCGCCGGTCGCGAAGAGCGTCGCGACACGGCGGCCGATCGTCGGCGGTAGCGCGGCGCTCGAGCCGCTCGCAATCACGAACACCTTCGCCGCAGGCACGACTGCGGTGAGCTCCGCCGGCGGCACGCGGGCGCGTTTGATCATGGCGTGACGCTTGACCACCATCGTGTCGACGCGTTGGGTCGACGGGTCGAGCACGACGTCCTCGACCACTCCCAGTGAGCGGCCGCCGCGCTCGACGAGCTCGAAGCCAGAGCCGTTCACGAGCCAGTAGCGGCCGACGGTGCTGTCGATGTCGAAGGCGTGGTCGGCGGGCATCGTCCCCACGCAGGTGCCCGTCAGGGCGAGCCCAGAAACCTTGGCGCTTCGACGAGCTCCGCAGCAGCGCCCCCCGGCTTCGGCGCCTCGAGCACACATGTGTGAGACGCCGGCCGCTTGACGCGCCGCGCGGACCACGGCTACCGTGCCGGGGCTGTCGACGAAGGAGGGGTGCCAAGATGACTGTGAGCTCTGCCCTCTTCCTCGGCGTCGCCTGACCTCGCCGGCCGGCAGCTCGTAACCTCAAGCTCGCTCCGCCGTCACGAGACAGGCGTCGCTTCGCGACCTGTCTCTCGACGAACGGAGGTTCGTTGCCCGACCCCGGTTATCACACGATGCGCCTGCACGCGCTCGATGCGTGGGTGCGTCGCCCGTCGGTCCTCACGGACGCCGACGGTCTGAAGGAAACGCTGCGCGCCGGCGCCTCGGCGGGCGGCGCGACCGTGCTCGGAGAGCGCTTTTGCGTCTTCCCGAACGACGCCGTCACGGGTGTGCTCGTGCTCGCCCAGTCGCACCTCAGCATCCATACGTGGCCGGAGTTCTCGCTCGCGAACGTCGACCTGCTCTCGTACGGCGACGTACGTGCCGACGAGGTGATGCGGGTGATCTGCGAGCGCCTCGACGTCGACCACGCCGACCTGACCTGCATCCCGCGTGCAGTTGCCTGAGCAGCAGGTCGTCGCCGAGGTCGCTGCGGCCGTCGGCCTTGTCGAGGGCGAGGCCGGCGTGCGCAGCGTGCTCTCGATTCTGGCCCGGCTCGAGCCGGTGGCGACGCGGCGGATCAGCCGCGCCGCCGAGCTCCCGGTCCCGCTCGTCGCCGCGATCTGTGGCGAGTTACGCCGGCGGGGCATCGTCGCCGACGCGCGTCCCGCGCAGTTGACGCCCGAGGGGAGGCGTCTGTTCGGCGGCAGCGGCCTCGGTCTCGCCGGGCCTGGAACCTGTGCTGCGTGCGGCGGCCGTGGGCTCGTCGTTCCACCCGCGCTCAGGCCGGCCGCGCGGGAAGTCGAGAAGCTCGCGGCGAGCGCGCCCGACGCGTCGCCGGAGCTCGACCAGTGCCACTGCACATTCGACACGAAGCTCTTGCGCGTGCTCGCGCTGCACGAGGCGGACGCCCTCGTCGGCCGGCGGATCCTGCTGCTCGGCGACGACGACCTGACTGCGACGACGCTCGCCGCGGTCGTCCGGCGACTCGGCTCCGCCGGGACGATTCGCGGCCTGACCGTGCTCGACGTCGACCCGCGAGTCGTCGCGTTCGCCCGGCGCCGGCTGCGGAACGCGCCGTTCCCGGCGACCGTCGTGTGGCACGACCTGCGCGATCCCCTCCCTGTCCACCTGGTCGCCGGCTTCGACTCGGTGCTCCTCGACCCGCCCTACACCCTCGCAGGGGCACGGCTCTTCCTCTCCCGGGCCGCCGACGCGCTTGCGGGCGAGGGCGGGACCGTTCTCTTCTCGTTCGGGTCGAAGCGTCCAGGCGTCTCGTTCCGGGTGCAGCAGTCGCTGGCCGAGATGGGGTTCCTCGTCCGGCGGCTCGTGCGCGATTTCAACGAGTACGTCGGAGCGGGCGTGCTCGGCGGTTCGAGCCACCTCTACGAACTGACCGCGACGAGCGACCTGCGCCCCGCAGTGGTCGGGCGCTTCGACGGGCCGCTCTACACCGCCGAGACCGGAGCGGCCTGAACCGGAACGGCGGCGTCGAGCTCGGAGCCGAGCGGCGAGCGGGCGAGCAGCCAGAACGCGAGCTCGACGGATGGGCCGATGCCGATCGCGTAGACGATCGTGCCGACGCCGAACGTGCCGCCGAGCGCAATCCCGAGCCCGAGCACGGACAGTTCGAGCACTGCGCGAACAACGCCGATGCGGATATGCGTCCGCTGCGCGCCGACCACCATCAGCGAGTCGCGCGGCCCGGCGCCGAGGCCCGCGCCGAGGTAGAGCGCCGTCCCGACGCCCATCAGCCCGATCCCGGCCGCGAGCAGTGCGATACGCACGCCGAGCGGGTCGTCGCTGAGCCCGTCGACGAAACCGAGCGACATCAAGAGCTGGACCAGGCTGCCGACGAGGAGGGCGTTCGCGACGGTGCCGAAGCCGATCCGCGCGCCGAGCAGCCAGGCGGCCGCGAGCACCACGCCACTGACGACGACGTTCGCCTCGCCGAACGACAGCGACGTGTGCCGGCTGATCCCCTGATGGAGCACGTCCCACGGCGAAAGCCCGAGCTGGGACTCCAGCAGCGCGACGATCCCGGCCGCGAACAGTGCGAGGCCCACGAGCAGCACGGGAACACGGACGAGCAGGCCGCCGCGCACGTGTGGTGTGTCGCGCATGACCATCACAGTGGTACCCGAGAGGCCCACTCGGCGCTATGCCCGGCGGCTACCCTGGCGGCGCGAAAATCCCTAGACCGAGGAGATACATGAAGCTCGTTGCACTCGCAGCGATCACAGCGGCGCTGCTGGTGCCGTCGGCGATCGCCGCGACACCCACACTGAACGGCACGGTCGGACCCGGCTTCACGATCACGCTCACCAAGGCCGGAGCGAAGGTCACGAAGCTGAAGGCCGGTAGCTATGTGATCAAGATCGCCGACAAGTCGAGCATCCACAACTTCAACCTCAAGGGGCCCGGCGTCAGCAAGTCGACGACCGTCCCGCAGACAGGCACCGTCACCTGGAAGGTGACGCTCAAGAAGGGGAAGTACACGTACGTGTGCGATCCGCACGCGCCGTTCATGAAGGGCTCCTTCACCGTCTCGTAGCCCGCCGGTCGGCAGGCGGGCGGCGATCGGCTACGGCCGGCTCGCGGCCCGCCGCCGGTCGACCACTAGGGCAGTTGCAGCGTCGCGAGACCGGCCGGCGCAGCGGAACCAAGCTGCGTCGGCCAGGTGCTCAGGTCGACGGGCCCGCCGGCAACGGCCCGTGAGTGCGTGAAGAACTGGCGCTGGTTCTCCCAGAAGCGAACGACCTTGCCGCTCGTCGACCCGGGCAGCACGATCGTGAAGCGGCCCTGCGCGTCGGGCCAGCGGTTCGAGACAGGCTTGATCACGCCACGAGCCCCGGAGACGCCGACGACGAGGCCCTGGTAGACAGCGCCCGGGTAGGACGTCGGCTTGCTGATCGTGTACTTGGCGCCGCTGCCGAGCTGGATGTTCATCGAGGAGGAGTGCAGGCGGTCGAACGGGGTGATCGTCCCGAGCGTTCCGCCGTAGGACGTCCCGCCGTAGGCGACGCCCACGCTCAGCGGCACGGGATCGGCCGACGTCTCGTCCGACGCGGCGAAGAACGACGAGTAGTGACCGTTCTGGTCGGACGCGGACGAGAACGTCCAGAAGTCGCGATCCTGCGTGCGTGTGATCACGACCGCATTCGAGACGGGGTTCCCGCTCGCGTCGGTGATCGTGCCGGTCAGCTGATAGGTCTGGAGCGCAACGGGCGGCGGTGCGGTCCCGGCGGTGTCATGCACCCGTCCCGTGATCGCGATCGTCCCGTCACTCCGCTTGGTCGCATGGAGCCCGTCGATGCGGTAGCCGACGCTGAAGCTGCCCGAGGCGCCGAGCAAGGCGGTGCGCTGCCCATCCGTCAGGCGGCGTCCGTTGACGGTTGCGAGACCCAGCCCGGCCACACGAATTTGGTGCTTGCGTGCCACGGTGCGGTCGGCGTCGTAGCGGAAGACGCCGGAGCCGGTCGTCGCGCGTCGCACGACATACCCGTCGACGCTGATCCGCGCGTGCGCGACCGGGGCCCCCTTCACCAGGAGGCGGCCCGACATGGCCTGGACGTTGGAGGAGTTGGCGTCCCAGGGCTGAACGGCGATCGGCGCCTGCGTGGCGATCCGTGCGCCCGATCCGGCGGCGCTCCGCCCCGCACGGTGCAGTGAGGCGACCGTCCGCAACTGCAGGCCCGCAGGCCGCGTCGCGGCGACGACCGCCCCGGTGGCAGGTGCGGCCGAATCGGCGCGCGTCAGCGGCAGGGCCGGCGGCGGCGATTGCTTCTGGGACGCCCCGAGGGTGAAGATCTGCAACTCACTCGCGATCCCGCCACCCGAGGAGGTCGGCGTGCCGCCCGACGTGATCGCGATGTACTCCGTGCCATTGACGGAGTAGATCGAGGCGCCGGCGGCGATCTGGTGTCCCGTCTGGAACGTCCAGAGCACCTTGCCGGTCTTCAGATCGAACGCGCGGAACACTCCGTCGCCGCCACCCGCGAAACCGAGTCCACTCGCGGTCGTCGTCACGCCGCCGCGCTCGGGTTCCGGTGTCGTGAACTTCCAGACGCGACGGCCCGTGCGGATGTCGATCGCGCTGATCGAGCCATGGTCGTGCCAGCCCGGTAGCTGCGCGCCGAAGTTGCCGTTCTGCAGGCCGAGGAACACGTCGCCGAGCAGGAACTTGCGGCGCTTCTCGGTCGGGGTCAGCGCGGTCTGCACCTCGACCGCTGCCGTCTCGGCCGCGCCGTTGAACACGTAGTTCGTCGCAGGGTCGTAGGACGCAGGCGAGTAGTTCACGCCGCCGAGCGAGGACGGGAAGACCGTGACCGCGCGACCCGGTTGCAAGGTCGGATGCTCGGTGCGGTCGATCACCTTCACGCGCTGGTAGATAGGCCGCCCGGTAGCCGCGTCGTACGCGAACCAGACCCCTTCCATGGTCGCCACCGAGACGACGCGTGTCTTCTTGCCGCCGGTCGTCGCGTTGTAGACCATGGGCGGCTGCGCAGTGTCGTACGACCACTCGTTGTGCGCCATCTGCTGCTGCCACCACTTGAGTCGGCCGCTTGCCAGATCGACGGCGACGAGCGAGTCTGCTCGCGGGTTCGAGCCGGGTCGAATCGACGGGAAGTAGAGCGGGGTGGCCGAGCCGGTGCCGAAGTAGAGCGTGTTCGTCGTCGGGTCGATCGTCGTCGGCGTCCAGACGACGCCGCCGCCGACGAGCGTTCCGTAGCGGCGCCACTGGGTCCCGGCCGGCGGGATCGTCCAGAACGGGTTCGGCCAGGCCGGTGTGAGATCCGTGTGATACGCCATCACGAAGCCGCGCACGCCGTACTCGGAGCCGGCGGCTCCGATCACGAGGCGGTGGTTGGCGCAGATCGGGGCGCTCGTCTCGGAGTAGCCGTAGCTCGAGGAGGCGCCGGGGACCGCTTCCGCGATCGGCACGCGGCGCTCGAGCTTGCCGGTCGCCGCATCGAGCGATGCGATCGTCATGTCGAGCGTCAAGATGAACACGTGACCGTCGCACAGGGCGACGCCGCGGTTCGCGACGATCCCGAAGTTGCGGAAGACGGCAACGTTGTCCGGCGTCCAGCGCCACTTGACCGCTCCCGTCGTTGCGTTCAAGGCGAAGACGCTGTCGTCGTTCGTGGTCACGTACAGCGTCCCGTTCGACTCGACCGGGTACGACTGCTCGCCGCGTCTGATGCTGGCGTCGATCGCGTGGAAGTCGACGGTGAAGAGACGGCCCAGCTTGCTCACGTTGCCCTTCGTGATCTCGGTCAGCGGTGAGTGCCGAACCTCGTCGGGCGTGTTGCCGAAGCCGAGCCAGCCGACGTTGGCCCCGGCCGAAGGTCGCGCCGACGCGGATGTGAGGAGCACGCACGCCGCGACCGCAGCGACAACGATCGCGATCACGGAAATCGGGGGACGCCGCGAGCTCACCGGAACAACCATCGTACGCTGGAAACCGCCCCGGACAGAAGAATCAGCCCGGCGGCGGCAACGAGCGCCAGGCCGGCCGTGTACGGGCCGAGTGGCGTCTGCGTGCGTACCGTCGTGCCTGAATCGGCGACGGGGCCGTTCCCGACGAGCCGTTGGAGCGTGCGCCCTGCTCGGCCAAGGTCGTTCTCGCTGTACGACTGGCCGCCGAGTGCAGACGCGAGCGTGTCGAGTGTCGCCGCCCCCGACGGGTCGGGTCGGTAGGCCGACTCGACCTGGCCGTCGGCGTCGTAGATCGCTTCGTCGGGACGCCAGAAACGGACGAACAGCACGTGGTAGCCAGGATGTCTGGCGAACACGGCTGCCACCTCGGCCGTCTGCACCGGGTTGCTCTCGCCGTCGGTGAGGACGACGACGACGCGAGTGCGGGCGCGCGGGTCGAAGAATCCGCCTTCGGGAATCTGCTGCAGCGCGTCGTACGTCGTCGCGCGCACCGCGCTCGCCTGGGGTGGCGGGTTCTCGATTGCGACGCCGTCGTGGACCACCTGGTCGAACCCCGCACGACCGGGCACCGGGAAGAGATAGGGCAGCACCCGGTCGGTCAGGCCGGCGACCCCGGCTGCGACCGTCGGCACTGTTCCGCGCAGCTGCCCGGCGGCGGCAGCGGCTCGGTCGAGCCGCGTCGGGGAGTGGAGCCTGGCCGACGCCGCCATCGAGCGCGAAACGTCGAGCACGAACAGGACCTGGGCATCGCGTCGGACTCGCAGGTGGTGGTCGCGGGTCAGCGCGGGTTGGGCGGCGGTCAACGTCAGCAACGCGACGAAGGCGACTACGAGTGCCAGGCGGGCGCGCGCCCCGCCGGGCTGCGGGTGCGGCAGCTGCAACGTTCGCCGGACCGCCTCGGCCCGGCGTCGCCCGGCCACGGTGGCGGCGATCGCGACGACACCGACGATGCCGACAGCCGCCGCACGCGGTGTGAGCAGTGTCAGTGACGTTCCGACCAACATCAGTACCCCTTGCCGGGCGTACCGCCGCCCGCGCCGCGGTGACCGCCGCGTCCGGTCGCGCCGCCAAGCCCCTGCCCCGGTCGCGTGCCCTTTGCCGCCGAGAGCCGCAATAGGAGCTCGAGGTCGTACTTCGCGTTCTCGTTCCGGTCGTCCGCTCGGATCGCGTCGGTGAAGTCCGCGATCGCGCTGTCGACCTGGTCCTGTCCGCCGCCCGCGGCGCTCGCGCCGAAGGTGAGCACACCGAGCAGCGTTCGTGCCTGCGCGGAGCTGGCACTCTCGCCCTTCGCGGCCGTACCGGCGAGCGCGTCCTGCGCGGCGGCACGCGTCGTCTGAACTTGCGTCGCGTTGTCGAGCCTCAGGTGGGTCGCGGCGGCGAGCTGGTAGAGGCGGAGTGCGCGGCGGATCGACACGTCGTCGTTCGTACCGAGCAAGGTGCCGGCCAGACCGCTCAAGTGCGTGTGCGGCGTCCACGTCGCGGCGGCCGGGGAGTCGGCGTACACGACGTCGCCTCCATTCAACGAGGAGTTCCACGAGCGTGCGTCGGCGGCGAGCAGGAACGCGGGCACCGCGAGCGCGAGCAACGCCGCTGCGCCGAGCAGCTTGCCCGTCACCCGCGCCCCCACTCGAGAGGCGGCGCCCACGCTTCCACCGCTGCCAGCGCGCAGCACGCGACGAGCACGCACAGGACGAGCACCCAGGGAAAGTGCGTGTGGGTGACCGGCGTTCCGACGCCGGGCGTCGGCGCCTGCACCACCGTCGGTGCCGGTGTGAGCGAGCGGCGGAACAGCGTCACGTCCGCGGGCGCCGGGTTCAGTCCGACGATGCGGACCGGGATGCCGTCGCGCCGGTAGGCGAGCAGGATCGACGCCAGACGCGTCAGATCGCGCGGATCGTCGCTGAGGTCGCTGATAAGGACCACCGTCGGTCGCGGGCCGCCCGAGGCGACCGCGAGGGTGTGCGCGAGCGTCAGTCCGGCGGAGATCTTCGTGCCGCCGCTGAACGACGCCGTCCACGGATTCGGTGGGAGCGTCGGTGCGAAACCGGCCTGTGGCACCTGGGGCAGGGTGAACAGGCGCACGAGCGGGGTGAGATCCGACGCGGGGGTGCCCTGGGGCAGCGCCTCGTACGCCTGGTCGGAGAAGAGGATCAACCCGAGCTTGCCGTTGCTCCGCGCGAGCCCCGAGAGCGTCGCCCCGATCTGCGAGTACGTGTCGGTCGAGATGCTCGCGGACAGATCGAGGACGACGATCGTGTTGCCCTTGCCGGCGAGCGGCACGAGCGCGTGGGTGCCCGGGTGGCGCGAGTGTTGGAGCGCGGCGAGCGCGAAACCGAGCACGACGAGGGCCAGCGCCCCTCGCACCACGGTCGTGCGCCGGGCGGCACGCGCGAGGCGCGGAGCGTCGGCCAGCGGGATCGAGCTCACGCCGGGCGCTCCCGTTCGACGTCGTCGACGAGCGCGGTCAGCGAGTCGGGCGTCGGCGCGGGGCGCGACCACGCAAGGTCGTCGGCGGCGGGCGCAAGCTCGGTGCCGCGGCGCGCGAGGAGGCGCGCGAGGTGGCCGACGGCGGCGCGCCGGTCGGGCTCCGTTCGGGTGCGCGCGGCACGTGCAAGCTCGAGCGCGTGCGTCAACTCATCGGTCTGCGCCGCGTGCCGTGGCCGCCGCGCGCGCAGCAGCGCCGCCGCTGCCAGGCCGACGGCGCATGCGACCAGGATTGCGCCCGCTCCGTCGAGCAGTGCGCCGAGGAGCGAAGGCCGGACCCTGTAGCTCGGCGCCGGTGGCGCTGTGTCGACCCGGAACGGCGGCGAGGCGGCGCTCAGGTCAGCCGCAGTGACGCGTCCCGAGACGGTCAACGGGACCCAGGCGGTCGCTGCGTGCAGCGTTGCGCCCGTGGTTCGCGTGACGAATGCCTGGACGGGGGCGGGGGCGACGCTCCGTCGCGCCGAGGCGGCGACGCACGGATCAGTCAGGCACGCGGCGCGCAGCTCGTACGTGACGAACTGCGTGCTGCCGCGATTCACATGCCGCTCGCGGGTGCGCCCCAGTTGGGTGAGCGGGGCAACGCCGTACACGACGCGCAGCGACGACGTCCGTACCGAGTCACGGTCGAGTGTGACGACGATTCGGGCTGTCACCGCGTCCCCGAATTCGACGACGCCGGGCACGAAGACGGCGCGCACCGTCAGCGGATGCGCTGTTGCGGCTGTCGCGGCATCCGCACACACCGGCAGCGCCGCGAACACCACCGCCAGCAAGGCCGCGCGCCTCCTCATCGCGCGCGAGCCCCCCGCCGCCGGTCCTCGGCCCACTCGATGAATGCGCGGTCGATCTCGTAGGGGTCGGCCGTCGACAGCGACACCGCCTGGAGGCCGAACGCCGCGAGCTCCTCGCGGAGCCGTCGCAGGCGCTCGACGTTCGCGATCCGCCGGTCTTCCGCCTCGCGTTTGGAGAGACGAACGAAGGAGAGGACGCGCGTCGCCGGATCGGTGACCGGCACGGCGGTGCCCTGCAGCTCGGGAAAGCTTTGGTCCCAGACGGGGTCCTGAATCACCACCGGAACCGTGTCCCAGCCACGGGCGTTCGCCTCGAGCCACGACGACGCCGGGGGTGGTGACAGGAAGTCGGACAGGATGAAGACAAAGCTGCCTCCGGGCAGATCGGCGCGGTGGCGGCCGAGAAAGGCCAGTGACTGCTCGATCGTGTCCTCGGGTGCAAAGACGGCTTCGGCGAGACGCGTCTCGATCAGATCGCGGCGCTCGCCACGGGCAGGCGGCGCCCAGTGCGCGGTACCCCCGGCGAAGTCCAGCAGGGCGAGGTCGGCGCGCGCGGCGACGGCGCTCGCGACGATCGCCTCGACGCACTCGCGCACCACCGTCGGCTTCGACAGCCAGGGAAGCGAGGGCTCGTACAGGCTCATCGACGGCCTTCGGTCGAGCACGATTGCCACACGGGGCGCGTCGTCGGCGACTCGCTCGCGAACCACGAACTCGTCGCGCCCCGTCGCGGTCGACAGACGTGCGGTCGCGCCCCAGTCGATCGTCGAGACCGGATCGCCGGGTCGGTACGGCCGCGAGCCGATCACCTCGCTGCCGGGCCCCCGTCTGTGCGAACGGACGTTGCCGAACGGCAGCCCGGTCAGTGCGTGGCGCGGAACCAGTGGGAACGTCTCGCGACCGCGTCCGGCCACGAGGGTCAGCTGTCCCAGTCCGGCGCGGGCGGTGGGGCGATTGCCAGGCAGCGCTCCTTCACCTGCGCGAGCGCCTCGTCGCGGGCCAGCGAACGGGTCTCTGCGGCGTAGGCCGAGGTGAGCACGAGACGGTGGCCGAGGATGGGGAGGAACAGCTGCTCGATGTCCTCCGGGAGGACGTGGTCGCGACCCTTCAGAAGCGCCCACGCCCGCGCAGTGCGCTCGAGCGTCAGGCTCCCACGGACTGATGCACCCACCTCCACGCCCTCGACCGCGCGCGTCGCCCGAACGAGGTCGACGGTCCACTGGATGATCAGATCGTCGACGTACACCTCCTCGACCGCGCGGCGCAGCTGCAGCAGCTCGCCGGTCGAGACGGCAGGCTCGAGCGACGCGAGGGGATGCCCATGACGTTGCGAGAGGACGATCGACACCTCGTCGCCCCGCGCGGGATAGCCGAGACCCGAGCGCAGCGCGAAGCGGTCGAGCTGCGCCTCGGGGAGCGGGAAGGTCCCCTCGTGCTCGATCGGATTCTCGGTCGCGATCACGAGGAAGGGCTCCGGCAGCCGGCGGGTGACGCCGTCGACCGTCACCTGTCCCTCGGCCATCCCCTCGAGCAGGGCCGACTGCGTGCGCGGCATCGCGCGGTTGATCTCGTCGACGAGCACGATCGTCGCGAAGATCGGTCCGGGCCTGAAGGTGAACTCGCGCGATTTCTGGTCGAAGATCGACAGCCCGGTGACGTCGGTCGGCTGGAGGTCCGGGGTGCACTGGATGCGCGCGAAGCTCGCCTCCTCGATCGTCTGCGCGATCGCACGCGCGAGGATCGTCTTCGCGGTTCCCGGCACGTCCTCGAGCAGGACGTGCCCCCCGGAGATCAGCGCTGCGAGCACGAGGACGATCTCCTCCCGTTTGCCGACCACCACGCTTTCGACGTTGTCGACCATTCGGGCGGCGGTCTCTTGCAGGCGGTCTGCGTCGATCTGCTGGTCTCCGGCGCGCGGCTGATTCACGACGAGAACGTAGCGCTTAGATCGACCAGATACGCCGATTTGATCCGGTCGCCCCCCGGAGCCTGGTCCCAGCGCACACAGGCTCGCACGACCAATGTTTGCGCGGTGCAACTTCAAGGTGCTGTAGAATTCGCTGCCAAAGGTGTTCGATAGGGGTCGCACGCGAGGGTGTGTCGCCGCTGCGAGAATCTCGAGCCCAAAGTCCAGACTCCACGGGGAGGAATGAATGCGTCGCAAAGCTTTTCTTGCAGTTGTTCTAGCGGCCTCTATCGGCCTGCTAGCGGCTGGAGCAGTTGCTTCGTCGGCGATCTTCTCGACGCAGACGACCAAGGCGAACGTCATCACGGTCGTCGCGGGAAAGCCGGGCGAGCTCGCGTTCCAGCTCTCCAAGAGCACGAAGCTCAAGGTCGGTACCTACGTCTTCAAGGTGACGAACAAGGGCCTTGGGTTCCACACGTTCAAGTTCTGTCTCGCTCCGGTGAAGTCCGCCGCGAAGAACTCCTGCGTCGGCAAGGTGACGAAGACGCTCCATCCGGGGCAGTCGGCGGCGTTCACCGTCACGATCAAGAAGGCCGGCAAGTATGAGTACCTCTGCAGCGTTCCGGGGCACGCAGCTGCCGGGATGAAGGGGCTCATGGGCTTCGGCGTTGCCGTGAAGCCCGCGCCGCCGGTGACGACGAGCACCACGCCGACCACCACTGCCTCTGGTCCTCCCACGGCCAACGGGTGCCCAGCGGGCACGCCGCCAGGCACGACGATCGGGAGCGACGAAGACGGCGATGAGAGCGATGCGGTCGGCAAGGACGACGCCGACGGCTGTCTCTAGGCTCGGCTGCGCGCGGTAGCTTCGATCGCACAGCTGGACAAACGTGAGCGCCGGGGGAGTCTCTCCCCCGGCGCTTCGTCGTCGCCGGGGTAACTTGCGCACGTGCTCAGTAGGCGCCGCCATTCCCTCTGACGCGCGAACCGACGGGGCAGGCGACAGCCTTCCGCGCCTGCGAGCCGCGGGAATGGCGACCGTACTCGTGGCCGTTGTGCTGTTCGCCGGGGCCGCTACGGGATGCGGAGCGCGAGCAGCGAGTGTGTCCTGGACGTCGGCGAACGGAACCGCCGCGAGTCAGCGGGCGGCCACGGCGACCAAGCTCGACGCACGGACGATCCCGCGACTCGAGGTGCGCTGGCGCTTCCGCCTGCACGCAAGCGTCACGAGCTTCGGTGCGATCACCTCGAACCCGATCATCCGCGGAAACGTGCTGTATCTGCAGGACTCGAGATCGAGTGTCTACGCACTCGACATTCGAAGCGGCGCGCTGCTCTGGAAGGACACCGTGAACGCGCCCAACGACGGCCCGAACGGCGTTTCGGTCTCCGGTTCGCGGCTCTACGGTGCGACCGACACGACGGCCTTCGCGCTCGACGCGACGAGCGGAAAGCGCCTCTGGTCGAGGAGACTCGTCGGCCGGTTCGAGCAGTTCATCGCGATCGCGCCGGTCGTCGACCGTGGACGGGTGTACGTGAGCACGCAGGGCTTCCTGCCGGGGGGCCGTGGCGCGATCTATGCCTTGTCTGCCGAGACGGGCACGATCGTCTGGCGCTTCCAGACCATCAAGCTGCCGTGGTCTCATCCCGCCGCCAGCGGCGGCGGCGGCGCCTGGAATCCGGTGAGCGTCGACGAGCACGGCAACGTGTACGCGGGCATTTCGAACCCGGACCCGTGGGGTGGGTCGCCCGCGTACCCGAACGGCGGGGTCTTCCCTGGCCCTGCGCTGTACACGGATTCGCTCGTCGTGCTCGACGGAGCGTCGGGCCGTCTCCTCTGGTACGACCAGGTGACTTCCCACGACGTACGTGACTACGACTTCCAGGCTTCACCGATTCTCGCCACGGTCGACGGTCGGCGC
>DASYPH010000293.1:0-1607 GCA_036006925.1 Gaiellaceae bacterium
ACATTGCCGTTGTCGACGCCCTCGACGGCAAACTCCTCGCGCCCGGTCAGGCCCAGTGTCGTCGGCGTCTCCCCGTCGAGGAACTGCAGCGGGAGAATCCCCATCATCAGCAGGTTCGAACGATGGATGCGCTCGTACGACTCGGCGATCACCGCCTTCACGCCGAGCAGATTCGGTCCCTTCGCGGCCCAGTCGCGTGACGAACCGGAGCCATACTCCGTGCCCGCGAGGACGATCGTCGGCGTTCCCTCGGCGAGGTAGCGCGTCGCTGCGGCGTAGATCGTCATCTGGTCTCCCGACGGCAGGTGCTCCGTCCAGGTTCCCTCCGAGCCCGGGACGAGCTCGTTGCGCAACCGGACGTTCGCGAACGTGCCGCGGATCATCACCTCGTGGTTCCCGCGCCGCGCGCCGTACGTGTTGAACTCCTTGCGCTCGACCCCGTGCTCGATCAAATATTCGCCGGCCGGAGAGTCGAGCTTGATCGCTCCGGCCGGTGAGATGTGGTCGGTGGTGACCGAGTCGCCGAGCCAGACGAGGACGCGCGCGCCGGCGATGTCGCCGACGGCCTGAGGCTCGCGTGTCATCCCTTCGAAGTACGGGGGCCGGCGCACGTAGGTCGAGCCCGGCTCCCAGGCGAACAGCTCTCCCGCCGGGACGGGCAGCGCGCGCCACGTCTCGTCGCCTGTGAACACGTCGGCGTATGTCTCGGCGAACTGCTCGGCTCGCACCGATGACGCAATCGTGTCTCCGATCTCGGCGGAGCTCGGCCAGATGTCGCGTAGGAAGACGTCCTCCCCACCCGAGCCGGTGCCGATCGGCTCGTGCTCGAAGTCGATGTCCATGCGGCCGGCGAGCGAGTAGGCGACGACGAGCGGCGGTGAGGCGAGGTAGTTCGCCTTCACCTCTGGATGGATGCGCGCCTCGAAGTTGCGGTTGCCGGAAAGCACCGAGCAGACGACGAGGTCGCCCTCGCCGATCGCCCCTGAGATCTCATCGGCGAGCGGGCCGGAGTTGCCGATGCAGGTCGTGCAGCCATAGCCGACGGTGTTGAAGCCGAGCGCGTCGAGCGGTTCCTGCAGGCCGGCCTGCTCGTAGTAGCGCGTGACGACCTTCGAGCCGGGAGCGAGCGACGACTTGACCCACGGCTTCCGATCGAGGCCCTTCGCGAGCGCGTTTCGGGCGAGCAGCCCGGCCGCGACCATCACCTGCGGGTTCGACGTGTTCGTGCACGAGGTGATCGCCGCGATCACGACCGACCCGTGATCGAGCTCGTAGTCGGTTCCTGCGACCGGTGTTCGGTGGTGCCGCGGCGCCGTCGCGACCGCCGGCGAGAGGTCGGGCACAGGCTCGGCCGAGCCCCCAGGCTGCTGCTCGGTCGTCGGGTCGGACGCTGGGAACGTATCGGCGACGGCACGGTCGTGAGAGCCGTTTGCGTAGTCGACGCCGAACGTCCCGAGTGCGTCGATGAAGGCCTTCTTGGCACGCGCGAGCGGTACGCGGTCCTGAGGGCGGCGCGGCCCCGCGAGCGACGGCTCGACGTCGCCGAGGTCGAGCTCGACGATCTCCGAGTACGTCGCGTGAGAGGTCGGCTCGTGCCAGAGCAGGTT
>DASYPH010000294.1:0-1985 GCA_036006925.1 Gaiellaceae bacterium
CGCAGCGTCTCGCTGACCGCCTCGCCCGGCGACACCACGCGGCGACGGCAGCTGAACCCCCGCCCACCTTCAGGTTGGGCGACATGGTCCGCTACGGCTGGATCGTCCTCGACGAGCAGCCGAACGTCGAGCTCGTCCTCGGACAGATCGGCCGCCCCTGGAAGTCGGCCGCCGCGTCGAGTGGACCAACGGTCGACGCGACCGCGTTCGCCGGTTTCGACCGTCCCGGCTTCGCGAAGATCGCAGCCAACCTCAGGGTGGAGCCCTACGGGGCCACCGCGTCGATCCTCACGATCGAGACACGGGTCTCACTGACCGACGCGCAGAGCCTGCGACGGTTTACCCGCTACTGGACATTCGTCCGTCCCTTCAGCGCTCTGATTCGCCGCATCGCACTGCGACTGGTCGCCGCTGATTTGCGCCACACCCCGCCGTCAGCGGCGTGAACGCCTGAATGCCCCGGCGAACCGTCCCCTGTGCCAGTGTTCTGGAATGACGCCGGAAGTGAACAGCGAGCAGCTGGCGTACTGCGTCGAGGCTGTTAGAAGAATCCGCGAGGTCGTCGGGAGCGATCTGATCGGCGCCTACCTTCACGGCTCTCTCGCTCTCGGCGACTTCCATCACGAGCGGAGCGACATCGACCTTCTCGCGGTGACAGCGCGTGCGGTCGTCGCGGATCTCAAGCCGCTGCTATGCAAAGCCTTGTCCCCGTCGTCTTTGCCGTGTCCCGCTGTCGGGCTTGAATTCTCACTCGTCACACGCGGAAGCCTTCGATGCGGCGACACAGCTCCAAACTTCGAGCTTCACATCGCGACCGACACCAAGACTGGGACAGAACGCTGCATCGACGGAACCGGCCGAGCCGGAGATACCGACCTCGTGATGCACTATGCCGTCTTACGATCGCGAGGCGTCACCCTGGTCGGCCCGGAGCCCGTCGAGGTCTTCCCCGAAGTTCGGCGCGACCATCTCTTGGACGCTCTTCGAGGCGAGCTCGAGTGGGCGATGACGAATGGCTCGCCGAGCTACCAAGTGCTGAACGCAGCGCGCGCCTGGCGGTTCCTCGAGGACGACGTGATCTGTTCGAAGACCGAAGGTGGTGAATGGGCAAGGGTGCGCCATGATCGGTCCGCCATCGACGCAGCGCTCGGACATCGTCGCGGGAACACGGACGCGCAGCCCAACCACGCAGAAGCTGTGGAGTTCGTGCGGGCGATCGAACAGAGACTCGCCGCAACCTCCGAGCGGCAAGCCACGACAGAGACCTAAGCGTGACCAGTGGTCGCCTGGGCCAGCGTTCTGGAATGACGCCCGACGATGCGGCCTGCGCTACACAGGGCGGGCTCCGGACTACCGCGCGGCCTTGACCGTCGTGCGCATGACGGTGTGGTTCTTACCCTTGGCACGCACGTAGCTGAAGCCGGCCTGCTCGAACAGGCTGCGGGTGACGCTGTAGAGGAACGACGCCGTGATCTTCTTGCCGCCGGTGTCCTGCGGATAGGCCTCGACCACGCCGCCACCGGCCGCGGCGATCAGGTCAAGGGCACCCTGAAGCGCGAGGGCCGAGACGCCGCGGCGCCGGTACCGCTTGTCGACGAAGAAGCACGTCACGCGGTAGTCCGGGAGGACGTCGAGCTCCGCCTCGTACTCCTTGCGGTGCTTGATGTTCTTCAGCTCCTGCGGGGTTCCGAACTGGCACCACGCGACGGCGACGTCTCCATCGAAGACCAGCGCGGCGTGTGCGCGGCCTTCGCGGACCAGTCGCTCCTTGAGCGCACGGTTGGCGTCGTACGAGAACTCTTTCTCGGCGTGGAAGGTGTGGAACCACGTGCACCAGCAGCCACCCCACACGCCGTTGTGTCGCTCGGCGAGATCGGCGAACGCGTCCCACGTCGCGGGTGCGAGCGGCCGGACGTCGAGGGCGCCGTCCACGAGTTCGCTCTCGCTCACGCTCGCAGCCTAACGGCGCGCGACTTGCAAGTGGT
>DASYPH010000295.1:0-4513 GCA_036006925.1 Gaiellaceae bacterium
GAGTGATTCAACGCGATCAGCGAGACGTTTGGTCGTCGGCTGCGACACGCGGTTCAACGCGTAGACGATCCGGAGCACTCGCATCGCGTCGTTGTAGAGGTACTCGACCAACGCCAAACGCTCGTGCGGCCGGGCGAGCGTCAGGAACCCGGTTGGGTGGAAGCCGCCCCCACGTGACCGCGGCCTCTTCGATGCGGGCCGCCGCGAGGGCGTCCGGGTAGATGCGGAGTCGATCCTGCCAGACCGCGAGCAGTCCTACTGTCCGGAGAGCGACCCCGTGGGAGAGGGCGTCAGCGGCGCCCGACTGCTCGCCCGCCACGAGCGCCTCGACAGACTGCTCCGCAAAGTCGTGGGGCCACCAGACCGTCTCGATCGGGACACTGTCGTAGTAGCCGAAGACGCGACTGACCTCGGTTCCCTGGCTACCCCATGTGTCGAGCCTGACGAGCCCCACGTTCCGTGCAAGCTCGAAGCATTCCGCGAGGTCGAGGCGGTCTGCGGTCACCAGCAGCATCTCGACGTCCGAAAGGTGATCAGCAACGCCGCGCGAGACGCTGCCGGTCAGCACGACTTCCTCGACAACGTCCGGAAACGCCCGGGCGATCCGCTCTGCGACGGCGCGTAGCTCGCTTGTCCTTGACTCCGGGACATCAGGCGTCATTCCGGAACACTGGCGCAGGCTACGGGTACGCCTCCTGCGAGCGATCCCCCCATCGGCCAGTCGGCTGCCAAGTAGGGGCAATTTCGTAATCGCTACCTACGGTTAGCGCCTCAAGCTCTCAGACTCCGAGGGCTGCGCGCGCAGCCGCGATCACATACGCCCGAACGTCGGCCTCCGATTCCGGTACGTCATGCCACGCGCCGAGACTGTCTCCCCACTCCTCGGCAGCCTCCTTGGCCTCCTCGCGAGAAGGAAACCAGAGGTCACCGAAACCATCCCCGTCAATCGTCATCCACTCAAGGGTCGCTGCGTCGCTCTCGAGATCGAGATACAGAACAGCTATGCCCGGCCCTACGTAGTCAGCCGCCGCTGGGCCACCGGCTCGTATCGCTGGCCACTGCCGCGATAACGGTCGCCCCGCCACCTCCGACAACAGAGCCCACTCGACAGCCCACTCGACAGACATCGAGCGATCCTACGACGACCCCGCGCTCAGGCGTCATTCCGGAACACTGGCCCAGTCGAGAATCTCGAACCACTGCTCGACCAGAAGGCCCGCTTCAGCGGGCCGTCGCTTTTCCGAACGCGGATCGAGCGCCAATCCGCTCCGACGACTCACCAACCGAGCGCCCATAAGCAACGAAGGCCCCATCTCGGGGCCTTCGTTTCGTTCAGGGGTGCGTCGTTCTTGTCGGATTTCAGCAGCCGCCCAGCAGACCCTCGACGAAGATTGTCTCGGCGATCAAGCTCTGGGCAGTCTGAAGGCTCAGGTTCTTCTTTCCAGCTTGTCCGGCGAGCTGGTTAATGAACGACTTCAGATCGCTGCAAGCACCGGCGGTATCGCCTGCCTGATAGGCAGCCGATGCGTCGGTGAGCTTGTTGTTCAGCGGAGCTGCAAGTGGCTTACCGAGCTCCGTGACCGGCACCTGGAGCCGCGCAATGGCATCGGTTACCGAGTCGGCACTAGCGGTCGGTGCGAACACGGTGGCAACTAGTGCTGTTGCAGCTAGAAGAGCCACAAGCGTGGCCCGACGGAAGTTCCCCATCCCTTGATCTCCCCTCGTTGAACGCGGGCGGAGGACATCCCCAGCCGCAGAGACAACGATCCTCCGTGTGCGCCAGCGGATAGTCAAGTTCGCGCCTCGCAGTGAGCCGAGAGAGCCCCGCTACGGGCCTCCGGTTCGGGTGGCTAAGAGGATTCAGCAGCCGCTTGTTGCAACCGATGTCTGCCTATCGCTCCTAGGGCTTCGCTCTGGCGTCATTCCGGAACACTGGCGCAGGCGGCGTTGTTCGAGCGAACGCCGGGTTGGATAAAAGCTCGCGATAACCGCGTCGCTCACGATCGCGGGAGCCACCCCGCGTGCGCGAGCACATCCAGTGAGACCTCTCGCACCGTCCGGTCTCCGTTGACGGTGAAATCAAAGAGGTCGTGGGCAATCGCATTGCTCCGAATCTCTTCCGCGCGCCGCAGATGCCAATTCAGCGCGCTCCAGACCTCGCGCGCGGCAAGCCGGGTGGCAATCGTCTCCATCGGAACCTCGAGCCACGCAATCTGGAAACGTGCGCCGGGCAAAGCCGCGTGGACAAGATCGAGATGTCGCGGTCGCTCGATCACCCGCGGCAACAGCAGCCGCTCGATGCCGGCGGCCGCGTAGACCGGTGCGACAGCCGCGAGCGCTTGTTCGGCGACGCGGGTGCCCTGCGGGTCGTCATCGGGTTTGGGATGGAAGTACGCGAGTTCCGCGTCGATCATCGCCACGGCGACGCCGGCCGCCTCAAGCAGATCAAGGCACTCAAAGCCGACCGACGACTTACCGGCGCCGCACGGACCTGAGATGACGAGCACGTCGCGCATGACCCGAACCGTAGTTCCTCATGCGGGAACGCCTCGCTCTGGCGTCATTCCGGAACACTGGCGCAGGCGACCATCAACGCCTGGTGGGTCAAATGGTTAGGAGAAGAGCTCAGACACGGCGCCAAGATCCGGGGAGCAACTCACCCTGCGAAGTTTGCGGTGAAGAGAGAGAAGTAGCCCTGGACTTCGAACGGTTGTCTCTGCAAGCGAGGAGGCGTAGGCTGTTCGCTCTGCGGTAGTCGTACGAAAAAGGGGAGGAAAATATGAAGCTTCGGGTCTTGCTAGTCGCGGCCGTGGGGGCATCGTTGGCGCTCGCCGTCGGGGTTGGCCGCGGCGGCGCGCACGTCAACTTGCCGTGGCAGACCGGGATACGAGCCGTGGGCAACGGCGCCACGATCGAACCGGCGGTGGATCTCTCGGACGGAACGCAGACGTTCCTGCTAACCCCGAACAACTCGCCGTTCTACGCAGGCCCTGGCCCGCTCCCGCCGCCGTTCAAGAGCGTGAGCGCGCCGCTCTACCTCGTGACCTATCCTCTGGCCTCCACGGCTGACGCCGCAGCGCCGTTCAACTGCTACACGGAGGGATTCTTCACCCCCGGTCTTCCGTACAACTGCGATCACGCGCAGATTCCCGGCATCAAGGGCCACGACCACTTGGTGGGCGATCCGGGAAGCAAGACGCCGGACGGTGACTACAACGTCCAATGGCACGTGTTGATCACGTTCTTCACTGCCAAGGGCATACAAGATGGCGCGATGAATACGCGGATTCTCACCTTGCAAGCACTGAAGGCTGCCCAGGCCGCAGGGGACGTGACCCCCGTTGTGGACTCCGGCATTTACTTCGATTGCTCGGCCGTCTCGGCTGCGGTGTACCAAAACGGCACTCCGCTGAGCTTTACTCCGTAGGCGCTCCTTTACCGTGTTGATTTGACCCAGGTCTCTCGCCGGACAGCCCGGCGAGAGACCTGGTGAAGTAGGCCTTCTACGCCGGCCTCAGGCGTCATTCCGGAACACTGGCGCAGCCGAGCGGTTCGTCACGTGCTTCTGCGTGGCAGAGTGGCGGCGTGACCAAGACGCAATACTTCACGGCGACGAGCCTCGACGGGTACATCGCGGACCAGGACAACTCTCTCGCCTGGCTCTTCGAAGTCGATCGAAGACAAGGCAACGATGATTCGTTCGCGCGCTTCTTCGCGGAGATAGGTGCGATGGCGATGGGAGCGACGACCTACGAGTGGGTGCTCGACCACGAGCAGCTACTCGATCACCCCGAAAAGTGGCGTGCCTACTACGGTGAGACGCCATGCTGGGTATTCACCCACAGGACGCTGCCGTCGATTCCGGGAGCGGACGTCCGATTCGCGCACGGAGACGTTCGCCCCGTTCATCAGGAGATGACGCAAGCGGCGGGCGAGATGAACGTCTGGCTCGTGGGCGGCGGTGATCTCGTGGGCCAGTTCGCTGATCGCGGTCTCCTGGACGAGGTGTTTGTCGGGATCGCGCCGGTAACCCTCGGTGGTGGAGCGCCGTTGCTCCCTCGCCGGCTCACCGCAGCGGACCTCGAACTCGTCGATGTCGTCCGCGACAAGCAGTTCGCACGACTCAGCTACCGGCTGCGGCGATAGTCAGCACACACGCTCGGGTGACATTCCAGCACACTGGCCCAGGGCACAGGCCGGTAGCCTGATCGAACGGAGCTAAGGGAACTCACCGATCCTGAACGCCAGCTGCTCGCGTTTCTTCGTGCGCGTGACTTCCCCGGACGCGACGTGCTCGTGCGCCAGGCCGAGACGGTCAAGACGCGTGGTTCGTCCTGTGATTGCGGCTGTCCCTCGTTCTCCCTGGTTCCGGACAGATCGCTTCCTGCGGCTCCCGAAGCAGGACACATGGTGAGCGATGCTCACGGCCTCGACCCCGGCGGCAACTCGATAGGAGTCCTCCTCTTTGTGAAAGACGGCTACTTAAACGACGTCGAGGTCTACAGCAACGAAG